>DPAC01000067.1:4694-5036 GCA_003517675.1 Porphyromonadaceae bacterium | reverse complement strand
AATGGAATATATTCCTTCTTCTCATAATTGGCAAAGCTCCCCCCTTTTGCCTTGTGTTGATTGTAGTCGCTCCAATCAACTTTATAGGCTGGCATGTATCCTCCCCTGCCATTCTTTTCCCAACGAACGGCGTAAACATCNNGAACGAGAACGTTCTATCACCGCAGGAAGTCCTTTTTCCAGACAAACATGATATAAATTCAGGATTGACTCTCTCCAGTTTGCTTCATCAAAATCGGCAGCAATGAAGAAAGAAGTGTTGTCTGACAATAAGGGATAAACTCCTATCGTTGATTTCCCCGACAAGTGTTCTTTAATGGCTTCATCATTGAATGGAATATA
>DPAC01000067.1:1369-4491 GCA_003517675.1 Porphyromonadaceae bacterium | reverse complement strand
CTCCAACTCTTTATTCCATTTCTCTAGTAATAATTGCTTAATCCCTTGGTCTAATTTATTAAAATCAGACAATTTGTCCCCTAAATAATTCAAAGCTTGTTTAAGAAACAGGGGCTTACTGATGGGCATCTTACATCCATGATTCTCATACAAAATATCTACTTGATCCGCGAGTTTCACTTTATCTTCAGAAAAATTGAAGAGCTTGTTATCAGCCAAATCCTTTAAGAAAAGATGAAACTTAGAATCAAATACAGATTTTTCCAATACTTCCTTCATTTCATCTTTAGCGTTTTCCCTGTTACAAAAGTTAATTGAATTGTGTAGATATGGAGTCATCAAACACTTGAACACCTTCGAATAATAGGGCTTTGCCGCAGGAAAACCATGTCTTTGAATGAAAATACAAAGGTCGAGATCTTTATTGAGTTCTATGATGACATCAGAATATAGCTTCGATGAAGTATAGCAATTTACGGTGTGTCTTTTATTTCGGATATAAAGAATCAAAAGATATGTACCAGTTTCATCAAAAAAGTCATCGTTTTTACATATATATGCTGTTTCCCCCGATTTTAATGCTGGCACGAGACATGATTTATTGAAAATAACCATTCTGCGAATTGCGATATTTAATATCGGCTGAAAATCTTCAATTGCATCTGTTCGCACCAACCTTTCCTCATGACCGTAAGGATTAATGTATTCGGGCTCTGAACTATCTTTAATCTTATGTAGAAAGCTGCCATCTTTATGGTATGACATTTCTGCATTACGCACAAATCGCAATTCTTCCATTTCTTCCTCTGTAAGGTATCCTTTATCATCCAACGTGTTTTTTGCAATAGTAACAAAATTATTATAAAAACCCGTGATCTTTAAATCTACCTCACCATCTTTACCCAACTGTATTACATTGAATAATTTATAGCATCGGCCATCTCTTTTAAAGTATATTTTTACCTTTTCTCCCCTTTTCATACTTCGTCAAGATAAATTATTTACTTTCTTAGTTTTCTGAGCCTCTCTCGTGCCAGGTCAAAATCATTGGGTGGGCGGTGATACTTCGGATCATCGAGCAAAGCACCAATGTTCCAGCTGGTATAATTAGTCAGCACCTCCTCCTCGGCAATTGCTTTGAGAGTCAGCTTCACGGGCACTCTCACCATATCGGGGAGTGATAGCTCATGTAATAGTTTATCAAATAATTCCATCATTTGCTCACGCATACCGCTATAATCCATCCCGTTGAAGTCGTCATATATACTGTACCATCGTACCCGCTCAAAAAAGTAGTAGAAGGTATAAAGCATCTGGGTTAGCAGGCTGAGCGATTCACCATTAAGTTTAATTATGTACAGCTATCATTACTAATTGATTTCATTGTCCTGAATTTGGCCTCTTCAGATTTGTGGTGGCTTATCGGGAACTCTCTTCATCTTTAATGGTTGGTTTCCGGACCAGTTATTGGTAAAATTGGTACCGACAACCATTGATGCCAGTGATAAGTATTCGTTTCATAAATTAATTAGAAACTTGCTGAGGATCCACAATCGGAAGTATGACTGAATGCAAGGGAGTGCCTCTGAAAAGAGTGAATAAAACACCTCTGCAAGTCGAAATCGATATTGAGTTAAACATCGTAATTAAGTGTTCGGGCAATGTAAACTTACCAGATTCATTTACAAATTGTTGAATGTTCACGATGTGATAAACGCATGAAATAGCAGCCTTCCCCAAAGGATCTTCATCGTTATCATAGTAGATACTATACTGAGAATTCACCAAAATATCCTCTTCTTCTAAATTCACATGGTGTTTAATCTGTATGTCAAACCTAAAAGGGCTGTTTTCAGGGAAAGATCTGCGAGGATGTCTGAACGAAAACTCAAGTATGTCGATATGCTTTATCTGAAATTTTATTTCATCTTGATTCATTCTCTTTTATATTAAATAGATTTTGTTCATTTATTTCATGATAAGTACTTAATTCATCTGTCTCGTTCAGAACAGAAGGAGAGTACCACGGTGAACCGGAATAAGTTAGCACACTTATATTAAATTGCTGAACCGGTTGTTCTTTTTCAGCAGATAAATTAATAAAATCTCTCTCCAATACACGACCAAGATCCGTTAGTGTATCTACAGTAAAATTATGAGTACCGCTTAACCAACGAGTGATCTCTGAAGGATTTTTTTTACCCAAAGCTTCCATCAACATTTTATTGTTCCACCCTTTTGCCTCCATAGCATCGGCAATTCTGGCTGCCAATAACATTTTTGCATCCGTTCTTGCTTGCTGTTCAGGGGTAATTTCCTCCAGAATCTTTTCCAGAGAACTTTTATTATTTGGTTTCATACAATTATAACTCCTCTATAATAAATTCCAGATCTCCTATAAAATCAAGACCATCATCTGAAAATTTGATTTCTTTCTCCTTTATTCGCTCTGTAATTAATGCAGATAATTCTCTTAAAAAATAGTTTTCTCCTTTCAATTTCTCATCCTCCTGGAGTGCACGAATAGTCTTCGGTTTATGTCCTCCCCCGCCTACAATTATCAATTGCATACCATAACGAATACAATAAAGTCTCAAATTACTTTCTTCATTATCAAATAAAGCACAGACTCCATCTCCCGGCTTTCCTTCATGAACTTTAAAATATTGTAAGCGGGCTCCCGTCTTATAACCTATAGTCTTTAAACGAGAAATCAGCTCAATTGTTTCACTTTTAAATGAATTTATATTTTCATCTATAAACAAATCAAGGAAAGTCTTCGACATATCATTACAATCTAAAATCGAGTATATTGAACATTTGGGTCCACTTAAATAATCTATTTTAACAAGTTTATATTGTATCATTTCAGGAAGAGTTACAAAGATAGAATGTTTTACATATATGTAAAATATATTTCCAAAAAAAATCGCTAAGTGATTTAAACTATTGTATATCCATTCAGCTCTTTCATTTTTTGTAATAACGTCGGTGTAATCTTACTGTTGCGTCGTTCGTAACCGAATTGTATTCTGCTCCCAGGTTTTCAGTACCAACTATATAAGATCCATAAAAAAATGAAGATTTTCCATCACGTCCCTTCCCTCACATCGTTCTGTTCT
>DPAC01000067.1:0-1090 GCA_003517675.1 Porphyromonadaceae bacterium | reverse complement strand
CAAAATTGTTCGTTACTAACCTACAAATTTATTCGTTACTAACCCACAAAAATACATCTCAATCTTTAATACTCCCCGTTATTTCCACCTGGCATATTTCAAGTTTAAGATTTGTGCTATTTTCTCTGTCTCCCTGTAATTCCTGCCTGTTGTTTGCAAAACCAAACCTAATCCGGAATCTGTATGTGTTAGAACGATTTCTATCTTTCCATCATTCGAAACATTTTTGATAAATTTCCTTTGGTACGGATTAAAAGGGATAGAGTTAATAATTTCAATTACATAGGGTGAACGAACAATTATTTTAGAAAAAGCTTCTAACACATCTTTCCCGTGATCATCCCGCAGCGAAATTGATTTTTCTCCAGGTAAAAGATTGCATTCAATTAATTCAATGTTTCTATTTCCTTCTTCCCATTGACTATACTCTATATTTTCAAAATCGGTCGGTTTAGAGATAGAAATAACCTGTTCTATTCTCTCTTCCCCCTCGCCGCCGGTTATCATTAGATCATATGTTATTCTATTCCAAAAATTATCTAACGAAATAAAGTGAATAGCGGGAGCACTGAAATGCATTTCATTTATTTCTTAAAACAACAAAAAACATCGATTTACATTAATTTCAGTAATTGATTAGTGAGTCCGCTCTGAAAACCCCGTTTTTTCAAATTGCTGAAAAACGCAGTTTCGCCGGAAAAATGTGATTACTTTTATTGACTAAGAATATATTTACAATAATATACATATTGAAACATAAATTAGCTATATATTGAGGCAATTTTTGCCCAAAAAGCGCTCTTTGACATATTTGCGTGATATATCTCACTATCCTTACAAAGTTTATCCACAATGAGCGGGAATAAGCCCATAGTTTATGCTTGGCAAGGCTCCTGTAGCGGCTCTTGTCGTTGGAATAATGGTAACCTAACTGAAAAATACTCGCCTCGACGTTGTTCCTGATATTGGTTTCCTCAATCGGGATTTTCCTGAGTTTCTGCCTTAAAGCGGAAGCCCTGAGGCTATTCTCGTCGAAGTAGCGATAATCTCCTTTTTCAGTTTTGATCCTCCATTTCTTCTGCGTTTGATC
>DPAC01000096.1 GCA_003517675.1 Porphyromonadaceae bacterium | reverse complement strand
TGTTTCTATTCATTGTTCAACTCTCGGTTTTGACCCTGTTCTTTTTGGTCACCAGCACCTTATCGATTCGGTTGCCATCAATGTCAACGATCTCAAAGAGCAGGTTGTCATATTCAAAGGTATCACCCACAAAGGGTATCTTGTTGATGCATGCCAACACAAATCCGGCCACGGTGGCATAGTCTATCTTGTCGAAATTGACAATAAACTCCTCATCGAGATGGGTCAGGATCTCAATGGGAGCCTCACCACTCACCAGTGCTGAATTTTCATCGCGCTGAAAATATAGCGGATCGGCTGTCGGCTCATCTGTCTCCTCGGGGATGGCTCCCACCAGGTTCTCGAAGATGTCGTGAATGGTGATGATGCCATCCAGGCTACCGTATTCATCGACCACCACCGCCACGAACTTATGGTTGTTTTTGAAGTTCTCCAGTACTTTTTGTGCCCTCAATGTGCTGGGCACGATGATAGGTTCCATGATCAGATCCTCAATCTCGAACGGTTCGTGCTTATAAAGCCGAAGCAGCAGATCACGCACGGTGATGGTACCAATGAACTCATCGATGCGTTTGCGGCAGGCAAGAATCTTGCTATGTCTGGTCTGCAGGAGATCCTGGATGATCTCCTCCCTGCTTTTATCGATGTCTACCCACTCCACCTCGGTGCGATGGGTCATCAGGTGAATGGCACGTTTGTCGGAGAAGTAGAACACCTGTTCATGGATGATGTTCTCCTCTGCATCGATCACCCCCTCGCGGGAGGCTGTCTTCAGCATGGCCCGCAGCTCCATCTCGGAAACCACCTCGCTCCGTGGCCTGATGCCGATCAGCCGGTTGATCAGGTTGGTGGAGAGTGAGAGTAACTTCACGAACGGATAGAAGATGATGCTCACCAGGTGGATGGCAGGAGCGGCAGCGATGGCCAGCTTCTCCGGGTTGTTCAGTGCCATGGTCTTGGGCACCAGCTCACCTATCACGATGGAGAAGTAGGTGATGATGAAGACCACCAGCACCAGGGCGATGGCATCAGCAAATGGGGCTGTCACGGGAAACTGCTCAAAGAAAGGAACAAGGTAAACTGCAAAAGCCTGTCCCCCATATGCACCGTTGATGATACCGATCAAAGTGATCCCCACCTGTACAGAGGAAAGGAAGTTATCCGGCTCTGAACGCAGGATAAGCGCTCGCAGTGCCCCCTTGCTACCTTTTTTGCGTTCAGTCTCCAGCTTGTTTTTCCTTGCCGAGACGATAGCGATCTCAGAGAGTGCAAAGAAACCATTGAGCAGGATCAGCAGAAAAATGATGATGATGTCTAACCACATAATCTATTTTCTCGGAGATGCAGCTTCCCGGCTTTTACCATAACGGAGAGGGATAGGTTCCCTCCTCGGTCAGTTTCTTCAGTTTGGCGACGACGGCGGGTCGGTCCTCTGCGTAGGTCACCCCAAACCAGTGTGAAGGTGTATCGAGCACTCTCACTGTTGCAATCCCCTCAACAATGAGGTGATTCACCAGCAGGGGAATGAAATACTCTGCCTTGATGTTGTCAGCATTCTCTCGGAGAAACTGCACGAAGTAATCGTCTGAATATCGGAAATAGTCGGGCGTGAAACCCCACATATTCATGGATACGGGTGTATTGTCATCGATGGGTACCCACTGGTCGTTTTCATCCTTGTAGCAGACACGACCATTCACCCTCATCACCTGGGTACGCTCCACCACACCGGTGAGGTTCCCACTGGCATCGGTTTCACAGACGCCACGCGCCACGCTGCCGCTTTCGGAGAGGGTGTTCCCCACCCGGTAACCAACCATGCAATAGTGATTTTCGCTCTCTACGAGCTGCTTCAGATAATCGCCTAAAATCTTGTAGCTCTCCCGGCCGTAGAAATCGTCCGCGTTGATCACGGCAAACGGTTCATGGATCACATTCTTACCCATCATCACCGCATGGTTGGTACCCCACGGCTTCACCCTATCGGGATGAGGAGTGAAGCCATCCGGCAATGCATCCAGTTCCTGGAATACCAGCTCCACCGGTATCTTTTTCTCATACTTCTTCACGATCTTCTCCCTGAAATCGGTCTCGAACGATTTACGGATCACGAAGACCAGCTTGCCGAAGCCGGCGTTCACCGCATCATAAATGGAATAATCCATAATTGTTTCGCCCGATGGGCCTACTCCGTCTAACTGTTTAAGGCCACCGTAACGGCTGCCCATTCCTGCTGCCAGCACAAATAATGTCGGTTTCATTCTTTCAATTTAATCAGATTGATGTTTGCAACGCAAATGTACGTTATTTTGTGCAAACCATTCAAATGAACTTCCATCAAATTGGTTTTTCCTTCTCTCTCCTGGGCTCAGGAGAGAGCTAAAACACTCAACACGTTGATACTGCGTTCTCAAATCTCTGCCAGAGCAGCTCCTCCGGCACGGGTGCCGTGACTTCAATCCGAAGCTTTGAAACCGGATGGATCAGCGCAATGCTGCGTGCATGGAGGCTGATGCTACCGTCGGGATTGGATCGCTCAGCCCCATATTTCAGATCCCCCTTGATGGGAGACCCAATTTTAGCCAGCTGACAGCGGATCTGGTGGTGACGTCCCGTTTCAAGGTTGACCTCCAGAAGGTAATATTTTTGAGAAGCAGCTATCAGCCGGTAATGCAGCACCGCTTTCTTTGTATGGGGCTTCTCACTGTCGTATGCGGTTGATTTGTTGATTTTCTCGTTCCTGATGAGATAGTGAACCAATGTATCCTCCTCTTTGGGCGGTTTGTTTTTCACGATGGCCCAGTAGGTTTTATCCACCTCTCCGTTCCGAAACATTTCATTGAGCCGCGACAGCGCCTTGCTGGTACGTGCGAAAAGCACCACCCCGCTGGTAGGCCGGTCGAGACGATGTGTCACCCCGCAAAAGACATTGCCGGGCTTCTGGTACTTCTCTTTCAGATACCCCTTGACG
>DPAC01000027.1 GCA_003517675.1 Porphyromonadaceae bacterium | reverse complement strand
CGACAGGGGAACCAGGAGTTGACGGAAACAATCACGAATGATGAAGCTCCGGCCACTGAGGGCAGCTCACCCGATCCTGAGGAGGGGCGCAGGAGTGAAGCGCAGCCGGAGGAGAATGAATAAGCAAAGGTGCGCTACTGTACCAGCACCTTTCTGGCGGTTTGCGTACCATCCACGGTTTTAACCCGGACGATGTAGACCCCTTTGGGAAGTTGTGCCGCAGGGAGTGAGGTCTTGTTTATGCTCTTGTCTGCTCTCCCCTGGCGGATCTTTTGCCCCGATACATAAAAGAGCTCCCATTCCAGCAGTTCATGGTTCGATTCAATCAGAATGCGATTCACCTCTTTGGAATAATAGGCCAGGATCTCCGGATCCTCCCTCACGGTGGGACGCACCGAGACGTTTTTATTTCCAATCACATAGGGGGAAATCATCAGTGATGTATTCATTGGGTTCTCGATGTTTTCAGACGAGCGCTCCCACCCCTTGCTGCTCCTTATCCAGGTTGTGGGTACCTTTCCTGAACCAATCGGCCTCGGTTCCGCATTGAAGACGGTAAATCCCTCTGTTGTGCCGTTTGCATCGTAATAGGAGATATAAAATGTCCCCGATAGCGATACCGGTGTGTCTAATGCGACGTAGTTCTCCACACTGTAGTTCATGTTACGCGAAGCAAAGGAGAAGTTGTTGCTCCCATAATAGCGATAACTGTAACTGTATGGTTGCTCATAGATCAGCTGCGTCGGCATCTCCTCTCCTGTGTAGATCCTGATCCTGATCTCATTGTTGAGCATGTTACCGATTGCGGGTGAAGAGATAAACACACCCTCCAGCAGCACCGTTTCCTCGGAATGGTACTCCTCCGCAAACTCGGTGTATCCAAAAGCATTGTTGGTGGCGAACATGGGTACCGAGTGATAGAGCGTCTTTACCGGTTTCTCATCACTGCCAACGTTCATGCTTCTGGTGTATGGGTTGTCGGCATGTGGCTGATACCCTCCCAGCTGAAGGGCTTGTGTCCCGGTGGGGTCCAGGTAGTGATGAATGGGGTTGGGGTTGTCAATAGACCCCTCAACGTTCCAGAATCTGCTGAGTGAAGCATACTGATCCGGTCCGCGTGGCGATGTACACATTGACACACCGCCGGTCAAGGTGCCTACAATTCGTTTATTACTTTCGAGTAGGGGGGAGCCGGAAGAGCCTCCCTCCGTGGTACCGTTATCCCATCCATTCACTGCCCAGTGGGCGTTGGGTTCTATGTTATACTTTGTACCCGGGAAAGAGGTGATGGACAATGATCCCTCCTCAATTGCCACTTTCTTGATCCCACCATTGGGATGGTGAACGCCGTGAAAAGCTCCCCGGGGTGTAGTGGTGGCATCCCACCCCAGGTAGTAGGGCTGATAGGCTGCCGGTGGCGTATCTTTGAAACGAAGAAGTGAGATGTCGTGCCTTTCACTGATCAGCACCGAGTCAGCAGAAGCCAGCGTCATCTGCAGGGGACCACGGATATCGGTAGAGCAGAGTGGCGACTGGTAGTGAAAAAAGGCAACGATGGTACCGGCAATCATGTCATATCTCCGGTTGTTGAGAAATTTCGCATCGTAATCGTTGTTGAGACAGTGAGTAGCCGTTAAAAGATAAGGGGTTCCATCCTCAGCCGTGTTGTTGGTGAGAGAGCCGGTGCAGTAGGTGGTACCGTTGATGATCAGTCCCACCACACCTCGGCCTGAGAGGATATCGTCCGGGTAACAGACAATATTGGGGTGGCAATCCTGAGTCGGATCACGTGGTTCCGTTGCACGGAAGATCCCCCGGAAGTCATGATTTATCTCTCCGATCTCTATCTCACCCGGAAAGCGTGCATCAAGCGGCTCCTGATACTCCACGATCAGCTCATCACCCCCAATCGGCTGAACAGGAAGCAGATTCAGCTCGCTGTTGTTCTCTTCCGTAAAAGAACCCAATATCTCGGTTTGATCACCATTGTAGATAAAAACCCTGGCACCTGGAGGCAGCCTGAAACTGGAAAAGAGGATATTGAGCGAATAGGCTCCCTTTGAGCGGATGCCCACACGCCATACTTTCATATCCGCCCACTGGAATGTGATGCCTGCATTGTCGGGGCGGAGAAAACGGTGAAACTTATGCGCAAAATGAAGACTCTTGAAACCAGACTCCTCCTGAGCCGAGCGCCACAATTCGGCCTCATTGCTGATGGATGGCATCTCCACAAACAGCTCCCGGCTATCTGACAAAGAGCGCATCCCCGAGGTGATCTCCAGTGGGAGTGGCTTACCTCCGTGACTGATCTGCCCCGAAGCTGTGGTTGACAGGATGGAGCTCAACAGTATGAGCATGCTTTTCCAAAAGTGGAGCGGGGAGGGGAGCGAAAGATTCATGAGATGATTCGGTTTCAAAATGACCATTTCCATTTCTGTTTGTCGCTTCCTGTTGTAAAGAGACAGCTCGCAGGGCTTATCAGATGGCAAGCAATCAAACAGCGTTACAAATGTAACGTTTTTCAGGAAATTGCGGTAATTGCGCAGCATAAAATATCCCCTGGGGTTTAATCGCCACCATACTCCATCAGGTAGGCTTTGATGAAGCCATCCAGGTCACCATCCATCACCCCATTCACATCCGATGTCTGGTAGTTCGTGCGGTGATCTTTTACCCGACGGTCGTCAAAGACATAACTACGAATCTGAGAGCCCCATTCAATCTTCTTCTTACCTGCTTCAATAACGGCCTGGGCGGCACGTCGCTTCTCCAGCTCCATCTCATA
>DPAC01000050.1 GCA_003517675.1 Porphyromonadaceae bacterium | reverse complement strand
GAGGTGGTACCCACCACGATCAGCTTTCCCTGATGATGAAGCAGCTTCTCGATGGTCTCCCGCTCTACCGAGATAAACTCTGTATGCATCTCATGGTCGGCAATGATCTCGCTCTTCACCGGACGAAAGGTGCCGGCACCCACGTGTAGTGTCACCTCTGCGATCGCTACGCCCCTGGCATGCAATCTTTCCATCACCCTTGGTGTGAAGTGAAGACCAGCTGTGGGGGCGGCCACTGATCCCTCGATACGGGAGTAAACGGTTTGGTAGGTGACCTCATCCTGCACTTCAGAGGGTCGGTTCAGGTAGGGAGGGATGGGCAGTTGTCCCGCAGCCTCCAGCAGCTCGGAGAAAGTGAAGCGATCGTCATCCCAGCTGAAACGAATCTCCGTTTCAGAGCCCTGGCGGCTTACCCTTTCGGCCTGCAGTGTCATCTCCCCTTTATCGGTCGGAACTTTCATCACCAGAGGTTCCTCTCTCCATCGCCTGGCATTGCCGGTCATGCAGTGCCAGGAGCAGGACTGGCGTTGCTGGAAGTTGTCGGCATAATCATCCGGAGCGGAGGGTGTGAGGCAGAAGATCTCTATGCGTGCTCCACCCGGTTTATAGAAGAGAAGACGGGCATGGATCACCCGGGTATTGTTGAACAGTAACAGGCTCCCCTCCGGAAGCTGTTGGGGAAGATCGATGAAGTGAGCAGATTGAATCTCCCCCTCATCATACAACAACAGTTTGGAGGCATCCCGTTGCGGGAGTGGATACCTGGCTATCTTTTCTTCGGGAAGGTGGTAATGAAAGCGGGATATGGACAGGTGGGCAATCTCCTCTTTTTTCATTTTTTATTATCGCAAAAAGGATTTTTCGGTTTTATTAATGCATTTATTCTGCAAAATTAGTCATCTTTGCAACAGCTAACAAATATAACACACCCCAATCGGACATTTCCCTCCGGAAAATATTGGCCTTAGGTGTAAACAGGAAAATCAGACGAATGAACAAATTATCGGTAGGTGATAAGGTACGGTTTCTCAACACCGTGGGGGGCGGCACCGTCAAAGGCTTTCTAAACAAACAGCTGGCGATGGTGGAGGACGAGCATGGCTTCGACGTGCCGGTGCTCATCACCGAGTGCGTGGTGGTGGAAGCGGCAGGCAATGAAAAGTTGGGGCAGGTGTCCGAAAACGATGAGCTTACATCAAAGGAACAACCCCCACAGGAAAAACCGGAAGCGAAAGTCACCGCGACAGAGATCCCCGAGGAGACACGCGAAGGTGAAAAGATCACCACCTGTCTGGCTTTCCTCCCCACCGATGTGAAGAATCTTTCCACCACCGGTTACGAATGTTACTTCGTGAACGACAGTAACTACTGGCTCTTCTTCAACTACATGAGCCGTGAAAACAACAGTTGGAAGAGCCGCTACAGTGGCAGCGTGGAACCCAATACCAAGATCTTCCTCGAAGAGATCGGCAAGGAACAGCTGAACGAGTTGGAGAAGGTGTCGGTGCAGTTCATCGCTTTCAAACAGAACAAACCCTACCGGTTCAAGAACCCCTGCTCGGTAGAGCTGCGTATCGACACGGTGAAGTTCTTCAAGCTGCACAGCTTCCGTGAGAACGACTATTTCGATGAAGATGCGCTCCTCTATTACATCATGCGCAGCGATCAGCCTGAACGGGAGCTGCTGGTCTCGGCAGGAGAGATTGAAAGAGCACTCAGGGAGAAAGAGTCTCCCGAGAGACGTCCCCGCATGCAAAGGATCGCGAAGAGAGAAAAGGATGCGGTCATTGAAGTAGATCTTCACATCGGTCAGCTGCTGGATACCACCGCCGGGATGAACAATGCCGATGTACTGGATTACCAGCTTCAGAAATTCAACGAGGTGATGTCAGAAAACCTGCGTAACAAGAACCAAAAAATCGTTTTCATTCATGGCAAGGGGGATGGTGTACTGAAAAAAGCGATCCTGGATGAATTGAAAAAGAAGTATCGCTCCTGTTACTCACAGGATGCCTCTTTCCAGGAATATGGTTATGGTGCGACCATGGTCACCATCAAGTAAAACAACAATCACAAATATGAAGAAAACGATTTTTATGCTCAGTGTGATGATCCTCCTGACTGGTTGTGACATCATGAATAAGATTGGGGGAGCTTATCAACTATCCCAGAGTGAGTACCGCTATCGGTCGATCGACAACATACAGCTCTCCGGACTCAATTTGGGTGATGCCTCCGGCATCTCGCTCTCCAACCTGGCTACCATCGCCACCATTCTCTCGGGTGGCTCCGGGATGCAGACCATTCCATTCAGCATGACCCTCAACATGGATGTCACCAACCCTAACACCTCTGCTGCTTTTCTCGATGCACTCGATTATGCCATCCAGATCAATGAGATGGAGTTTGTGGAGGGGAAGATGGATATCCCCGTCCGAATTGAACCGGGAGAAACCAGGGTGATTGGGGTCCCCATCAGCGTAGACCTGAAGAGCCTTATGAACCGTTACTCGCAGGAGCGGGTCACCAGCGAGATGAGTGGTTTCCTGGGCATCACACCCAATGAGACATCGGTGTCGGTGAAGCTTTGGCCCAAATTCTACGTCGGAAAAACACTGGTGAAAGTGCCGGCACCCATATCGGTGATCTTTAACTTCGGGGGTAAATAGAGCAGGCAATCAGGCAATGGAGAAACGCGGCTGCTCCTCGAAGAGGATGCGCGCC
>DPAC01000085.1 GCA_003517675.1 Porphyromonadaceae bacterium | reverse complement strand
ACAAAAGGGTATGATCCGAAATCGATATCAAGCATAGCGCCCTGCGCTCCTTCGGCCAGCACTCTGACACCGTTTCGGAGCTCACGATTGATAAAGTGTTCACTTTCAATGATCTGGAAGCTCTTCATCTTCTCAACCCCATCGAACCAGGGTTTTTCCAGTGCTTCCAGGTCATATTCAAACGGATACCGATCGAGCATCTCCTTGTGCCGGGCAACTGCCTGGCGGTACTTCTCCTCAAAGTTGTGAAAGAGATCTCCGACCCGGAGGCCATGACGACTGATCTTATCGGTGTAGGCAGGACCGATGCCACGCCCGGTGGTACCGATCTTGGCATTGCCCATCGCTTTCTCAGAGGCTGCATCGAGCAAACGGTGGGTGGGCAGGATCAGGTGAGCTTTCTTGGAGATATAGAGCCGGTCGGTCAGGGTGTGACCTGTCTCTTCGAGCGCTTCCACCTCCTGGCGGAAGAGAGCCGGATCGATCACCACCCCGTTGCCGATGATGTTGATCTTTCCCTCCTGAAAGATACCGGATGGTATTGATTTCAGAATATATCGCTCGCCTTCAAACTCGAGAGTGTGTCCCGCATTGGGACCACCCTGAAAACGTGCTACGATCTCATAGTTGGGTGTAAGCACATCCACCACTTTTCCTTTTCCTTCATCGCCCCACTGGAGGCCTAAGATTACGTCCACTTTCATTTCTGATGGTTATTAATTGGATGAATGACCGCTGGTACACTCATCACGTTTTGTTGAGCCACTGCTTACTTGTTCTTGTTTCCGGGTTTCTCCTTGCCGTTGCGTTCCAGCTTCTTCAGCTCCATCTTCTTGGCATGGCTGCACTTGCTGCAGATGCCGTAGATGTACATACTGTAATAGCTGACCTTGAATTTCTTGATCTTCTTCAACTGAGCCTGTGTGAGCAGGTTGCTGTTCCTGGTCTCCCATACCTGTCCGCAGCATGTGCAGATCAAGTGATCGTGATTCTCGTTCCCGTAGGCCCGTTCATATTTCGACATGTTGCCGCCAAACTGATGCTTCACCACCAGTCCGCAGTCCAGTAACAGTTCGATCGTATTGTAGAGTGTGGCACGACTCACCCTGAAGTTTACATCGATCATCGATTTGTAGAGGGAATCCATGTCAAAGTGTCCCCTTGTCGTGTAGATATGGTCGAGTATGGCAAACCGTTCGGGCGTTTTGCGATGTTTATGCAGCGTCAGATACTCCATAAACTCTTCCTTCACCTGCTCTCTTAATTTCCGACTGGCATCCATCGCTACAAAATTATTCCAATTTATTGATTTATCCTAACGATCTCTTTTCGATTTTTCGTTGCTCCACCCCGATCATGTTCCCACTATTCCAACCTGACACTTATTTGATGGTCCGGGAATGATAGAAGTATGCCGGTATGGATGGCTCACTCTCATTGTGATACGAATCTGAAATGGTCACGAAATAGTAAAAAGCCTGATCATCATCCGGAACATGCATGCGATAGAAAGGGTCTCTCACTCCCGTAGCCAGCAGATGCGCTGCCTGATCCTTGTCAAAATTCTCACTATCTGCCCGATACAGATTGTAGGTCACCCTGCTGTTCTCTTCCGCAGGATTCCAACTCAGTTCAAACAGTCCATCTGCTTTTCTTTCAGCCCTCAAATCTGAGGGTGCAGCAGGGATGGTATCGGAAAGCCAGCTCATGGGCGGCAGTTTGGCCGGATATCGATAGTAGGTCTGAATGGATGATAGAATTCCCTTTGTGTTTGTGAGCAGGTTGCCTGTACGGAAGTAGGCTTGCCCTTGCACATGCTTGTTCCTCGTGTAATCCACCTGATTAAGGATATCCTGTCTGGACCAGCCCAGCTCTATCATCTGATAGACACCCAGTCCCGGAACCACGATCCGCTGGTTTCCGTTCTCCAACCAGTCATCCACAAAAGGGTAAAAGAGATGATCCTTGTAATACATCATCGGGTAGAGCGCGTCATGCTTCCCCGCTTTCATCCAGCGGCCTGCATCCTGGTAAACGGTCTCCATGGCAGTCCAGCCCTGCCCATTGCTGCCAAGAGCGCGGTAACGTCCCAGCGGCGCGCTGCTCACCTGTACCCATGGTTTCTCCTGTTTGATCCAGTCGTAGGCCTTGGTCACGAAGCGGGTGATGTTATCCCTTCGCCAGTCGGCCCGCGATTTGCCTTTGCCATAGAGCCGGTACATGTCATCATCGGGGAAACGTCCCCTGTTGTCGGGGTAGCGGATGTAATCGAAATGAATGCCATCCACGTCGTAACGGGTGACAATCTCTTTCACGATGGAAAGGAGATAATCGTCGGTTCGCGGATTGCCCGGATCGAGGAACCATTCCCCTTGAAACTTCTTGACAAGCGTGGGATACCTCCTGGTGACCGAGGCATTGCCCAGAGTTTTCACATGCCTGTCGCTCCCGAGCGGATAGGTGACGATCCAGGCATGGCATTCCAGTCCCCTCTTGTGACACTCCTCAATGGCAAAAGCAAGCGGATCAAATGACGCAGAACCACAGCCGTCTGAAACAACCAGTGACGCCATCGGCTCAATGGAGGATCGGTAGAGCACCTCTCCTCTTGCGCGCGTCTGAAAAAGAACCGTATTGAAATTATGCTTCTTCAGGCTGTCCAGAATCCCGGTGAGTTCCTGTTGTTGTTTCTCACAACTGCTCCTGTTGAGGGGCCAGTCAAGTCCGTAATTGGTTGTCAGCCAAACCGCTCTCACCTCCGTAGCCGGTGGTTCGGAGGATAACAGATGAAAGGGGAGGCATATGAGCAAGATGCGCAAGACAAGATATTTATTCATTCATGATAAGCGTTCTAATCTAAACCACATACAAACTTACATAAAAAACTTGTGATTTGATACGCCGCCTGATAAAAATCAAAACCTTCACTGTTGCAGTTTTCCATGGTGAGCATCAAGGATATCCGCAAAGAGGTGACCGTCACCATCAGATGAGATTGACCAAACAAAAAAATACTCCTGAACATTATCATCTGTTCAGAAGTATTTTTGAGCGAAAGACGGGACTCGAACCCGCGACCCCGACCTTGGCAAGGTCGTGCTCTACCAACTGAGCTACTTTCGCAATGTTTTTAACTTTTCCACACCTCTGTGGGTATTTCTTCACTTCCACCTTGCCAAGGTCGTTTTCACTTATCCTTCTGGGGCAAGGTCGTGCTCTACCCATCCTGAGCTACTTTCGCAATCTGTCTAACAATTTAAACGTCTCGTCATTCCTTCACTCACTTTGCCAAGATTTAATGGCTGTTTGGTATGAGGCTCTCTTGCCAGCGATCCGTTCAGCACCTTGTTCTAATTTGCGGGTACAAAGTTAATATTTTGTTTTTTTGAATGCAAATAAAACCAATCAAAAATTTAACAAGGAGGCAATTTTTTCCAGATAAAAGGCATCCACATCTGAAAAGGTATCCAACTGGTCGCTGTCTATATCGAGCAATGCTGAGACCTCGCCTTCACTAAACAGAGGTAATACAATCTCGGAACGGGATAGCGAGCTGCAGGCGATATGCCCTGGAAACTGATCCACGTCAGGCACTAACAGCGTTCTCTTTTCTTTCCAAGCAGTTCCGCACACCCCTTTGCCGTATGAGATGCGGGTACACGCCACGGGTCCCTGAAAGGGTCCCAGCACGAGCTGTTCCCCTTCAACCCGGTAGAATCCAACCCAGAAGAAGCCGAATGCCTCTTTCAGTGCTGCGGCCATATTGGCCATATTGGCAATCAGGTCGGGTTCATCATTGATGAGCGCCTCTAATTGAGGTATCAAAGCCTCATACTTCTCCTTCAAAGAGCTGTCAACAGGGATGTACAAATTTTCAGCCACCTGGGTATCAAATGAATGAATGTGAAAAATCGCGCCTCCGATAAAGGCAGCGCGATTGATCCGAATGTTGTTCAAAAAAATTACTGAGCTTGTTCCATTGCTTCCTCTATCATCTTGGCACTGGGCAGGATATAGACCTCTACACGACGGTTTTCAGCTCTGCCGGCAGCGGTATTGTTGTCAGCCACAGGTTGTGTGGAGCCAAATCCCTCAGACACCATGCGACTGCCGGAAACACCTTTCGACAGCAGGTAGTTGTATACCGATTCCGCGCGGCGCTGTGAAAGAGGGTTGTTGATGGCATCACTACCGGTACTGTCTGTATGGCCGTAGATCTTCACATCGGTATCGGGATTATTGAGCAGTGA
>DPAC01000009.1 GCA_003517675.1 Porphyromonadaceae bacterium | reverse complement strand
ATCACCCTGCGACAGGGTGAGAAAATGCTCTTCGGCAAGGAGAATGAAAAGGGACTGGTGCTGGAGGGATGGAACCTCAAAGCAGTGACCATTGGGGAGGATGGCTACAGCCTGGACGACGTGCTGATACATGATGCCACCACAAAGGATAATACCCTGCACATGAAACTGGCGCTGATGGATATTGCCGACGATCTGCCGGTAGCACTGGGGGTGATCCGCAGCGCAGAGGCTCCTTCCTATGAAAAAGACTATGAGCAGCAGATCGCAGAGGTGCAGCAAAAAAGACCGAAGAAATCGTTCACCGAATTCCTGCTTTCTTCCCCCAACGTCTGGGAAGTGAAATAATGATGTATTGATGTGAGGATGTGCCAATCCCGATCAATAGGAGATCTTCGTTTCACTTCGATCAGCTAATCAACGAGCTTTCTCCGCCGGATCTCCTGCCGGATCATCTTCAGCTCGCGACTGGTTTGCCCTTTCACCGATGAGTTTTCCTCGGCACGCCGGAACAGGTAGGGCATCATGATCTTCACCTCCCCGTAGGGGACATACTTCGCCACGTTGTAACCCATCTCCGCGAGGTTGTAAGTGATGTGGTCGCTCATGCCATAGAGCTGGGAGAAGAAGATGCCGCCATGATTGCGCGGCAGTCCGGCTGCGTCGATCAGTGAAGCCAGCAACAACGAACTTGCCTCGTTGTGGGTGGCCACCATGAAATCGATGGTGTTCTGATGTTCCATGAAATAATGGATGATGGCATCGAAATCCCTGTCGGTAGCAGCCTTGTCTGGCTGAATGGGTGAGGGATACCCTTTCTCGGCGGCACGAGCCCGTTCTTTCTCCATGTATGCCCCCCTCACGATCTTCAGGCCAAAGCGAAAACCACCCTCCAGTGCCATCCGGTGATGCTCCCTGATTCGGGCGACGCTGTCGTGACGGTACATCTGGTAGGTGTTCTGTACGATGGCTCTTTCCCGGTTGTACTTCGCCATCAACCGCATTACCATCTCATCCAGCACCGGCTGGATCCAGCTCTCCTCGGCATCAACCAGTACCGGCACACACAGCTCATACCCGCGACGGAAGATGGCCTCGACCCTATCTTCCACCTTTTTAAACGCTCTTTTCTCCTCATCCGTAAGCGGCAACCGCGCACTCACTTTCTCCAACAGGTCAAAACGGGCCAGACCGGTGATCTTGAAAGCACTGAAAGGGACATTTTTGTTGTGGTGTGCATACTCAACAGTACGAATCACCTCGCTACAGGTAACATCAAACACCTCGTCCGACTCCTCTCTCTCCAGCGCATAGTCAAGAATAGACAACACATTACGCTCTGCAAGGCGATCGATGGTTTTGCTGCAGTCGGCAATCGATTCTCCCCCCACAAAATGGCGATAGATGGTTTTGCGAATGAAGCCTTTTACCGGAAGATGCAGTCCCAGGGAAATCTTTACCAGTTGTTTGCCGATCCATACCAGCGGTTTATGGTTCATCACCCGAAAGAGCTGGTATGCCTGCCACAGGCTACTGTTAGATTGATCACGAAAAGCGATTTCGCTGTTGCTGAAATCGGGGAGGTTGGTTTTTCCTGAATGCATGTGTGCTTGTAAAGTTAATGAGAGATATGCTACAAAAATAATAAAAAAAAGGAATCTGGAGTGCTTTTACTAAAATAAACCTGCTACGTTTTGTGAACCAACCGGAAAATTCCAAAAATTAATCCGTAAACTGTTCTTATCCGCCAAAATTAAATATATTTGTAACATCGATAAACCACAAACAAAACCATTATGTCCAAAGGAATCTATCAACTACCCGAAGTGAAGAACGAACCGGTGAAGAGTTATGCACCGGGGTCACCCGAAAGAAAAGCATTGAAGCAAAAACTGGAAGAGCTGAACAGAGGAGGGCTCGACCTCCCCATGATGATCGGCGGTAAAGAGGTGCGCACCGGTAACCTGCAGAATATCTGTCCCCCGCATAATCACCGGCATCTGCTGGGCCATTATCACCAGGGCGATAAAAACCACCTGCAGATGGCCATCGATGCAGCGCTGAAAGCCAAACCAGCCTGGGAGGCGATGAGCTGGGAGAGCCGTGCGGCCATCTTCCTTAAGGCGGCCGAGCTGATTGCCGGCCCCTATCGCACTACTTTCAACGCGGTGACCATGATCGGCCAGTCGAAGAACGCCTACCAATCGGAGATCGACGCAGTGTGTGAGCTGGTGGATTTCTACCGTTACAACGTGAGGAACATGGTTGAGATCTACCGGATGCAGCCCAACTCCTCCCCCGGGATATGGAACAGGATGGTGTGGCGGCCGCTGGAAGGGTTTATCTTCGCTCTCACACCCTTCAACTTCACCTCCATCGCCGGGAACCTGGGAGGCGCCCCTGCCCTGATGGGCAACACGGTGGTATGGAAGCCCTCCAAGAGAGCTGTCTGGCCGGCACACCTCATCATGGAGGTGCTACAGGAGGCCGGACTCCCCGACGGGGTGATCAACCTGGTCTATGCCGATGGCAGGGAGGCAGCCGAAGTGGTGTTCAACCACCGCGAGTTCGCCGGCCTCCACTTCACCGGCTC
>DPAC01000063.1 GCA_003517675.1 Porphyromonadaceae bacterium | reverse complement strand
AATCGAAGATTCAAAAGATGTGGATCATTAAGGATTTTAAGAGAACGAAGCATCGATCCGGTCATAGAACCGATTGATCTCCTCGGCATACTGGTTGAAGTCGGCCTGGTAAGGCAACAGTTCGATTCCTTTCTCTGAAGCATAACGGATGAGCTCCGGATCTACCGTTTCACTGCCCATGATGATGCCATCGGAATAATCAATGGCCAGCTTCATAAGCTTGGTGTAATCGATTGTGCCAATTACTTCCACTTCCTTTACCTCTTTGTCGCCGATGCCGTCATATCGCAACTTGTTGGCAAAATCCTGTTGGAATGGTTTTTTAAAGGTCTCATCATAGAGCGAGTAGATCACCTTGCTGTTTCTGAAACAGGGGTCATCGGCATACCCTTTCTTGATGTAGAGGGGTGCCAATGCAGAGAACCATCCATGACAGTGAATCACATCTGGGACCCATCTGAGTTTCTTGATGGTCTCCATCACCCCACGAATAAAGAAGATGCTCCTTTCGTCGTTGTCTTCATATTCCTCTCCATCTTTGTCTGTCAGGAGCTCCCTGTTCTGGAAATAGTCTTCGTTGTCGATGAAGTAGACCTGCATACGTGCCGACTGGATGGAGGCCACCTTGATGATCAAGGAGTGGTCGGCATCGTCAATGATCAGGTTCATCCCTGAGAGGCGGATCACCTCATGGAGCTGATTACGGCGTTCATTAATGGTCCCGTACTTGGGCATGAATGCGCGGATCTCTTTTCCTTTTTCCTGGATAGCTTGTGGCAAGAAGCGTGAAGTATTCGAAATGGGAGATTCATCGAGATAGGGGTAGATTTCCTGTGTGATGTACAATATTTTTTTCTGGGACATGGAGCTAATTCTCTAAATTTGAGTACAAAGATAATAAAAAAAATCCACATAATTACAAAATAAAATGGGCTCTATTTTTTAATTATCAGATATTTAGCGGCATAGCTTCATGATGGCTGATGGTGGTCACATCAAAGCCAATGGTTTCATTGTTTTTCGTAACATCTGATTATTCGTGAAATAAAGCTAATTCTTGACTCAATCATCTCATTTCTTTTTTCTATCTGGCAAATATTTTGTTGCTTTGCACTCTGAAAAAACAAATCAATGAAAATCATTCGTACTGTTTCTGCTCTCAATCTGGCACTGCAGCCCATCCGTAGCAACGGCGATTCAATTGGGCTTGTGCCCACCATGGGTGCGCTGCATGAAGGTCATGCCGCACTTATCCGGAAGAGCATTGATGAGAATCGCTGTACGGTGGTGAGCCTTTTTGTAAATCCCACGCAGTTCAACAATCAACAGGATCTGCAATGCTATCCCCGTACGCCGGAGGCGGATCAGCAGCTTCTGGAGCAACTGGGCGTGGATCTGCTGTTTGCCCCCCCGTTTGAGGAGGTCTATCCCGAGCCGGATCGCCGGCAGTTTGACTTCGGGTTGCTCGACAAGGTGATGGAGGGAGCTTACCGGCCCGGTCATTTCAATGGCGTAGCCCAGGTGGTGAGCCGCCTGTTCAGTTTTGTACAGCCTGATAAAGCCTATTTCGGTGAGAAAGATTTTCAGCAACTGGCCATTGTGCGGGAGATGACACACCGTTTGCAGATACCGGTAGAGATTGTGTCGGTACCCACCGTCAGGGAGCCGTCGGGTTTGGCCATGAGCAGCCGCAACCTGCGTTTGACACCCCGTCAACGGGAGAACGCTTCGCAGATATGGCGTGTGCTGCAAAACAGTCTGCTCCATCAGGGCCATTTTACTCCGCAGGAGTTGGCAGCCAGGGTTGCAGATGAGATAAACAATATACCTGATCTGCGTGTTGAATATTATGCGATTGTCGATGGATATTCGCTGCAACCACTCACCTCATGGGATGAGAGTGAATGGCGGGTGGGATGTGTTGCCGTTTATTGCGGTGAGGTGCGTTTGATTGATAACATTCGTTACAGATAAAGCGTTATGTGGGTAGAGACATTAAAATCAAAGATACACATGGCAACCGTTACCGATGCCAACCTCAATTATGAGGGAAGTATCACCATCGACGAGGATCTGATCGATGCCGCCGGAATGTTTGTGAATGAGAAAGTGGCGGTGGTGAACAACAACAATGGTGAACGGTTCGAGACCTATATCATCCGCGGCGAACGCGGATCGGGTACCATCTGTCTGAACGGTGCAGCTGCCCGTAAGGTACAGGTGGGGGATGTCATCATCATCATGAGTTTTGCCCTGTTGCCATTGGATGAAGCCAAAGCCTTTGTACCCAAGGTGATTAACCTGGAGCAGGGGAGCAATCGCATCCGCAGGTAAGATCTTCAAGCCTTAAACGGCCGTCGTTTATATCAACCACCGACGGTTACTGCTTAACGTCATAATGTGTACAGCAATAAACAGATCCTAAAGGTCAGTTCTCCTATCCTGCTGAGTCTGCTGGCGCAGAACATCATTCAGGTGATTGATACCGCTTTCCTCGGCCG
>DPAC01000016.1 GCA_003517675.1 Porphyromonadaceae bacterium | reverse complement strand
CGATGTGGAGTCCGAAGATTGTTTCGTACAGATGGGTGAGTCGCTTGAACGGAACATTTTGGTAAGTGCTGAGGTAGGATGTCATCGCCATGATGTTGGGGCCGAAGGATACGGGAGCGTTCACCTCTTCCGGGAACTGTCCCTTGCAGCAATGCCCACAGGAGCACTTGACCTGCATCGTCATGTGGTTCACAACCGTGGTCGCAATCGGAAGCGGAATGCCCACCACCTGGCGTGTGGCGCAGACGATCGCAGAATCCATCTCCAGCGGCTTTTTACATTCCGGACACACCGAGACGGGGTACCACTGTTGGGTTTCCGTTACATTTTCGGATTGGAGCAGGGTGCTCCCCGAATGGCCTTTCTGCCCACCGGACTTCCTGCCGGAAGGCTTGCGCCGGGACTGTGTATGCCTGATGCCAATTGGATTCCCGGAGGGCGGAACGCTGCTGTTCGTGCTGTTCTTGATGACGGGTTTCCTGCCACTCCCGAGTTCGGCAACACGGGATGCAAGCTCGGCAATACGAGCCTCTTTGACTTTTATTTCACCATCACGGACAGAAAGAATAAGATCCATCCGCGCAAGTTCCCTGTCCTTCTCCTCAAGGGTTTTGACAAGGATTCTGTTGGTCTTCGCCTGCACCAGCATTCGCTCTGCCAGTTCTGTGGAGTCAAGCTCTTCGGAAAGGCCGAGTTCCCGAAGTATCTGCCTGCGCCGCCGGGAGAGCTTTGCCCGGTCTGCTTCGACACTCTTTCCAAGTCCTGTATTAAAGTTCTTTTTCATACCTCCACAAAGGTCGTAAAAATAATGGATATGTGCAAATTTAACGATTTGGGCATCAACGGATTAAAGGCTGTTTCCAGGCATTTTGGCGAGACCTGCACCCCTTCTTTCGGAGGGCCATTCCAAAATTTTTTGAAGGCCTGCAATGCCCTCCAAATAGCCCTCAATAAGCTGATATATAACAACATCGATACAGAGATAGCGGCATGAGGAAAAATTCAAAAAAAGTTACAACAGGATGTCGACAACCCTGCGACATTCTTCATCATTGGTCAGGAAAAGGGTACCTGAGTAGTTACAACCACTTTAAGATTAAAAATGTAGCTTAAATTTTTGTCTCAAATAAGTTTGCAAGTTCAAATGTTTGACTTTTTTGAAGATATGAGTCCGCTCTGAAAACCCTGCTTTTTCAAATTGCTGAAAAACGCAGTTTCGCCGGAAAAATGTGATTCCTTTTATTGACCAAGAATATATTTACAATAATATACATATTGAAACGTAAATTAGCTATATATTGGGGCAATTTTTGCCCAAAAAGCGCTCTTTGACATATTTGCGTGATATATCTCACTATCCTTACAAAGTTTATCCACAATGAGCGGGAGTAAGCCCATAGTTTATGCTTGATAAGGGTTCTGTACCGGCTCTTGTCGTTGGAATAATGGTAGCCTAATTGAAAAATACTCGCTTCGACATTGTTCCTGATATTGGTTTCCTCTATCGGGATTTTCCTGAGTTTCTGCCTTAAAGCGGAAGCCCTGAGGCTATCCTGGTCGAAGTACCGATAATCTCCTTTTTCAGTTTTGATCCTCCATTTCTTCTGCGTTTGATCCTTGCGGGGTTTTACTTGTTGTGCCTGTACGGTTATTCCTGTTTTTTTGTCGGTTACGATCATGTTGTTTTCGTCCTGTTCGTCTAAACTGAGCTCGTATCTTGGTTCGGCTCCCTGCATGGCCGTAAGAACCAGGTCTATCTCCTTGTCACTTTCCTGACAATACTCCTGGTTATGCTCACTGTGATAGGCCCCGTCAGCATACACCTTCTCAATCTTATCGGGTATTATTTCCTGTGTATGCTCCAGAGCTGGCTCAAGGAAACTGTTGTCCGGGGTTGAAACCACATTTACCTCTGTATCGGTGATCAGGTTCAGTACCGGGGTTTCTTCCTCGGGCGACTGGTCGCATGTCTCGGTGACGTTTACCGAATACCCTTTGACCTTGTTGCCGTCCTTGTTGCGGTAATGGCAGTCGGTGTCGTGGGGGGATTGGATGGATTGGGCGCTGACCTTCTCATTTTCAATAGGGAGGATGATCTTTTCGCTGCTTACCGAGTATTGTTGTTCAAAGACAGTCTTAAGTGTCCCGTACATGCCGTAGTCATATCTTTTGAAAAGTTCGATAAAGCGGTACATCAGCATGCCCAATTCTACAAACCGGGCATCGATCTCAGCCTTGGTGCTGCGATATACCACCTTGTTTCCCTTTTCATCCCGGATGCTTTCAATCAGCGAAAACATCTCTTTGGAAAGACTTTTTTTAAAGATATGCTCTTCTCTTTCAGCGATAAACAGGCGGAGGGTTTCGTGAATCAGCTCGTAACGCGAGTACCAGGCGATGTTGCTGCCGATCAGTTTGCTGTCCATGCGTACCTGTTTGCCGCTTACCTCGAACTCCAGTACCTGATCCCTGGTAATTTGGGCCTGGCATTTTTTGAACAGGTCTTCACCGTGCTCTCTGGCATATTCCACCAGCTTGCGGCGGAACAGGTAATAAGTGGATGGCACCGGTTCGGCATCTTCCAGCGACATCAATCCCAATGCGCTGCGTGTCAAAAGATTGTATTGACAGTTCTCAAACAACTGTTCATCGCTCCAGCCCTGCCCCTCTTTGAGAATCATCATACCGACCAAAACGCGTATGGAAGCATTGGGAGCGCCATTACCTTCTGTGTAGAGTACACTGAAAATGGACTCATCTACACGCATTACAACGTGATTTCTGAACTGGTTATGCCAGGAGTCATCTTTCAGGTATTTCTTCTTCTTAGAGTCTCTAAAGTACTCCGTTGGGGATGAAAAAATATCTAATTGCTGGTAGCTGTCTGATTTTTTAAACATTTCATGCAGAGTTTTAGACACCGCTAAGATAATGAATAGTAATGTTATACGCAAATATTTTAAAGAACTTTTTGGGTGAAAAAAGGGATCACCAGTAAAACCATGTGT
>DPAC01000088.1 GCA_003517675.1 Porphyromonadaceae bacterium | reverse complement strand
CGCTATCTTCTTTCTGAATTTGTCCCTGATGATCTTTTCGCGTATCCTTGTGAAAGAGGCGTATGAAAGCATCACAAGGAGTACGGTGAAGCCGGTCAATGTATTCATCTATGGGACCAGGCAGGCCGGAATCAGTGTGGCCAAAGCGCTGAAAGGGAACAGCGAGTTCAACTACCGGCTCATGGGATTCATCTCTGATGAGCAACATATGATCGGCAAACAGTTGATGGGAGTAACCATTTATGCCAACGACGAGCATATCTTCCGCACACTGGAGGTCAAGGATGTGAAGACCATCATCGTCTCCCCGCAAAAGATGGAGGAGATCAGGAACTCCAACCTGCTGGTCAACTTCGTCGATCACAACATTTCACTGCTGACCACCGTGCCGATGAGCGAATGGGACGGTACCCTGGCGAGCAAGTCACAGATCAAAGATGTACAGATTGAGGATCTGCTGCCTCGTGATCCCATTCATGTGAACATGTTGCGGATCGCCGAGATCCTCGAGGGGAAAAGGGTGATGGTGACCGGTGCGGCCGGCTCTATCGGGAGCGAGATCGTGCGTCAGGTGGCCTCTTTCAACCCCTACAGCATCATCCTGATCGACCAGGCGGAGACCCCCCTGCACAACATGCGACTGGAGCTGCAGGAGAAGTGGCGTGACCTGCGTACGGAGCTCATCGTGGCCGATATCAGCAATGCCTCCCGCATGGAACAGGTGTTTATCCGCACCCGTCCGCAGTATATCTTTCATGCTGCGGCCTACAAACATGTGCCGATGATGGAGGACAACGTGTCGGAGTCGGTGCAGACCAATATCCTGGGTGCCAAGATCGTGGCCGATCTGGCGGTGAAATACAAGGCCCTCAGGTTCGTGATGGTCTCCACCGATAAAGCGGTGAACCCCTCCAACATAATGGGTTGCTCCAAACGTATCTGTGAGATTTACGTGCAGTCGTTGGCCAAACATCTGGAAAAGACGGGAGTGAGCACTACAAAGTTTATCACCACCCGTTTTGGGAACGTCCTGGGATCCAATGGGTCGGTCATCCCTCTTTTCCGGGAGCAGATCCGCAAGGGGGGACCAGTAACGGTGACCCATCCTGAGATTATCCGCTACTTCATGACCATTCCCGAGGCGTGCCAGCTGGTGCTGGAGGCATGTGCCATGGGGGAGAACGGAGAGATCTACATCTTCGACATGGGCAAGCCGGTGAAGATCCTCGACCTGGCCAAGCGGATGATTCGTCTCTCCGGCACCCCAAACGTGAAGATTGAGTTTACCGGCCTCCGCCATGGTGAGAAGTTGTATGAGGAGTTGTTGAACATCAAGGAGTTCACCAAGCCGACACATCATGAGAAGATCATGATAGCCGATGTGAGGGCGTATGAATATGGAGAGGTCTCAAAACAGATCGATGACCTGATCAGGGTGTCCTACGATTACGATGACATGCGCACGGTGAAGAAGATGAAAGAGCTGGTTCCCGAGTTCCGCAGCATCAATTCACCCTATGAAGCGGTGGACCGCCTTTTGGAGAAGATCACAAACGGTACTGAGGTGCGGAAGTCATGATTCACTGAACTCGCTCTGGCTGTCACATAACTTTGTGTAGTAACCACCCTGTGCATAGAGGGCGGCATGCTGACCCGATTCCACAATCTTCCCTTCCCGCATCACATAGATCTCATCGGCATTCTTAATGGTAGAGAGCCGGTGTGCGATCACGATGGTGGTGCGGTTTTGCATCAGCTTCTCAAGGGCATCCTGCACCAGCCGTTCCGAGTCGGTGTCGAGGGCGGAGGTGGCTTCATCCAGAATCAGTATTTGCGGGTTCTTCAGGATGGCGCGCGCGATGCTGATGCGTTGTCTTTGTCCGCCTGACAGTTTCCCCCCCCGGTCACCAATATTCGTATGGTAACCTTTCTCCGTGGCCATGATAAATTCATGTGCATTGGCTATCCTGGCTGCTTTGATCACCTGTTCCTCCTCTACATTGCCCACACCGAAAGCGATGTTGTTGTAAAAAGTGTCGTTGAAAAGAATCGCATCCTGATTCACATAACCAATCAGCGAGCGGAGATCGTGAAGACGCACATCCTTGATGTTTATGTCGTCGATATAGATGCCTCCTTGCTGGATATCATAAAAACGGGGCAGCAGGTCGGCCATGGTCGATTTGCCCGAGCCGGACTGTCCTACCAGGGCGATGGTCTTTCCTTTTTCTATCTGTAGTGATACATCCCGGATCACCCAGTCGTTGTTGTAACGGAACCAGACATTTTTGTAAGTGATGTCACGTTGGAAGGTGAGAGGAACGGGTTGCTGCGGTTCCACGATCGGGTTTTCTGCCTCCAGGATTCGGTCGATGCGCTCCATTGATGCCAGGCCGCGTTGCACTGCGTAGGCCGACTTGGAGAACTCCTTGGCCGGGTTGATGATGCTGTAGAAGATGGTGAGATAGTAGATGAAAGTAGCTGCATCGATCACCCCTTGGCCGCCCAGGATAAGCGATCCCCCGAACCAGAGGACGATGGCAATGGTGATGGTGCCCAGCAGCTCACTCATGGGATGAGCCAGTTGCTGCCTGCGTGCAATCCGGTTCGACATCCGCCGGAACTGGTTGCTCCCGGCATGAAACCGCTCGGAGATCTTCCCCTCCGCATTGAATGCCTTGATCACCCTCAGTCCGCTCAGTGTCTCCTCCAC
>DPAC01000142.1 GCA_003517675.1 Porphyromonadaceae bacterium | reverse complement strand
CTGACCGCTTCTCCAATGTCATTCTCATTGCGATGATGGACGGAGTCCCGCAGCAAGTCGAGCATGTCGAGGCTCCATGGATCATCCACAAAGGCCTGCATCGTGTAGGTGAGGTTCCGCAACAGATGGGCAATACATATCTGGTGATCCTCCATCCCCACGTCTCCCATGAAGTAGGCCGGAAGCCGGTCTGTGACCCATACCTTATTACCCTGTTCTTCCCCGGTAAAGTGCTTGTTGATGACATGATGGCTTCTGCTGCTGTCAAAGGCGAGGAAAGTGGCTACGGTATTCTGGAAAGCCCAGAGCCAGTTGTTTTTCCCGTTCACGTTGATCCCGGTCTCGTCCGCCCCGGCAACCTTTCCACCTGCTACTTTCTGACGGATCATTTCGTAGGGCGTTTTGGAGAATTTCCGCATGGTGTTCAGCATATTCGATACGGAGCCTTCACTGATGTGGAGTCCGAAGATGGTCTCGTACAGATGGGTGAGTCGCTTGAATGGAACATTTTGGTAAGTGCTGAGGTAGGATGTCATCGCCATGATGTTGGGGCCGAAGGATACGGGAGCGTTCACCTCTTCCGGGAACTGTCCCTTGCAGCAATGCCCACAGGAGCACTTGACCTGCATCGTCATGTGGTTCACAACCGTTGCCGCAATCGGAAGCGGAATGTCCACCACCTGGCGTGTGGCGCAGACGATCGCAGAGTCCATCTCCAGCGGCTTTTCACATTCCGGACACACCGAGACGGGGTACCACTGTTGGGTTTCCGTTACATTTTCGGATTGGAGCAGGGTGCTCCCCGAATGGCCTTTCTGCCCACCGGACTTCTTGCCGGAAGGCTTGAGCCGGGACTGTGTATGCCGGATGCCAATTGGATTCCCGGAGGGCGGAACGCTGCTGTTCGTGCTGGTCTTGATGACGGGTTTCCTGCTACCCCCGTGTTCGGCAACACGGGATGCAAGCTCGGCTATACGAGCCTCTTTGACTTTTATTTCACTGTCACGGACAGAAAGAATAAAATCCATCCGCGCAAGTTCCCGGTCCTTCTCCTCAAGGGTTTTGACAAGGATTCTGTTGGCCTTCGCCTGCACCAGCATTCGCTCTGCCAGTTCTGTGGAGTCAAGCTCTTCGGAAAGGCCGAGTTCCCGAAGGATCTGCCTGCGCCGCCGGGAAAGCTTTACCCGGTCTGCTTCGACACTCTTTCCAAGTCCTGTATTAAAGTTCTTTTTCATACCTCTACAAAGGTCGGAAAAATAATGGATATGTGCAAATTTAACGATTTGGGCATCAACGGATTAAAGGCTATTTCCAGGCATTTTGGCGAGACTTGCACCCCTTCTTTCGGAGGGTCATTCCAAAATTTTTTGAAGGCCTGCAATGCCCTCCAAATAGCCCTCAATAAGCTGATATATAACAACATCAATCCAGGGATAACGGCATGAGGAAAGATTCAAAAAAAATTACAACAGGATCTCGACAACCCTGCGACATTCTTCATCATTGGTCAGGAAAAGGGCACCTGAGTGGTTACAAAAAGTTACATGCTCAAATTGAATCTTGTAATTCGGCAAACTCCGGATAGTGATCACGCAGGTGTGCCCTCACAACCGCAAGCGATTCGGAATATTTGTTGTACACTGTCTTGGAACTTACCGATAGATTACGTGCTGTTTCCTCCACAGACCAGTGATTGATCCTCATCCAAAAAACATTCCTCATCAGAGGCGATACTTGCTCTAACGCTTCGTGAATTGCTGCAACCAACTCCGATTCATTCATCTCCGCTGTAACGCTGTTGTATGATGCCTGCTCCAGTTCAGCCACTTCCGGGCTGAGTTCCATCATCATATGGGCCATCGTTTTCCTGTAAAGATCGAGAATGCGAAATTTCAAATGTTGTAGCATATACACTTTTACAGAACCCGTCTCATTGCATTTCAAAAACGAAGGATCCTCCCATACCTTTAGCCAAAAATCCTGGATAAGATCATCTGCCAGTCTTTCGTCATTCAACTCACGGAACACATAACTGTAAATCACCCTGATATAACGGTTATACAACGCTTCAAAAGCTTTTGCATCCTTTTTGGAAATCAAGAATAGCAATTTACTATCTTTCCTTTTCATCCGTTTTAATCTCTGTTGTACGTCGTAAAGTTACAACTTAAATGTAGAGTCATTATCAATAAAAAATTAATTTTTTGTGACTGAAATGTTACAAAATTGATAATATCCATCAAGATTCTCCCTTTTATTTGCTTTTTATGCTGAATTTTTTCACTAAATTAACACAAAATTCAGGGAAAAAATGTTCTTGAAATACGTAATATAGTTATAAGGGATAATAAAACAATGAATGAAAATTCAAATAGCAGTCTGATCAGGGCGCTTTTACGAAAAATCGAAAAAAACGACCTCTCCGAAAAAGAAAAACGGATGCTTGGTCAGTTGAAAAGCGGATATCATCCTGCAAATGGCAGAAAAAAAATCTCCCGTGCGCAGTTGAAACGGGCAGTCGAGAGAAACCGAACGGCCATCCTGCTGAAGAGTATGGGATCTACATCGTCAAAAGAAAGAAAGCAGGTCCGTTTCAATTATATCGTTGGAACAGTTGCTGCTGCTGTCTTGTTCCTTCTTGTCTTCACTCTGTACAATACGTTACAATCCCCGATTGAGAGTCCCGGGCAGGAATTGGTATGGAACGACAATGCGGACCATCGTCTCACCACCGACAAAAACATGAAACGGATCACCCTGGCTGACGGTTCAACAGTCTATATGAACAGAGGCACCTCTCTCTCAATCAGGAAAGGGAAATTCAATGCTTATACAAGAGAAGTGTGGCTGGAAGAAGGGGAAGCATTCTTTCAAGTTACAAGGGACCCGGGCCGCCCTTTTGTGGTTCATACACGCGGTGGTGTCAGTACGCGGGTGCTCGGTACATCCTTCAATATAAAATCTTATGCGGAACTCTCTGAGCAGGTGATCTCTGTGAACACAGGAAAAGTTCAGGTTATGAACGCGAAACAGGAAAAGATCATTCTTGAGCCAAACTATAAAGTTACAATCTCCCGTAACGATGGCAATTTTGCTACAGGTAAAACCAACGCTCAATCAATGTCGGCATGGAGAACAGGAAAGATTGCTTTTGAAAATGCCACCCTGAAGGAGGTGTCTTTTCGTTTGAAACAGCATTATGATGTAGAATTGGTTTATGATGAAAATAAATTCGGGAATGAATTGATTTTCACCTCCTTTACCACTGAAACAACGCTGCAGGAAGTACTCGTCATACTTGGTAAACTACTGAACGCCGAATGTATTCAGGATAATACCAAAATCTATTTGAAAAAATACGAAGATTAACAGAAATAATAAAATGTATGAAACGATTATTTAAAAGTATTGTAGCCATGTTCATAATCCTGTGGATTGGAACAGGCAATGCATTAGCCGATGTCCAGCTTAAAACATCTATGCCGGCTGAATCAATGATCCGCCGCTTGGAACGCCTGAATGAACTGGGGAAAAAAAATGATCAGAAAGTCTCGTATAATGCGCATGAGCTGAACGGAAAAAGCGCTCCGGCCATTGAGACAGAGACCAATAATATGGAAGAGTGGCTATACAAATCGCTGATCAATTCAGGGTTTACCTACGAGAAAAGAGAAAATAATCATTACCTCGTCCTACGTAGTGCAGAAGGAAAGATCAATGAAGTCGGAGAATCACAACAACAGTCGGTCGTGACCGGAAGGGTGACCGACATAAATGATGAACCGCTGATCGGTGTGAATATTGTGGAAAAAGGAACTACCAATGGCACTGTTACCGATATCGACGGCCGTTTTACATTGTCCACTTCTCCCAATGCCACACTGGTGTTTTCCTATATCGGCTATGAAAGCATTGAGGTGCCAAGGAACGGCCGCTCCTCCGTGGAGGTAGTGCTCAGAGAAGATACAGAGTTGCTCGACGAAGTGGTTGTTGTGGGATATGGCACACAAAAAGTGATTAATCTCACCGGTGCTGTAGGAGTAATCACTTCGGAAGATATCGTAAAACGTCCTATTACGAATGTATCAACCGGGCTTCAGGGATTGGTACCCGGAATGACCGTCATCGGAAGTGCCAACGGAGGATTGCCCGGACAATCGAATGCATCCATCCAGATTCGTGGAATCGGTTCAAGGAGCAACAACAATCCATTGGTGTTGATTGATGGTGCCGAGGGAGATATGAATATCATCAATCCCAATGATATTGAAAGCATTACCGTACTCAAGGATGCTGCCTCTGCAGCGATATACGGTAACCGTGCCGCAAACGGAGTGATCCTTATCACTACAAAAAGCGTAACCGGAAAAGACCGTGCACCGCGAATCAACATTGACACCTATATGGGGAGTCAGCGCCCCACAAAATTGCCCAAAATGGCAGACAGTCCCACTTTTATGCGGTGGGAAAACGAAGCACAGGAAAATGTGGGAGGCATTCCAAATTATACCGAAGAGGATATCCAAACTGCGATAGACGGTACCGATCCCAATTATTTTGCCAACACTGACTGGATTGCAGCCACCATTCTCAATTCGGCACCGCAATACAGCTTGAATGCCAGCATCGATGGCAAGGCGAGCAATATGGGTTATTTGCTTTCCTACGGCTTTCTGGACCAAGACGGACTGACGGTGGGGCAATCTACAAATGCCACCAGGCACAATGTCAGGATGAAGCTGAACACACAGGTTGCAGATCGCTTTGATGTTACGGCCAACATGAGTTATATCGATCGTAAATATAAAGCTCCCAACAATGGGTTTGGTGCCACCAGCGGTTCTCTGTATAACGCCATGCGAACCCGCCCGCTGGTACCGGTGAGGTTTACCGATGGCAAGTGGGGTTATGGCGGAGGACAGAGTAATCAGGTGGCCTATCTTACCGACGGGGGAGGTCAGGAGTTTTCTTCGCAGGAATTTACCGGTAATTTCTCAGTGAAAGTTGATCTTCTGAAAGGATGGACCGCTTCTGCAAACTATATTACCCGACAATCGAACAGTTTCCGGAATGTACTCTCCAAGACAATCAATTTTTATTATCCCGATACCAACACAATATGGTATGCCACAAATACTCCGAACTCCATTGAGAACAGGGATTACCGCGCATTGAATCAGAATCTTTTCGCCCAAACAGACTATGAGACAAAATGGGGGAATCACTTTTTTAAAGCTATGGTTGGTTACCAACAGGAATGGCAGCGATCCGATTATTTCAGTGCTTCCCGGAAAAACCTGATCACTGAAAAGGATCCAGTCCTCGACTTCGGATCACCTGATACGCAGGCAAACAATGCATCGGCCAGTCACTGGGCTATGCGCTCCGGTTTTGGGAGAATAAATTACAATTACGACGAACGGTATCTCTTTGAAGCCAACCTTCGTTATGACCTTACATCCCGTTTTATCAAACAGAACAGGGGCGAATGGTTCCCATCGTTTTCTGCAGGATGGCGACTTTCTGAAGAAGAATTCATGGCACCCACCCGCGACATAATAGATCAGCTGAAGATAAGAGCTTCATGGGGGATATTGGGTAACCAGTTCTCCACGGGATCAGACAACTATCCCTATCTTTCACGTATTGGTGTAGTTACGGTGCCTGCTATCGGCACCGTGTCCAACGACGGCTATGCCGAAACATATATCGGCAATCCAAATTTGCTGTGGGAAATGGTTCACACATCCAATATCGGGATTGACCTGAATATGCTAAACAACAGGCTTACTTTCAATGGGGATTACTTCCTCCGTGAAACGCGAAGGATGATTTACCAGCGAGAGCTTCCCGGAGCCGGGGGGTTTCCCTCTGCCATGGATGAAAACGGAGGAAGAATGGAAAACAAAGGATGGGAAATGCAACTTGGATGGCGCGACAGGGTCAATGATTTCAACTACAGAATTACAGCTACACTTGCCGATGTTAAGAATAAAATTACCGAATGGGAAGGAGAGATTATCGGAAGCACAACGATTACCAAAACAGGTTACAGCAACAATGCGTTCTATGGTCTTATCGCCGACGGCATCGCAATGCCTACTGACTTTGAAAAATTCAATCCCTACACAGGAAAGTATGAAAACCCCAAATTTCCCATCCTTTCAGGGGATGCCGGTTTGGTACAGCCCGGTGATATAAAGTATAAAGACCTTGACAACAGCGGTTCTATCGACCTGGATAACGACCGTGCTGTACTGGGAAGTTCCATTCCCCGTTACACGTACTCGTTCAAGGGTGATCTGGAATATAAGGGAATAGATTTCAGTATGTTGCTGCAGGGTGTAGGAAAAATTGACGGATACGTTTACGGACCTGCGCGTCATGCCTTCACCGACCAGTCTACATACCCGCAATTGTTTCATGAAGGCAGATATCAGGCATCCAACCCGAACCCCAATGCTTCTTACCCTCGTTTTACATATAACCAGAGTTACAATCAGCGTTTTTCTACCTTCTGGATGGAAGATGCTTCGTATCTGAGATTGAAAAATGTACAAATCGGTTATACGATTCCTCAGAAATTTACCCGCTCTTTAAGGATTGACCGTTGCAGAATTTACGCTTCGGCTGACAACCTGTTTACCTTTACCAATTATTTTGAAACGGCTGATCCCGAGAACCCGGTACAGGCAGGCGGCAACTATCCGCAAATCAAAACTTATGTTTTTGGCATCAATATTACACTCCATTAAATATTAAAATATATGAGACGAATAAATAAAATATACGGACTCTTTCTCGCCCTGTTTCTCTTCTGGTCCTGCAACGATCAATTTTTAGAAAAAGCACCGCTGGATGAATTAACAGATGAAAATTTCTGGCAGACAGAATTACAGGTTAAAAATGCGGCAAACGCATGTTACTGGGCGCTCGTTGGGAAGGACCTTCCCATCAATATCTCAGAAGGGTTAAGCGACAACGCACCCTGGTACACCATGACAAGCTGGCGGCAGATTGGCAGCGGACTCTATGGTTCTGACTTTAGCACTCTAAACACCCGTTACCGCGATAGTTACCGGCAACTGCGCCGTTGCAACCACTTCCTCAACAATTATCAGAGAGCAACAAGCGTAGATCCGGTGTTACTTGAACAATATGCTGCAGAAGTAAAGTTCCTCCGTGCGTTCATCTATTACTATCTCACCTGCTTCTGGGGAGATGTTCCTTTTATCACTACAACTGTTAGTGCCGGTGACGAAGAACTGATGGCACCGCGTACCGAACGTTCTGTGATTGTAGATTTTATATTGGAGGAGTTGGGTGAAGCAGCTGAGAAGCTTCCTCCTTATATTGAGCCAGGAACGGAGAATTTCGGACGAATTTCAGGAGCTGCCGCAAAAGCAATGGAGTCGCGTGTTGCCCTTCAAAACGGCAGATGGGAAACTGCACGGGATGCAAGCAAAGCATTGATGCCCGGAGGAAAATTTGCTTATCATCAGCTCTATTCAACAGGAAGACCAGAGCAAGATTACTTTGACCTGTTTACTTTTGAAGGAAGAGCGTCGAGAAATGCCAACAACAAGGAACCGATCCTCTCATATGTTTACAATTTCAATCTGCCCTCTCCTACCCGCCATAATCTGAGCAGGGAGTTGCAGGTACCTGACCAGATCATCCGGTTCAATCCTACAAAATCTTTGATAGACAGCTATCTCTGCACAGACGGGTTACCGATTGAGAAATCTCCTCTTTACAAGGGCAATGGCACCTACACGCCGGCATATAGCGCTTACGACAGTGTTTTCGTGAACCGTGATCCGCGACTCAAACAGTCGATCGTTTATCCGGGTTACGACAAATGGTACGGCCGGGAAGACGGGAGAGGCACTAAAAATCCGGCTGAGGATGCATCCAAAACAAATATCTTCCGGTCACCCAAATTCCATAACGATGGAAAAGGCGCTGTCACCTACACCGGCTACTATGTTAGAAAGTATTGCGAGCCGTCAAAAGTACCTGTTTACAACCAAGATGACAACGACATTATTTTCATTCGCTACGGTGAAGTACTACTCAACTATGCTGAGGCGATGTACGAATTGAATGCACTGAATCAATCCGTTATAGATGAAACAGTGAATTTATTGCGTGACCGTGTGGGAATGAAACGAATGAACCTGGCGGAACTTGCTGCTAACGGACTGGACGTGAAAGCCGAATTGGAAAGAGAACGCAGGGTGGAGCTCTTTATGGAAGGACATCGCTGGTTTGATTTGATTCGCTGGAAACAGGGATACAAGTTGGGTGTCGATAAAAATGAATCACCGGAACGACAGGAAATGGGTATTCTGAAAGGCATTCGCAGAGACTATGCCTTTGATCCGTCCGTATTTGCTGCGAGCACCAAATTCGATAGCAACGGGTTTCTTATTTTCGATGAATCCCGTGTTTTTGAGAACCCGAAAAACTACCTCTGGTCGTTACCTTTCCGCCAGATGGAACTAAATCCGAATCTGCGTCCCAACAACCCGGGATGGGATGATTAATAAATCAAGCATATGAAACGAGCATGAACATGTTTTTCACACAAGTACATGATAACAGCGAGTTCCATACGACCTTAATGTAAAAGAATAAAATATTTTCGTATGAAAAATAAGCAATATATACTGTTCACTCTTCTGTTCATGGTCTTCTTCTGTGCAGCGTTACCTGCTCAAACAGTAAAGCTCCTGAACATGAACACCCGCATGTCCGGACAAATGACGGGATACAACGCTGCACCTTTTGCCGACTTTATCAAACAGTATGACCCTGATTTCGTGACATTACAGGAAGTAGATTTCAAGACAGAACGCAACGGAAAGAAAGATTTTACCACGGAACTGGCGGCTGAGCTCGGGTATTTCTCCGCATTCGGGAAATCCATTGATTTTCAGCAAGGAGAGTACGGAGTGGCAATCCTCTCCAGGTATCCGATCGAGAAAATCTCCAACAACAGGCTTACCGGTAATCCGGCAGAAATGAAAGAACCCCGTACGTTGCTTTATGTGGACGTGATAGAACCTCAATCGAAGCAGAAGCTGCGCATAGCCGTCACCCATCTCGATCATTCAACCGAAGGGGTTCGTACATCCATGGCACAACAATTGAACGGTGTAATCGGCGCTACCATCCCGACCTTGTTAGCAGGTGATTTTAACGCAAAACCCTCTGAATCGACTATCACCACAGCCATGGCTAGCTGGCAACGTATTTGCAACAATTATGCCACTTATCCGTCGTCTGCTCCTACGAGCAAAATCGATTATATCTTCGGGAAACCAGCCGGTAAGTGGACGGTTAAATCATTCGAAGTACTGACCAATGTAACGTCACTAACCGATCATTGTGCCATGCTTACCGAGGTTCAATTCAATAATGAGTAAGATAAACAATACAATGCGACATCTGACTTATGCTATATTCCTTGCTTTCTTAATCGGTTGTTCCGGAGACACTCCCGATGATTCTCCGAAAACACCTGAACCGTCTTGGGATAAAACCCGAACAGCGAAAGTATCTGTCCTCTCTGACCTTACAGGGAACAACCCCTTTACAATCTCGGGGTACTCAACAGTCGCTGAATGGGCAAAAAAAGAGGGAAGTCACCTCCTGATACTGGATAAGGCCAATGTCAGATATGCCCCACCCAGACTTCACCCAGGAGCGAAATTGGCGGTAATGGCAGAGAGATTTCCCATCTTCGTGCCAACTTCAATTACGACTGACAGCTACGTTGGCAGCACGCTCCTTTTCCGGAAACCGGTTCCGCAAATGGAACTGATCAGGGTGACCGATGAGTGCCGGTTGATGCAGACACCTGCTGAAATCAGACCCGGATTAAACGTCAATATCTTGGTTGCTTCATTCAACCATTCCAGCCAGATAACGGGAGCCTTACCGCATCTAAAGAAAGCGGTAGAACAATCCGTATTGGTTATAGGCACCATGAGAAGAGAAGATTTTAGCATGTTCCGATCGGCCTTGTCTGAAACAATTCCGGATAACAACTTCGAACTGACGTTAGCTGAAAACAACCAGGTAACCAGCAGCTATTGTCTTTATATACTGGGTTCAAAAAAATGGAAGTTCAGAAACCTGACTGAGACAGGAATACAGAATGCCCTTAAAAGTTTTCTGCTCGAAGTGGAATATTTACAATAAACAATAAAAAAATAGCATATGAAACGTTTGAAAGGAATTCTTTACACGATGATTGCATTCTCTTCCCTGCTTTTATGGGGATGCAACGAAGAGTCTGTAGCGGTTGATTATACCGACGACAATGCCTACCCGCCACCAGTAGTGACAATCACTTCTGAGAATACACTGGCGACGGCAGAATACAGGAAAAATGAAATCATTACAGGGATAGTAACCTCCGAGAACGGACTACGTGATCTATACGTCACCCTGCTCAAAAATGGAGAGAACGGGTACGAAGAGATCAATAAAAATTACCGGGTTTATCTAATCTTCGATGGGTTTCCCAAGAGTCAGGAATTTTCGATCGAAATCAATATCGCCGACAAGGAGACTGCAGCCATAGGAGTGTTTGCAACCGATATATACACAAAGAAGGCTCAGGAGTCTATAGTGATCCAAAACCTGAAAGGTGTGCCACCCGTGGTAATGCTTATTCCTCAACAGATAGAGGCGGTAGAACTAAACGGTATCGTGTCCATTTCCGGAACTGCCTCATCAAAGGTGGGGCTGCAATCTATCCAATATGCTTTGGCACGAAAATCGCCCTATCTGGAACTTTCCCCATTACAGACTATTAATGTCACACCTGCTGACAAAGAAAAAAACTTCAGCTTTGAGATTACAGTCGACGATGAAAGAGCCGATGCGATTGTCGTGATTGTGACCGATGCCGATGGCTATAAAGAAACGGCATTCACAGATATTGTTACAATCACCGGCATACCCGAGGGCAGGGCTTTGATTTTCGAAAACATCGAGATGGCACCCGAGTGGGAAAACCCCTTCAACCCTTCTCAACCCTATATCTTCTCTTTCGAGGGACTGGTAGTGAACGGGCAACTCAAGAACGTGGTCACACTTAACGATCTGGTAAACAGCACATCCGGAAGAATTGACTTTGCTTTCGTTAATTTCTGGAGAAACAGCAGTTTTGTTCCGATAGCCAATCGCGGACCAGGTTTTGCCAGTGCAGACCGTATAACGGGTGGCACGGTAGGCAGACAAGTGGATGCTCCCTGGCTGACGAACGTTGGCTTGAATGCCACTTTCTTCAAATTGATACCACCTGAGATGGCGGCAGAAATGGATCTGGACAACTTCTTCGACAACACCCACGGCAACTGGGAAACTTACCAGGAGCTCGATAAACTTTCCACCTTTGTAACCGGTACCGGATCAGCTGATAAGCAGTTGTTACAGCGGCTGAACGCTTCCTCCGACAGAACGGGTACACCTGTTCTACAGATTGTGGACGGAACTTATATTGCTATCCGCCGGCAGTTTGCAGACAATATCAAATATGGCATCATCAAAGTAATCAAAGCGGTAGATGATAGCGGTGCACTGAATGATGAAGGAAAGATCACCGGAATTTCTTCGGAACCAGGCAAGTCTAACTATTATAGAGGTCCCGACATGGAAGGGTTTGAATATACAGGCGTGACCACACTTTATGGAAAGAAAACCATGCTGAAGATTATTGTGCAACAATAATCTATATCAAAGCTGAGAAGTAGCCAGTATATAAAAAAAAGAAAAGACATGAAATTTAATTTTTATCTGATGAGTACAATTGCGATGGCAGCACTTACAACAGCCTGCACGCAAGAAGCGAAGCACAACCAACTGACCCAGCAAGAAAAAGCAGAAGGATGGGAGCTTCTTTTCGACGGTGCCACCCTTAACGGATGGCGTGACTACAATGGCGACAGCCTCACTGCTCCCTGGTTTGCAGAAGATGGCATGATACAGGCTAAAGGCGAAGGCGCCGATGAACATGGTTACATTGTCACTGAAAAAGTGTATGAGAATTTTGAACTGGTATGGGACTGGAAGATTGCCGAGGGCGGAAACAGCGGCGTATTGTACCATGTAGTGGAACACCCGAAGTTTGCCGTTCCTTATGTGACCGGACCGGAATATCAGTTGATCGACGATCTGGGATTTCCCGAGCCGCTGGAAGACTGGCAAAAAACAGCAGCCGACTATGCTATGCACACAACAGACCCGGCAAAAACCTTGATCAAGCCGGCCGGTGAATGGAACACCTCTAAGATTGTCTTCGACAACGGACATGTGGAGCACTGGCTCAACGGCGAAAAAGTGCTGGAATTTGAAGCATGGACAGACGATTGGTTTGCACGCAAAAACAGCGGCAAATGGGAAAACGCACCCGAATATGGATTGGCCCACAAAGGCGTCATCTGCCTTCAGGACCATGGCTCACCGGTATGGTTTCGCAATATGAAGATCAAAGAACTGCCCAGCAAAACAAAAGAAGTATCCCTGTTTAACGGCACCGACCTGCATGGTTGGGAGGTTTACGGTACCGAAAAATGGTATGTACAGGATGGGGTATTGGTTTGTGAAAGCGGCCCGGACAAACAGTATGGCTACCTTGCTACCCGCGAATATTACGATGACTTTGACCTGAGCCTTGAGTTCAAACAGGAGGCCGACGGAAACTCGGGTGTGTTCTTTCGCTCCATCATATGGCCCGGTACCATTGTGAGTGGCTGGCAGGTGGAAGTAGCCCCCAAAGGCCATGACACGGGCGGTATCTATGAATCGTATGGCCGCGGATGGCTTGCACAGATCCCCGATGAAAAAGAAAACATTTTGAAGGAGGGCAACTGGAACACGCTCCGTATTGTGGTAAAGGGTGATCACGTTCAGACCTGGCTCAACGGAGAAGAGATGGCAAACCTAATCGATGAGAAAATTGGCACAGCACAGGGACGCATTGCATTGCAAATTCACGACGGCGGTGGCATCAAAGTTCTCTGGAAAAACCTATATTTGAAAACCCTGTAATGAAGGCACCAGTTAGTGCCGACCAAACGGGCAGGTAATTCCTCAGGCTTGTCATTGGGCACCCCATATAGCCCTATTCTTTTTGGATGGGGCTTTCTTTTTTTATCAGACCTATCGTAACAAAGGAAAGGAAAGGAAAGGAAAGGATAAAAGTGTTGTAAGCCCAAACCTCTTAATAGAATGTTTATTGCAAAAAACAACGAAAAAAAACGCCCGTTGGGGATACCCACCCTGCTTGATAGGGCGATGCAGGCATTATACCTGATAGCTCGAACCGGTAACCGAGACAATGGCTGACGGTTACTCCTACGGTCTCCGAAGGGAACGCAGTACGGCAGAAGCCATAGATGCATTACATCAGTTACTAAACAGGAAAAATTCTCCCGGATGGATACTGAAAGGCGATATCAAAAGGTGTTTCGACCACATCAACCACGAGTGGCTTTCAAGCAATGTACAAACCGACAAGGTAATACTCGAAAAATGGCTCAAATCGGCAGAGAGCAGGGAGATACTTGAAGAGATAAAATCCCTTATCACGTCCTTTCTGGCACAAAGAGGACTGTCTCTCTCCAAAGAGAAAACACGGGTGACCCATGTCTCAGAAGGTAACCTTGTCATCACGAATTGGGGGAATTGCTTCAAACACGTGGTTTCTAAGGAGGCATTTGAGGCAGTCGACCATGTGATAGTCTT
>DPAC01000143.1:4754-6050 GCA_003517675.1 Porphyromonadaceae bacterium | reverse complement strand
TAATCTTGATTCCTGGGTCTTGATTCTTGTGTCTCAAAACTGTTCCTCATATTTGAAATAGGTCTCCAGGTCCTTGTCGCCTCTTCCCGAGAGCGTGAGGACCACCACCTCCCCTGGAGCAAAGGTTACCTTTTCCAGTGCAGCCAATGCATGGGCCGACTCCAGTGCAGGGATAATGCCCTCGTGCCGGGTAAGCTCGAATGCTGCGCGAAGCGCCTCATCGTCGTTGATAGCGAACACCTGTGCGCGGTGCTGCATGGCAAGATTGGCATGGATGGGGCCGATGCCGGGATAGTCCAGTCCCGCGGAGATGGAATAGGGTTCCGTGATCTGTCCGTCGTCGGTTTGCATCAGCAGCGTTCTGCAGCCATGCAGCACTCCGGCTTTGCCCAGATGGATCGTGGCGGCGGACTCACCACTGTCTATTCCTTTTCCGCCCGCTTCCGCCAACACAATGCGAACCTTCTCATTCTCCAGATATTCGTAAATGGTTCCCGCGGCATTGCTGCCACCACCCACGCAGGCCACCAGATAATCGGGATAATCGCGCCCCTCCTTCTCCGTCAGCTGCAGCTTGATCTCTTTGCTGATCACCGACTGCAGGCGTGCAACCATGTCGGGATAGGGATGCGGCCCGATGGTGGAGCCAATGATGTAATGCGTGTCAGCCGGGTGACTGCACCAGTCGCGAATCGCCTCATTGGTGGCATCTTTCAGCGTCATATTGCCCGAGGTGACCGGCACCACCGTGGCACCCAGCATCTCCATCTTCCTCACGTTTACCCGTTGCCGCTTCACGTCGGTTTCTCCCATATACACCGTGCAGGGCATCTGCATCAACGCGCAGACAGTGGCAGTGGCTACCCCATGCTGGCCCGCACCCGTCTCGGCGATAATCCGTGTCTTGCCCATCTGGCGGGCGATCAGTATCTGTCCGATGGTGTTGTTGATCTTATGGGCTCCCGTATGGTTGAGATCCTCCCGCTTCAGGTAGATCTTCGCCCCGAAACGCTCCGACAGTTGCCGGGAGAGATAGAGCGGCGAAGGCCGCCCCACATAGTCGCGCAACAGCTGATCGAAATCCTCCTGAAAGCGTTTGCTCTCCATGATCCGCAGGTAAGCCTCCTGCAGATCGGTCACGCACCGGTGAAGAATCTCGGGGATGTAGGCCCCCCCGAACTCGCCGTAATACCCTCTCTCATCGATTGAAAATTGTTGCATATGTCGTTCTGTTTAAATTGTATCCTGAATGGGTTACCGATGGAAGTATCCCATGTTGAAATTTCTTTGATCCGT
>DPAC01000143.1:0-4534 GCA_003517675.1 Porphyromonadaceae bacterium | reverse complement strand
GAAAATTAAAAAGCCCGCCGCAGGATTGCGACAGGCTCTTTTATATCTTTCAGTGATGAACTATAAATGCATGATGCTACTCCTTACGACCTTGTGAGTTGTAAGCAGCGCCACCAATATCCGTTCATGAGTAATGTTGTCATCTTTCTATCAATTGAGTGCAAAGAAAAGTGTTTTATGATTATAATGCAATTATTTTTTCGTTTTTAACATTAATCATAGGCTAAACAACCATACAATATCCACAACCAATACGTGTCTTATTGCAACTAAAATATGTATTTTTAGTTGCAATAAATATTATTTTTATATCTTTGTGTTGTGAGTAATAAAGAGAAAATAGTGAAACAATATCAGTTGAACGATATAAGAACTTTACTTCAAGACTGTAATTTAATTAATTAAAAATGAAAACAATAAATATTGATACATTGGAATATAAAGGATATACCGGTACAGTAGAGTTTAGCGTGCCGGACAAATGCTTTCACGGACGTGTATTGGGTATAACTCATTTATTTACTTACGAAGGGAGTACGTTTGATGAACTGGAAGAAGACTTCAAGGGATGCATAGATGATTATTTGTACGATTGCGAACAAGAGGGAGTGAAACCGCAGAAACCGTTCAGCGGAACACTGAATATTCGTATAGGATCAGAATTACACAAAAACATTGCTCTTGAAGCAAGAAAAAAAGGAGAAACCCTTAATAGTTTTATAAAAAAAGCCTTACAAAAAGTGATGTTGTGATTTGATCATGTTTTCATTATGATAAAATGCCTGATTCCTATTAGCGTTCGACTCCAAAAAGCTGAAACTTCCGTCTAAAGGAATTTCAAATTGATCTCCGTGCCAATGAAAAACAACAGGTTCATCTTTAAATAAGTCATAAAGCCAACCTATTTTTTTACATTCTTCTGTTGGTGAGACTTTAAACCAACCTATTTCTTTATTTTCTGCGGGATGGACATCCGCTCCCAAGCAAACCGACAATAAATGAGATCCTAAGCAGATACCCAAAATTTTCTTATCTGCCTGAATACAATCCTTGATGAATTGTTTTTCTTCGTATATCCAAGAATACAGATGTTCATCATAAACACCCATGGGATCTCCCATTATTATCAAAGCATCTATTTCTCCGTATTCTGGAAACGGAATATCCGGCAGTGGAGAAGGTATATACCATACAGGTAATCCAATTTTCCGAGTAACAGCGTTCAAATCTCCTCCGCTACAAAACCGGTACGTTTGATGGTCTTCACAATATCATCCGCCGTAAGTGTTTCCGTTTCCACTGTCAATATCTTATCGGGATTATCTATATCCACATTCCAGGATTGTATGCCCTCCTTTTTATCCAGAAAGGGGGTAACTTTGGCCAGACAATTGGTGCAATTGATATTTGTTTTGAATTTGATCGTTTCCATTTTTCTTTCCTCTTTTGAAAATGTGTGATTATTTTATCCCCTTGACAATTGGGGCGATTCGCACTTTTCGGAACAATTTTCAGACGGTTTTGTTCATTTTTTCGTCATCAATCACCTGTGTCAGAAATAAATTTCTCAAAATTTTGTCTATTTTGAGTAGAAAGTGTATATTTGAGAGTATAAATATGAAACGGGCATGAACATTTTTTTTGCACAAGTACAGGATAACTGAGAGTGCAGCAAAAGTTTCATACGACTTTAATGAAAAAATTAATTTATCTATTCACAGTGGCAGCACTGCTGTCTTCCTGCTCGGGGCCAAAAGGGATGGTAAAGATTGAACCGAACGGAAATGAGGCTCAGGAAGATTCCGTCGAATATGAACTGATTGTATTCGATCCGGGATTCGAAACGTGGTACATGATCCAGAATTCACCGGCCAGATACCGCTCACAACAATACTATGAGAGCTGGAACCATCAGTATGTGTCGGCCTGGAATTATCTGGCCACCCAACCCCGTAAAAGATCATTCTTTGAGCCCATTATAGGATATGAACCGGGTGTGGATTATGGTTTTGAGCTGAATCACAAACTGTTCTACTACTTTCAATACGTAGAACATGTGCTGAAGATCCCTATCCTCACCCATCGACCGGCGGGGGTGATCATAACTGAATAAGATGAAGAGAAGCGTAAGGAAACATGAAGAGAGGAAGAAGACCCAGGGGGACAACCCGCGTTTTCTCCCTCTGCTGATTGCCACACTGCTGCTGATTTCCCTGATACTTCTCTTCAACCACAACAGTCGGCTCTCCGAGGGCTACATGCTGCATGTCTACCCACTGCTTGCCTCCTTTCTCTCTTCCATCTCCGGTATCTTTCCCTTTTCGCTCTACGATCTCTTTCTCACCGCAACAATTTTGTGGTTGATCGGGATGACAACCAGGCTAATCTTCCAGAAGAGAGGATGGAAGAGATACCTTTACTCGGTGGGAAGGTTTGTCCTGATTGTCATTGCCTGGTTCTACCTGGGCTGGGGAATTGCTTACTTTCGTGGTGACTTCTACGACCGGAGTGGAGTGGAGAAAGCACCCTTCGACAGGGAAGAGCTGATGCGGCTGACGGAAAAGTTCATCGTACAGGCCAACCAGAGCTATACCGATTGCAGCGAAATGGACAAGGAGGCTGTCCGGCTGGAAATTGAACAATCATATGCCGGGTTGCGGGAGCCGTTGTGTATCTCCTACCCCAACGGGAGGCGAAGGGTGAAACCGATGCTCTATGAGCCGCTCTACACCGGTATGGGGATATCGGGATACTTTGGCCCTTTCTTCAACGAGATCCATGTGAACCACTACGGGCTCTCCTTCACCTACCCTTTCACATTGGCCCACGAGATGGCCCATCACTTCGGCATCGCAGCGGAGTCGGAGGCCACCCTCTACAGCTTCGCAGCCTGTGCCCACAGCACCCACCCGATGGTGCGCTACAGCGGATATGTCTCGGTGCTGGGCTACCTGTTGCGCGATGCAAGGCGTTTGTTGCCAGACGCATACGAATCGCTTGAACAATCCATCCGCCCCGAGATCATTGCCGACCTGCAGCGGAACAGCGAGCACTGGATGGCGGCCCGGAACGAAATCCTCTCCGATACCCAGGACAAAATGTATGATGCCTACCTGAAGACAAACGGGGTGAGCTCGGGACGTGATAACTACTCCGAGGTGGTGGGACTGTTGCTCTCCAGCTATAACCTGCTGGTGGATTAAAAGGATTTTCGCTTTAACCGGAGGCTGTTGGTCACCACGCTGACCGAGCTTAGTGCCATGGCAGCACCAGCGATCATCGGGTTGAGCAGGAAACCGGTAAAGGGAAAGAGCACACCTGCTGCGATGGGGATGCCGATCATGTTGTAGATAAAGGCCCAGAACAGGTTCTGACGGATGGTCTGCACCGTGGCCTGCGAGAGACGGATCGCCCTGGGTACCCGCTGCAGGTCAGAGGAAATAATGGTCATCTTCGCCACATCCATCGCGATATCACTGCCACTGCCCATGGCGATGCTCACATCGGCCTGCGCCAGCGCTCCACTGTCATTGATTCCATCACCCACCATCGCCACCGTATGGCCCTGCTGTTGCAGCTTTTTGATCAGCTCCGCTTTCTCCTCCGGCAGCACACCGCCCCGGTACTCGGTAACACCCAGCTCTTTCGCCAATGCTGCCACCACTTTCTCATTGTCGCCCGTATAGATGGCAACTGCTATTCCCATCTCCTGCAACTGTGCGATTGCCTCCCTCGAAGAAGGTTTCATCTTGTCGGTGATGCCTACCACCCCCAGTGCTTTCTCCCTGTTGGCAAACAACGATACAGTATGAGCCGCATCCATCTCCAGGTAGAGCTGCTGCATCAGGTCGGCCGGGATCACCACCCCTTTCGATGTCAGGTAGTCCACGTTGCCAATGTAATAAGTCTCTCCCTCATAGGTACCCTCGATTCCCTTGCCGCTTACCTGCAAAATGTTGACATCGTCAAGAAGTGTGCTTGTCTTCCTCAGCTCCGCTGTGATGGCATCGGCCAACGGATGCTCTGAGCGCTGCTCAATGCTGTAGAGGATATCCCGGTGCAGGGGAGTGGCATCTAACGACCAGGTGATGGCGGTCACCTGTGGCTTCCCCTCGGTGATGGTGCCAGTCTTATCAAGCACCACCATATCCACCTTTTTGGCACTCTCCAGGCTCTCGGCATCCTTGATCAGGATCCCCTCGTCGGCACCTCTGCCAATGCCCACCATGATGGCCGTGGGTGTAGCCAACCCTAACGCACAGGGACAGGCGATCACCAGCACCGTCACCATGGTCAACAGGCCATAGACAAAGCCGTTCTCGCCACCAAGGAGGAGCCAGGTCACAAAGCTAAGCAGCGCGATGCCAATCACTACCGGTACGAACACCGCCGCGATCCGGTCTACCAGTCCCTGAACGGGCGCCTTGCTCCCCTGCGCCTCATCTACCGTACGGATAATCTGCGCCAGCAGCGTATCCTTACCCACCTTGTCGGCACGAAAGCGGAAGCTCCCTTTCTGGTTGATGGTGCCGGC
>DPAC01000098.1:477-8043 GCA_003517675.1 Porphyromonadaceae bacterium | reverse complement strand
CGGGATCAATCATGATGCGCCCACAATACTCACAAACAATGACCTTCTTACCCAGTTTGATGTCCATCTGCTTCTGCGGTGGTATCTTGTTAAAACAACCACCACAGGCACCCCGCTGAATGGGCACGATACCCAGCCCGTTGCGGGCATTCTTACGGATACGCTTGAACGCTGCCAGCAGACGAGGTTCAATGGTGGTCTCCGTTTTCTTGGCTTTCTCACGTATCTTCTCTTCCTGTGCTTTTGTTTCTGAGACAATATCTTCGAGCTCTTTCTTCTTGTGTTCCAGGTCGCTTGTTTTCTCTTTCAGCAACTCTTTGGCAGCAGCTATCTGCTCCTTAATTGCCACAACCTGCTGTTCAAATTCACGGATATGCTTCTCCGACAGTTCAATCTCAAGCGTTTCGAACTCGATCTCTTTCGAGAGGTGGTCATACTCCTTGCTGTTGCGCACATTATCCAGCTGCTTGGTGTATCGCTCGATCTTCGCCTTGCTGGTTTCGATCTTACCTTTCTGTAGCTTGATGTTCTCCTCCAGTTGCTTGAGCTCCAACTCGAAGTTATTGATACGGGTACCCAACCCGGCAATCTCATCGTCCAGGTCAGCTACCTCCAGGGGTAGTTCCCCTCTGAGGGTTTTGATGCGGTCGATCTCTGAGAGATAGGACTGCAGCTTGTAAAGTGACTTCAGTTTGTCTTCTACCGACATTTCCTGTTCCACAACTTTCTTTTTTGTTGCCATATGAATGCTATTTTTGATGATGTTATGTCGATGTTCACCTGGTGCCAATTCCGCAACAGCCCAATGGGGCAGGCGTTGTGCCAGACAACGTGTCCGCAACGAAAAAATGCAGTAACCAAACGATGAAAAAAATCGTTTCGTTACCACATTCACTGTAACTGCGGGAACAAGTCGGACCGCTTTCTGTTACAGGTACTTCACCGGATTCACGTCGAACGCCGATTTATGCAGCGCAAAGGTAGGAAATTTTTTCGAAAGGAGATCGAAAAAAATATCTTTTGTGCAGATCTCCGACTCGTAATGGCCTACCACTGCAAGGAGGATGTTCCCCTCTACATCATAAAAATCATTGTACTTGGCCTCACCGGTCAGAAAAGCATCGGCACCATAAGTCACTGCACGGGGTATGAGGAAGGCACCGGCACCACCACAGATGGCCACATCGCGTATCTCCTTTCCCCGAATTTTGGAATGACGGATAGTGGGCAGGTTAAAAAGATCTTTCAGCTGATAGAGAAACTCCTGCTCCGGCATCGGCTCTGGCAGCACCCCCACCACGCCACCACCGTGCTGCCCCCACTCGTTGGCAATGGGATAGAAGTCAAACACCGGCTCCTCATAGGGATGCACCGCCAACAGTGCCCTCAGCACCTCCTCTTTCTTCATCACCGGCACCACGGTTTCAATCCGTACCTCGGGTTCAAAGTGAAGCTTCTCGGCCTCTCCCACGAAAGGGTTTGTTCCTGCACCCGGCCGGAAAGTTCCCTCACCGGTCAGGTTGTAGCTGCAGCTGTCGTAATTGCCAATATGGCCGGCACCAGCATTAAAGAGTGCATTACGCACGCTCTCGGCATGATGCACCGGGACAGTGGTGACAAACTTGAACAGTGCATGCTCTTTTGGGCTAAGCACCTTCACATTCTGCAGCTCCAGCATTTCTGCCAACCGGTAGTTCACACCACCCCCGGCATTGTCGAGGTTGGTATGAGCAGCATAGAGTGCAATGTCATTGCGGATGGCCATGATCATGGAACGTTCCACGTAGCTCTTGCCCGTAAGCGAACGGAAAGGACGAAAAGCAATGGGGTGATGCGAGATAACCAGGTTGCATCCAAGTGCGATTGCCTCATCCACCACCTCTTCGGTCACGTCGATAGCCAGCAGTGCTCCCGTGGCCTCCCTGCCCGGGTCACCCACCTGCAGCCCGCTGTTGTCATACTCCTCCTGCAGCGGCAAGGGTGCGAGTTGTTCAATGGTCTGTATGATCTCTTTTATTCGCATCGTAAAACCGCATTTGTTTGCTGGCCGCGTGCTACCGAACCAAAAATACCGATGCGCGAAATTCCATATTCTGCACCATATTCTGAAACGAATTGCCTCAGCAGCCTCATATATTCTTCCCGTGTTGTCATCTCTGGTAGCTTTAATCTAACACAAAATTACAAATAAAAACTTCCGAATCTTATCATTCATATAGCATGTATCAAGGTCTTCGTTTGGTTCAACGAATTAATGAAAAATGGATTTGATAGCGTAAGGTAAGTATCCGCATAATCACCATAATCCATAGAATTAAAAGCAATCAATAAGTCTATATCACTTTGGTCATTGAATTTATCAGTACACACAGAGCCAAATGCAAACAAGGACTTAACATTATACATTGTGCATAATGTCTTAATCTTGTCCATGTTATCTTCAATAATCCTTTGCATATCCATATTTTAATCTTCGTCGTGATCTTGTTTTTCCAAATCGGCAATTATCTGCTGTATTGTTGTCAACAATGGGTGAATGTTATTCTGTACAGTGTCAAAAACCACCGATGCATCGATATGAAAGTAGGCATGGGCAATAAAATCCCGAAATCCCATGATGTCTCTCCATTCAATTTCAGGATACCGAGATAATAATTCCCCACCACTTCTCTTTTCGATCTTTTTGATTTCTTCCCCCACAGCCATAAGTCTTATTGCAGCAATATCAAGAGCATCCACTCCCGCCGGAGTTTTTAAAAAATCATCAACAGTTTCAATCCACGAAGTGCGATCAAGTATATGCAGCAGTGATTTTTCGATGTTGCGTAACCCACTCATTATGAGTACCCAATCATACATAGATAACCTCCTTCTCAACCCTATTCCTAAACTGTGGGGGCATATATTGAGTTTTGCGCACCAGATCAACAGGCGAACCTAATATCTCTTCCAGTCGCCGCTTTATGGCTATAAGTGACAGCAAGTCAAGTACAGGAGCCTCGATTAGAACATCCACATCACTATCTTCTGTTTGCTGGCCGCGTGCAACCGAACCAAAAATACCGATGCGCGAAATTCCATATTCTGCACCATATTCTGAAACGAATTGCCTCAGCAGCCTCATATATTCTTCCCGTGTTGTCATCTCTGGTAGCTTTAATCCAACGCAAATATACAAAAACAATTAGTCGATTAATCGATGTTATTATTTTAAGGTCGCATTTTGCAATCTTTTACCGGAAAGATCCTCCGCATGGTATCAGCAAAGATGGCGGCCATGCGACGCTGGATATATTTATCCTGTCCGTTTTCAGGATGCCAGCCGTAAGTCTCTCCGGCAATCTCCTGCTCATCAACGGTAAACAGACGGCTCACCTGTTCGCCCGTCACGGGATGCACCGTATTCCTGGAAAATCCGATATATTTGTCGAATTCCACCACCGGAAATCCCCATTTTTCTCCCAGCCTGCGCACCGAGGTGTTGTAGGTCACCCGCCCGTCGTGCCAGTCGGTACAGAGCACCACCACCGCCGGTTTGCCCATGCGGGTGTTGTAGTATTTGGAATTTTCATCGAATTTCAGGTTATAGCACTCCGTGAGGTAACGTTTGATCACGTAATCGAATGCGGCAGCATAATTGCTGCGGTCGAAAGGGGTTTTGTAGTCGGTATATTTCGTTTGCAACTGCGATTCGTCGTACACATCCTTGTCGTGTACCTGCATGATCACCAGCGCATCAATCTCCGCCAGTTCCTCTTTCGAGTAGAGCGTCCCTTCCGCCATCCTGTTGGCAGCATCGGCAATGGCCTCTCCGCCGATGGCGCGGTTGATGGGTGTTGCACCGGCAAGGTCGCACCCTACCTCAAACCAGCCGTTGTTGGGCGATGCAAACGATGCTCCCGTGAGCAAAAAGGTGTATGGCTTCTCTTTCTTTTCCTGGGCAGGAATGGTGGTAGTAAAAGCCAACAGCAATACAATCAGAATTAATGTCTTAATCTTGTCCATATTATCTTCAATAATCCTTTGCATATGCATACTTTAAACAAAAGTAAATCTAAAAAAACACGTGTGCAAATGATTTCAAAAAAATGATTGGCATTTATTACCGGGAATGATGAATACAGTAAAAATGGAAATCCCGGTACAGTGAAAACGGGAAAAGGAAGTGTTTTCACAATGAGCATTTCCGGGAAAAAAACAGAAAACACTCGGAAGTTATTTAATCATTGTCCTTCAATATCAGCCGCAGCGAGTTATTTTTGGTGAAATAGTTCCAAGCCCAGTTGATGAAGATCACCAGCTTGTTGCGGACACTCAGGATGAGCATCAGGTGAAGGAACATCCAGACGAACCAGGCAAAACGGCCTTTGAACTTCACAAAGGGCAGATCCACCACTGCCTTGTTACGCCCCACCGTGGCCATGGTGCCCAGGTTGCGGTACTCATAGGGCTTCAGATCACTGCGCCCGGCTTCGAGCCGCTGCAGGTTGCGGGCCAGGTTCTTCCCCTGCCCGATGGCCACGTTGGCCAGCTGCGGATGTCCTTTGGGATATTGCTCCGTTTCCATATAAGCTATGTCTCCAATGGCAAACACATCGGTGAGCCCCTCCACCCGGTTCATCCGATCCACCCTGATCCTGCCGGAACGCAGCTGTGCCTCCTCCGGAATGCCACCAATGATGTTCCCTGTCACGCCGGCCGACCAGATCACATTCCGGCTGCGAATGGTCTCCCCATTGTTCAGCGTAAGCAGTTCCCCGTCGTAATCCTTTACCAGGGTGCCAGTTTTCACAATCACACCCATGGAGCGGAGCTGTTTCTCCGAATAGTTCTGTGCAAAGCTGCTCATGGCTGCAAGCGTGTGCTCTCCTCCTTCCAGCAGGTAGACCTGCACCCGCGAGGAATCGATATTAGGGTAATCTTTCGGTAGAACCTCCTTCGTCATCTCGGCAAAGGCGCCGGCCAGCTCCACCCCGGTGGCGCCGCCGCCCACAATCACCATATTGTATAGACCCTCTTTCTCATCGGCATACAACAGCTTCTCAAAATTGTGGAGAATGTAATTCCGCACGTTGATCGCCTGATAGGTCGACTTTAATCCCAGGGCATTACTTTCCACCTTCCCGTTGCCGTAGAAATTGGTGCGGGTGCCCGTCGCGATGACCAGATAGTCGTAGTCGAACCTGCCGATCGTGGTATCGACATACTTCGCTGCATCATTCACCGCCAACACCTGTGCCAGGCGGATGCGCACATCTCTCCGCTTTTGAAATATTTTCCGTATTGGGAACGAGATGGTCGCCGGCTCAATCTGAGAAGCTGCCACCTGATAAAACAGCGGGGGAAACTGGTGATGATTGATCTTGTCGATCACCATGATATCGAAAGCTCCTTTGGGGAGGTGATTCACGAATTGCAATCCGCCAAAACCACAACCCGCAACAACAATCTTTTTCATCCTATTCTCAAGCTATGATGTACTAACTGCGGAATATGCGGTCAACACATGCAGGATACCTTGAATCTGACAGGTGCGATATACCTTACATCTGATCTGCCCGTTATATCGTATCATCTGATACGTGCAAATGGGCTTCATCTCCTCACATACCCACGATAACCTTATCTCAAATGATACAACACTTGCCTAAACAAAAAGTTGCAAAAAAAGCGCTACGAATCACTCGCGGCGCTTTCCTTTAATGTTTAACATTTTAAAAATCACAGCTTCACTGCAAATACACCATCGACAGAGGTGTTAGGTCTCCGGCATAATGACGATGTACCCACAGTGTTTATCCTGAAAGAAGCTTAAGACTTCACTTCATCCGAACCAGCCGTTTCGGCCTTTTCGTCTGCAGCTTCTGCCTCCGGTGCGGCAGCTTCTTCTTTGTTCTCTACAGCTTCCGGCTGCACATCCTCTGCCGCCGTCTTAACGTCGTCTGCTGTTTGTACATCGGCCACCGTTTCAGTCTCTTCTACCGTCTTCCCGGCCTGATTCACCTCCTTGGCTTGCTCTTCCATGGGCTCTTTCTTTGCCTTGGCAGCGCCGGCAGCATCACCCGAGGCTTTTCTGCGTGAACGGCGTGTCTTCGCTTTCCTGGCACCGCCATCACCCAGCATATTCTCGTTGAAGTCTACCAGTTCAATAAAGCACATGGCGGCATTGTCACCCAGGCGAAATCCGGTCTTGATGATTCGGGTATATCCACCCGGACGATCGGCCACTTTCTGCGATACGGTCTGGAACAACTCTGTCACGGCAGTCTTGCTTTGCAGCAGGCTGAACACCTCCCTCCGCGAGTGGGTGGTATCCTCCTTGCTGCGGGTGATGATCGGCTCCACAAATTTTCTCAGTTCCTTTGCCTTGGGAACAGTGGTAAAGATGCGTTTGTGCATGATCAGCGAGTTGGCCATATTGGATAACATCGCCCCACGATGCGCAGTCTTACGCCCTAAATGATTGAATTTCTTATTATGTCTCATTGCAATTGTTAGTCTTTATCTAATTTGTACTTCGAGATATCCATACCAAACTGTAGCTTCAGACTGTCGAGCAGCTCTTCCAGTTCGGTGAGCGACTTCTTGCCGAAGTTGCGAAACTTCAACAGATCGTTCTTGTTGTGTGAAACAAGCTGTCCCAGCGTCTCCACATCGGCGGCTTTCAGGCAGTTGAGTGCCCGCACCGAGAGGTTGAGGTCGGAGAGCTTGCGTTTCAGCAGCTGACGCATGTGCAGCACCTCTTCATCAAACTCCTCGATGCTCTCGGCATCATTGGTCTCCAGCATGATCTTGTTGTCGTCGGAGAAGAGGACGAAATGTTGAATCAGTATCTTGGCAGCTTCTTTCAACGCCTCTTTGGGATGAATGGAACCATCGGTGGTAATCTCTATGATGAGCTTTTCGTAATCGGTCTTCTGTTCAATACGGTAATCTTCTATCTCATACTTCACATTCCGGATCGGCGTGAAGATGGAGTCGATGGCCAGGGTCTGCACGTCATCTGATGCAAACATCTCCCTGTTTTCATCGGCCGGCACATATCCTCTACCCTTGTGGATGGTCAGCTCCATGCGAAGATCAGCTTTCTTGCTCAGATGGCAAATCACCAACTCAGGGTTGAGCACTTCGAAACCAGTCAGCAGCTTACCAATATCTCCGGCTTTAAACACATCCGTACCCGAAATAGCGATGCTCACTTTCTCTGTCTCAAACTCCTCTACGATCCGTCTGAATCGTACTTTTTTCAGATTCAGAATAATACCTGTTACATCTTCTATCACACCCGGAATGGAAGCAAACTCATGCTCCACACCGTCTATCTTTACCGATGTAATCGCGAATCCCTCAAGCGAGGAAAGCAGGATACGGCGCAGGGCGTTACCAATGGTAATGCCATATCCGGGTTCCAAAGGACGGAACTCGAACTTGCCGGATAATGCATCCTCCTGCAACATGATTACTTTATCGGGTTTTTGGAATGCTAATATTGCCATGAAATTATTGTTTAGAATATAATTCTACGATGAGTTGTTCTTTGATGCTTTCCGGGATATCGGCTCTTTC
>DPAC01000098.1:0-160 GCA_003517675.1 Porphyromonadaceae bacterium | reverse complement strand
GCATTGGTCACCACCTCCATCGATTTTGATTTTTCCCGGACACCTACCACTTCACCAGGCTTCACGGTGTAGGAGGGGATGTTGAGCACCTTACCGTTTACCGTGATGTGACGGTGTGTCACCAGCTGACGGGCAGCGGCACGAGTGGGGGCGATGCCAA
>DPAC01000175.1 GCA_003517675.1 Porphyromonadaceae bacterium | reverse complement strand
AACGGCTGGCAGCAACAGTCGGAGGAGGATGTGATCGACTTCATCACTGCCTACGAGAAAGAGGGTGTCCGCTATGTGATCTGCACCGATATCGCCAGGGATGGCATGCTGGAGGGCCCCTCCACCGACCTCTACCGGGAGATCATCGCCCGGACAAACATACAGCTTATCGCCAGCGGGGGCATCACCTCCATCGACGATCTGCTGACCCTGCAGGAGCTGGGCTGCGAGGGCGCCATCATCGGCAAAGCCATTTACGAGGGTAAGATCAGACTCGATGAATTGGGGGAGTTTTTAAATAGAACCAGGAACCAGGAACCAGGAGCCAGGAAACAAGAGCCAAGAGCCAGGAACTGAGTGCTGACAACTGAAAAACTGAATCAAATGCTGAAGAAAAGAATCATCCCCTGCCTCGACATCAAGGAGGGACGTACAGTAAAAGGTGTCAACTTCGTTGAGCTCCGTGATGCGGGTGACGCGGTTGAGCTGGCCAAACGCTACGTGCTGGAGGGTGCCGATGAGCTGGTCTTCCTCGATATCACTGCCACAGTAGAGAACCGAAAGACGCTCACATCACTGGTGCAACGGGTGGCACAGGAGATCAACATCCCTTTTACAGTGGGTGGTGGCCTCCGCACGCTTGAAGATGCACAGGCCATCATCCGTGCCGGTGCCGACAAGGTGAGCCTCAACTCGTCGGCGGTGGACCGACCGGAGCTGCTCACCGAGATCGCTGATCAGTTTGGCAACCAATGCGTGGTGCTGGCCATCGACACGAAACAGGAGGATAACGGAGAATGGATGGTATATACCCAGGGGGGTAGAACTCCCACTCCGTTGCATACGACCGACTGGGCAATAGAGGGTGTAAGGCGTGGTGCGGGAGAGATCCTGCTCACCTCGATGAACCACGACGGCACGAAGAACGGTTTTGCCCTGGAAATCACCGAGGCGGTCTGCAAGGCCGTTTCGGTACCGGTTATCGCTTCGGGAGGGGCCGGCAGCATGGATCACTTCGTTGAGGTCTTCACCGTGACAAATGCCAGTGCCGCTCTGGCTGCCAGCATCTTTCATTATGGAGAGATCCCCATCCCTGCACTGAAACAATATTTAAAAGAGAGGAATATCCCAATCCGTTGATTCAGGGTACTGCACAATGATAAATCAACAAAATCAACATAAAAAGAAATATCGTGATGATCAATTTTGAAAAATCCGGTGGACTGGTACCGGTCGTTATCCAGCATGCCAACACCCTACAGGTGCTGATGCTGGGCTATATGAACGAAGAAGCACTTGAGAAAACCAAAAGTGAAGGGAGGGTTACATTTTACAGCCGGAGCAAACAACGACTCTGGACCAAGGGGGAGACATCGGGCAACTTTCTCATTGTAGATGAGATACAGGTCGATTGCGACAACGACACGCTGCTGATCAAGGCATATCCGCAGGGACCGACCTGTCACACCGGCAGCACCTCCTGCTTTCAGGAGGAGACACCCAAGGGGTTCCTGTACGAGCTGGAGAAAGTAATTGAACAGCGGATCACCGAAAATCCGGAAGGGTCCTATACCGCCAAACTTTTCAGCCGCGGTGTCAACAAAGTAGCTCAAAAAGTGGGTGAAGAGGCGGTAGAGCTGGTGATCGAAGCGAAGGATGACAATCTTGACCTGTTCCAAAACGAGGCAGCCGACCTGCTCTATCACTTCCTTATCCTGCTAAAGACCAAGGATCTGAAGTTGCAGGACATTGAAGCGGTGCTGAAAGAGAGACACAAATAACTTGAAATGTAGGTAGATGGTAGGTTGTTCGTACGTTTACAGGTTTATTGGTTAAAATAGCTGATCGCTGAATGCTAAAAATGGGCCAGGAACTGAAATCTTACACCTTTTCCCCAATGATCCACACTTTCTCTCCATCGGCCAACGTGGAAGCGAAGAGATAATGGTCGCCCCCCTCTTTCAGTCCCGACCGTTTGCGGATCTCCGAGACTGAGAGCGGATAGTTGCGAACGGTGATATTTGCCTGGTGAGTGGTGGCAGCAAAGCGCCGGATACTTTTTTTATCTGCCCGGAACCACTCTTTCACCTGAAAAGTACGACCGGGAAAGTTTTCCACCAATCGTTCGGAAGTGTAGAGATGAGTGTGTTTGTGCAGTTTCTGCAAAGCGAAGCGATGCGCCGTCACGTTAAATGCACCCGCTTTCAGGATGGAGGCGTTGGGTTCGTATAGATACCGGCCGGGAGATGCACTGTATGGAGCTTCGCGTTCCTCCTCTGCTTTGGTAAAAGTGAGCACCTGCCGTTCTCCCGCCTTATTCAGGTTAACTGTATGATAGAGCCTCTCCGTCGGCTCACGTGAGAAAAGAAACAGCAACTCCCTGCATTCGTTCTCCACTGAAACCACATGTACCTCCGATACCTGGGGAAGCGTTTTCACTGCAAGAGAGATATCGAGCATCGGTGAATACTTGATCATCACCCGCCCGGCTTTCTCCATCAGCTGGCTGGTGAGCTGCGACAGATCGGGAGAGCACTCTTCGATCCTAAACACTTTCCTCCCATCCTTATCCCGGCGCGACGGATCAAGGTAGATCAGATCTGCACATGGGAGTTCTGGCAGAAATTTCTCACTCTCCCTGCAATGAACCTCCACATGTTCCAGTCCCAGCTCTGAAAGATTGTGTGCGGCCAGTCTGGAAAGCCCTTCATCCCGTTCCACATAGATTGCCCGCCTGTAGTGCGGTGCCAGAAAGGAGAAATCGACCCCCAGCCCACCGGTCAGATCGGCAAAGAGCTCTCCTCCATCGATGAGCGACGACTTGTAACGCGCCGTCACCTCCGACGAGGCCTGTTCAAGTGAGAGATGCTGCGGATAGAGCAAGTTCCTGTTCCTGTACCAGGATGGAATCTTCTTCTCTGCCTTTTGCCGTCCGGCAATCTGCGCCAGTAGAAAAGGCATATCCTCTCCTGAGTAACGGAGTGCCAGTGCATGCACATCCTCTTTCTCATGAGCCTGAATGAATGCTTTTTGATCGGTGGTCAGTTCCATACCGTTAAAAAAAACAACCTGCTTATTCAAGCAGGCTGTCCTTATCCACTAATAAATCACTTTATGGTAATCTCTCCATCTCAGATGATGGCGCTTCGATATCTCATGCTTCTGCCTTTGTGAGGGGCTGTACCGACACAAAAGAACGGTTATTTCTTTTCTTGCGGAAAACCACCACGCCGTCGGTCAGCGCGAAGAGTGTATGATCCTTGCCGATGCCTACATTTTCTCCTGGATGGTGCACTGTACCTCGTTGACGCACGATAATGTTTCCGGCTTTTGTAACCTCACCACCAAATATCTTCACGCCCAATCGTTTACTTTCCGATTCACGGCCGTTCTTCGAACTACCTACACCTTTTTTATGTGCCATTTTCTTCTGATTTTAACTGATTAAGCAATAATTTCCTTGACTCTCACTTCAGAAAACTGTTGACGGTGACCGTTCAGTTTCTGGTATCCTTTTCTCCTTTTCTTTTTGAAAATGAGAACCTTGTCTCCTTTTACGTGTGAAAGAATCTCCACTACCACTTTCGCTCCTTCAATGACGGGCGAACCCACGGTTATCGCGCCTTCATTGTCGACAAGCATCACTTTCTCAAATTCCACCTCTGCGCCCTGATCGGCGTTGATCCTGTGGACGAATAATTTTTGGTCCTGCTGTACTTTAAACTGCTGACCCTGAATGTCTACTATGACGTACATATTAAAATAACTTGACGTTACGTGCCTGAGGCGAGCCGCTGCCTGCGTCTTCTTGTCGTGCCTATTGGCAAAATGAGGTGCAAAATTACGCAATTATTTCATCAATCCCAAATCATTCACTCATTTTTTTCCAGTTTCCAGTAGGCATCTCCAATGTGCCCGATGATGTCGCCGGCGATGAAGCTTCGGGGATGAATCTGTTCCTTCGTCAGATCGGCCGTCAGCCCGTGCAGGTAAACCCCCACCCTTGCCGCGTCCGTAGGTTTGTATCCCTGTGCCAGCAGCGAGGTGATCATCCCGGTCAGCACGTCGCCGCTACCGGCGGTAGCCAGTGCGGGAGTGCCGGTACTGTTCAGGAAAACACTCTCCGCATCGATGATCAGCGAATAAGCCCCTTTGATCACCACGACCAGGTCGTTCTCCCTGGCAAAGAGTCTTGTTTTTTGAATCTTGTCATAGTCGTTGTTCCACTCTCCAATCAGCCTTGAAAGCTCCTTCGGATGCGGTGTCAGAATGGTTTTAGGCGGCAGCAGGGAGACCCACTCCCTGTGCTGTGACAGGATGTTCAGTCCGTCCGCATCGATCACCAGCGGGGTACGGTTGTTTTGGAGAAACCGGTGCAGCGCATCCTGCGTCTCCGGGTGCTGTCCCATCCCGATGCCGATGCCGATCGCATCCGGGTGCAGGCTGTATCGGATATCGCTGATATGCTCCCTGTGCTGATCCTCTATCGCCATCGCTTCCGGAAAATTTGACTGTATCACAGGCACTCCACATTGGGGCAGATAAGCGGTAACCAGTCCGCAGCCCGTCTTTAAGGCTGCCTTCGCCGCCAGGCATACCGACCCCGTCTTACCCAGGCTTCCGCCGATGATCAGGGCATGCCCCTCGGTCCCCTTATGGGCAAATTTTTCCAGGGGCTTCAGCAGGGAGACGATCTCCCCCATTTCCGTGAAATACATGTAGCTTTCCGCTTCGGCAATCGCTTCCCTGTCCAGGCCGATGTCCACAATCCGCACATCACCGGTAAAATCCCTGTTCTCCGGCAGATAAAGCGCCAGCTTCGGGATCTGAAACGTGATCGTCTCAGTTGCCTGCACGGCGAAAGAGGTTTTACGTTCCAGGAACAGGCCACTCGGCACATCGATGCTGATCACCGGTTTCCTGCTTTCATTGATTCTCCCGATCACCTGCGCAGCGATGCCGCTTACCTCCCGCGAGAGCCCTGTTCCGAAGATCCCGTCGATCACCACATCATACCCGTTCATATCCGGTATATCCTTCTCCGCTTTAATTTTGGTGTAGGCGATGTTCTCCGCCTTCACCCGCCGCAGGTTGTGGGCGCAATCTTCCGAATACTGATCGCTGTACTCCACCACGCAGACCTTCAAGCTGTAGCCCGACTTATGCAGCAGGCGAGCGATCACCAGCCCATCGCCGCCGTTATTTCCCACACCCGAAAAGATGAGCACGGAGATGTTCTTATCCGGAAATCTCTCCGTGAACCGGTTATAGAAGGCAGTCGCCGCCCGCTTCATCAGTTCAAGTGACGGGATCCCCTCCCTTTTAATCGTCTCCGCATCAATTCTCCTGATCTGCTCCGATGTAAGAATCTTCATCTGGTTTGTCTTTTTTTATCTTTATCGTGCGAAGTTACATAATTTTATCACGCTAACCATCCATCAAAGAGCAATAAAACAACTTATCACCATTATTATTTTCTTTTTGTCTCTTATTCTTCATCTCATTCATTTCATGGGCATTTTCCGGGCACTGTTTAACTTTATTTAATACAGTCGCCGGAAAATAACCGCTAGAAATGAGAGAGATATTAAAAATATTAACTAAACTTGCAGTCTGAACTTCTATTCGCCAAAATACGCTATTCGTTTATTTGAGACGAGATACAAGCATAATTTTTTTTAATCCTTTCGTAAATTGTATGATTGCATCGTTAGCGGTCTTACTGGAAAACTCCGCGTTCAATAAAATTATTCTGATTTGAGATAAAAAATTGTATTTTTGCATTATATGGCAAATAAGGCATACATAACAGCAAAAGTTTTTAAATGGGCAAGAGAATCAGCCAAAATGACTGAAGAAATTGCTGCATCCAAGGTTGCTGTTCCCATTGAAAAATTCAAAGAATGGGAAAATGGAAATGATTATCCCACTATAAGACAGGCACAAAAACTTGCAAAAGCATATAGAAGACCATTTGCTTTATTCTTTCTTCCAGATGTGCCAAATGATTTTCAGCCTTTACAAGATTTCAGGAAAGCAGGTTCAAAAGAATTGAGCACGCCCTCAATTTTTATTATCCGTGAAATTCAACAAAAACAGGCATGGATAAGAGATGTTAATAAGGAAAACAATGAAAATAAGGTGTCATTTATTGGTAAATATTCGATAAAAGATAATCCCAAAATAGTCGCACAAGATATTCTAAATGAGTTAAATATTAATCCATTAAATTATTCATCGAATAATCCAATTTTAGAATGGATTGATAAAGCGGAATCAAATGGAGTTTTTATTTCAAGGACTAGTTATATTCATCCAAGACTAAAATTAG
>DPAC01000129.1:5477-7037 GCA_003517675.1 Porphyromonadaceae bacterium | reverse complement strand
ATTTCTGCCGATCTGCCCTTTGCAGCCGGAAGATTCTGCTCAGCAGAGGGAATTGAAAATGTGATCACGCTCTCCACCTTTCGCGATGAAGCGTTTGGAAAAGATTATGGACTGTTAATAACCGACGGACCCATGAAAGGTCTTCTGGCACGTGCCGTGGTCGTGATTGATCCCGAGGGGAAAGTCCGGTATAAGGAACTGGTTTCTGAGATTGCACAGGAGCCGGATTATCATTCTGCAATCAACTCGATAGTGTAGTTTGTTTCATGAAGATTGTGTTAACAAGGGAAGTCTGCGAAGTGATTCGCGGACTTCCCGCTTTTTTATTGGCTATCCTCCAGAACAATTATCAACAGCTAACTGTTAAAGAGTAAACCATTAAATGAAATCGTCTATGAAGAAAGTGATTGTAATCCTGCTGATTGTTGCTGCAGTGGTACTGGGTTACCTGGGCATTACCGGGCTGAATCAAAGCGAGAAATCGGTCGATCTGCTGGGACTGGAGATCACAGCACAGGACAGTGAATCAAAACAAACGGCATATATCGAGCTGGCACTCGGTGTGGTTGCACTGGCTGGAGGAATCTACCTGCTGGGGCAACTGAAAAAGAAGTGACACCGCGAGGGCAGACAGATCGCACTTTTAGAGATACACCCCACAAAGGTGTATCTTTTTTCATGAAAGGAGGAATCACCCTTTCAACCTAACATTCTTTTTTTTACATTTGTACATTCATTCAGACATCACACTTTCACCTGGGCTGACCACTTCGGAAAAGAACAGAAAGGCAACAGAAACAGGTTGAAACGCGAAAAACTATGGCTAAACGTAAGAGGAAGAAAACAGCTGCATCGGGAAAGAAAGGTGTGAACCGCCTTGCATTTCTCAAGAACGAACGGGTTCATTTTCTCGCCGGCGTGGTGATTGCTTTCATCGGCATCTTTCTCCTGCTCGCAATCATCTCCTTTTTCTTCACAGGAGCTGCCGATCAGAGCAAGGTACTCAACCTCTCCTTTTTTGAGCTGGTCCGCTCTGACAACGCTGATGTTGACAACTGGACCGGTGCCGGCGGTGCCTTTCTCGCCGAGATAATGGTAAACGACTGGTTTGGCATCTTCTCCGCGATGATTCCCCTGTTCCTGATCCTGATCGGACTACGCATCATGAAAGTGTCTGATCTATCGTTCATGAAAGCGCTGTTCATCACCGCATTCGGGTTGATCAGCGGTTCCATCGCGAGTGCTTTCATCCTGGGAAATCTCTTCCCCACCAGCCATATCAACTGGGGTGGTGCACACGGCACAGCGATTGAGCAGTTGCTGGAAAACAGCATCGGCTGGCCGGGAGTGGTATTGCTGATCCTGCTTTTCCTGGTAACCCTGATTGTAATCCTGCGCAAGAGTTCCATCTATGCCATCCAGAAAGGTCTGGCAAACAGCAAGCCCTCTCTCTATCAGGAGAAGCCGGAGGAGGAGTCTCCCGTTGAAGAGGAGTTCAGCGAACCGCTCACAGCGAAACAACCGGGAGTGCTCAGACGCCTTTTCGGTCGCCTCAAAAGG
>DPAC01000129.1:0-5166 GCA_003517675.1 Porphyromonadaceae bacterium | reverse complement strand
GGATTCGAGGTGGTGATACCGAAGGATGACGAAACCCTCCCCCCTGTGACAGGAGATCTGCATGCTGACATGGGGCAGGGTCAGGAGCCCGAAACCGGATTAATGGAGGACTATGATCCGCGGAGGGATCTCTCATCCTATCGTTTTCCCACGATGAACCTGCTGAAGGTGTACAACACCTCCGACAGGGCAGTCGATATGAAAGAACAGAACGACAACAAAGAGAAGATCATCCACACGCTGCGCAACTACGGGATCGAGATCACCTCGATCAAGGCAACCGTGGGCCCCACCATCACCCTCTATGAAATCGTACCTCAGGCGGGAGTACGCATCTCCAAGATTCGCAACCTGGAGGATGACATCGCACTGAGCCTCTCCGCCCTGGGCATCCGCATCATCGCACCGATGCCGGGCAAGGGAACCATCGGCATTGAGGTACCCAACAAGGAGCCGCAGATCGTCTCCATGCAGTCGGTGATCTCCTCCCGCCGTTTTCAGGAGTGCGATTACGACCTGCCGGTGGCACTGGGCAAAACCATCACCAACGAGGTGTTCATCTTCGACCTCACCAAGATGCCCCACCTGCTGGTGGCGGGTGCCACCGGACAGGGCAAATCGGTTGGTCTGAACGCGATCATCACCTCACTCCTCTACAAGAAGCACCCCTCGGAGATGAAGATGGTGCTGATCGACCCCAAGATGGTGGAGTTCAACATCTATTCCACCATCGAGAAGCATTACCTGGCCAAGCTGCCAGATGAGGAGAAAGCGATCATCACCGATGTGACCAAGGTGACGCAGACACTCAACTCACTCACCAAGGAGATGGATGACCGCTATGAGCTGTTGATGAAAGCCCATGTGCGCACCATCAAGGAGTACAACGAGAAGTTCATCAAGCGACATCTGAACCCCGAGAAAGGGCATCGCTACATGCCTTATATCGTGGTGGTGATCGATGAGTTCGGCGACCTGATCATGACCGCCGGCAAAGAGATCGAGATGCCCATCGCCCGCATTGCCCAGAAAGCGCGTGCCGTGGGTATTCACATGGTGATCGCCACACAACGACCCACCACCAACATCATCACCGGCACCATCAAGGCCAACTTCCCCGCCCGCATGGCGTTCCGTGTCACTTCACAGATCGACTCGCGCACCATCCTGGACATGAGCGGTGCCAACCAGCTGATCGGTCGCGGTGACATGCTCTTCTCGCAGGGCAGTAGCCTGATCCGCATACAATGTGCTTTCGTGGATACCCCCGAGGTGGAAGAGATCACGCAGTTTATCGGGAAGCAGAACGGGTATGACCAGGCATTCGCTTTGCCGGAGGTTGCAAGCGAGGCAGAGGCCGCACCGGGCGCGGTAGACCTGAACGACCGTGATCCGCTCTTCGAAGAGGCAGCACGCCTGATCGTGGTACATCAGCAGGGCTCCACCTCACTCATCCAGCGCAAGTTTTCCATCGGCTACAATCGTGCCGGGCGGCTCATGGATCAGCTGGAAGCTGCCGGCATCGTGGGGGCTACTCAGGGTAGCAAGCCGAGGGATGTCTTCGTTGCCGATGAATATTCACTGGAGAAATTGCTCCACTCGCTGCGTTGAGACCCTCCAGCCATTCTTCATCCGTGACAACATTACAGGCCTCTCCCCCCGAAGCATGGGTTCCACTGTTAAACCAAGGGGAGGCTCTTTACGTCTAACCAATAAACCATACAAAAAGGATCAGGATGAAAAAAAGAAATATACTCACCATCGTTGCCCTGCTGTTCGCTCTGCTGATCTACGCTCAGCAATCGACCGAAGCCAGGGCTCTGCTCGACAACACCTACAGCTCGTTTGAAGCATCGAAAGGCATACGTCTCACTTTCCACGCTGCCACAATCGGCCCCGACGGCAGTGAGCAGATGTCGATGAATGGTACTGCTTTCATCAGAGGCGACAAATTCAGGCTGGAGACCAATGAGATGGATATCTGGTTCGACGGGGCCACGCAATGGGTACTGATGAAAGAGGTGAACGAGGTGAACATCAGCAACCCCACCGCTGAAGAGATCACCTCAGTCAGCCCCCTGGCGTTGTTGGGCATCTACCGGAGCGGTTATATCCTATCGGCACCCGAAAAAAAGAGCCACAATGGCAAAAGCATGACGATGATCAGAATGTTGCCGGCAGCCGGAACAAGCGCGTACAGCGAAGTGAATGCACTGATCGACAGCAACAAACAGACACTGGTTCAGGTTACCCTGACCCTGCGCAACGGAACAAAGCAACGGATAACGATCACTGATTACAACGCCAACCACAACTACTCCGACACGGAATTTCGTTTCGATAAAACCCGTTATCCCAACGTCGAGGTCATCGACCTGAGGTAAACCTGTCAGGGAGGCAACTTCCTTCATATTTTCCATTTACACGGGATAGATAATGCAAATATCGATTCCCGGTGTGAAAGAATCTTTGTATCTTTGAACCAATTACTCAACCAACCCCCTTCTCCCGATGACTTCCAGAGAGAGAAGGTTTTAAAATGATGAAGGAACATATGAACGAAAAAGTGAGATGCCTGATCATTGGATCGGGACCGGCCGGTTATACGGCTGCCATCTATGCATCAAGAGCCAACCTGGAGCCGGTACTCTATGAAGGGATGGAGCCGGGCGGACAGCTGACCACCACCACCGAGGTGGAAAACTTCCCTGGTTATCCGGACGGAATCACCGGGCCGGAGATGATGGAAGATCTGAAAAAACAGGCCACCCGCTTTGGTACTGACGTGCGGCCAGGAAGAGCGACAGCTGTCGACTTTTCGGTCCATCCGCTGCAGGTGACCATCGACAATGAGAAGGTGATCGAAGCCGACACCGTGATCATCTCTACCGGAGCTACCGCCAAATATCTGGGATTGGACGATGAGAAGAAGTATGCCGGCCAGGGCGTCTCGGCCTGTGCCACCTGCGACGGCTTCTTTTACCGCAAGAAGAAAGTGGCTGTTGTAGGGGGTGGCGATACCGCCTGTGAGGAAGCCACCTATCTCGCGGGACTGGCTGAAAAGGTGTATATGATCGTTCGCAAGCCTTACCTGCGTGCTACTAAAATCATGCAGGAGCGGGTGATGAATAATCCCAAGATTGAAATCCTCTTCGAGCACAATGCTGTGGGTCTCTTCGGCGAAAAAGGAGTAGAAGGGGTACACCTGGTCAAACGGCTGGGTGAAGCCGATGAAGAGCGATATGACATCGCCGTGGATGGTTTCTTCCTGGCCATCGGCCACAAGCCCAATACCGAGATCTTCAAGGATTACGTTGCGCTCGACGAGGTGGGCTACATCAAAACGGAGGCTCCCTCCACCAGAACCAACGTGGAGGGTGTCTTTGCATGTGGTGATGTGGCAGATCCCATCTACCGCCAGGCAGTTACTGCAGCTGGCACCGGGTGCCGTGCAGCGATAGATGCCGAACGATATCTCACGGAAAAAGGAGTTTGAACCCTAACTCAAGCCTCAACTTCTCATCCATCAACTCCCTGTCACAGTGCAGGGAGTTTTTTTTCGCTGTTGGGAGGGAGAAGAACGAAAAAAAATATTACATTTGCTACTGATTCACCAACTTGTATCTCTCATGAAGAAAACAGCCCTTTTGTCATGGTTTCTCCTTTCCGTTCTCCTTTTACATGCACAGCTGCCTGAAGGTACCTACCGGGAAGGCAATGACTCTCTCCATCTGAAGGATCAGTATGCCATATTTCGGATCAGCGGTTTTACCGGGCTCTCCGTTGCACAGGTGGGAGAAGGAAAATATGAACAGCTGGATGAGATTCTGATCATCCACACAACTCCTTACTCCGGAAGCAAATCCTCCTCACAGGCAGTGCCCGCTTCGCACAAAGACAGCTGTGTTGTAGAGGTGGTTGGTAGCAACAACTATCCCTTACCCACCATTTTGGTGGAATCCCACAGCAGGTCGGGTAAGCTGCTGGAGGGTCAGGTAACCGATCAGCAAGGAAAGGTCATTTTCACGGAAACAGAAAAGATTGGCACAATCACTGTAACCGCCATGGGGTATGATGAACAGACTCTGCAGTATGAGCCGGAGAATGACTACCGGGTACAACTGGTCGAGCATGAGGTGATCGAAAACAAAGATGTGGTATTCCGCTACAAGATGATCGATGAGGAGACCCTCTCACTGCTGATGTTGAGCGATGATTTTGATCCCGGCAGAAACCGTGACAAGGCGTTACAAAAGCTCTTAAAGAAAGCTGACCAGAGTAACCGGATCGACAAGCGGCTGAAAAAGGTATATGTTCCTTACGAACGCAAGTTCTGATCGTGGCAGCAGATTATTCATTCAGATAGTTGTTCAATCTTCCTCAATCACTGTCAATCAAACAGCGATCCTGACGACTGAGGCGCATCTGTTTTGAAGATCCGGGGATTGAAGTCCGGTTCCCGCTTGAATACAGGTGTCTTCTCCAGTGCTTCCAGCACCTTGTCATCATCCAGTTCATCGATGGTGAGCACAAAAGGTTCCAGCCGGTAGTTGATGGTGGTGAGTGACTTCAACCCTGTCTTCCCGTAATATTTCTCAATCAGCTCCTTGTCTTTTCGCTCCTGCTCAATTCTGGCATCATGCTCAATCTGATGTTGGATCTCCTCAGCCCTGGTACGTTCATGCTGCTGCTCTTCGATGCCAGGCACGTCGGTAATGGAAAAACCCGTAGCCAGCAGTGTCACCTTCACCTGCTGACCAAGCTCCTGTTCCACTGCAGTACCCCAGATCACTTCTATCTCCCTGCTGAACTTCGACATGAAATCGTGCATCGCATTCATCTCTTCCATCATCAACGGATTGTCCTCCCCAAAAGAGATGTTGATCAGTATCTTTTTGGCGCTGAACACATCGTTGTTGTTCAGCAAGGGGGAGTGTAATGCATTGCGGATGGCATCGTTGATGCGATCTTCACCGCTTCCGAGGCCACTACTCATGATCGCCACGCCTCCATCTTTCAGTGTGGTCTCCACATCGGCAAAGTCGAGGTTCACATGACCATGTACGGTGATGATCTCGGCAATGCTGCGGGCAGCTGTTGCCAGCGTATCATCCGCCTTGGCAAAAGCGTTGAGCATGGTCAAATCGCTGTAGATATCGCGCAGTC
>DPAC01000073.1 GCA_003517675.1 Porphyromonadaceae bacterium | reverse complement strand
GCCATGATAAACTTTCGAGACTTCAATCTTTCCAGGAACGGCCTCATTCAACATATACCTTCCTTTCTTTTGGCTCCCAACGTGTTTTATCGCCGTAAGCACTAGCAATGTCATTTATCCAAACAAATGTTCTGTTCTCAATGATAATGCCGGTAATCAGCTTACCATGAACATTGACCGGCACAGTAGGATATCCGGTCACCGGTGCCGCCGGTGTTGGCGCCGGCAGTTTCTTTCCTAGATAATTCGCTATACCGGTCGCAATAGCCTTAGCAGCCTTATCCTGCCAGGTAGCGTCTCTAAGTAGCTTTTCCTCTTGAGGATTACTGATAAACCCCATCTCCACCAGGACGGCGGGCATGCTGGTCTTGCGAAGGACGTAATAGTTGGCGAATTTAACCCCTCTGTTTGGTAAACCGGTTGCCTCAACAAGCCCCTTCTGGATCGCCCTGGCCAGGCGCTCTCCCTCTCCCCCTGGTTTATAGGCATAGGTCTCAACACCGCGTGCTCCCGCAGCTGCGGCATTGCAGTGGATGGAGATGAAGTAATCAGCCCGCCAGGTCTCGGCCGCCTCTACCCGGGCGCGCAGGTCGGAGTTTACATCGGAACCCAATGCCCGGTCACTATCCCTAGTAAGCTTAGTCTCGGCTATTGGTTTAAGATAGCCGGCAAGCAGTTTAGCTACCGCCAGAGTAACATCCTTTTCCCTTATCCCAGCCGGGCCAACGGCACCGGGATCTCTTCCCCCGTGGCCGGGGTCAATTACTATTCTCATCTTAAATCCCCTCCTCATTACTGTTTTGTCGTACTCTTCGCCGTACCCAATTGGTTCCCACATGCTGGCCGGCTGCTCCCAAGACTGTTGCTATGACTATATCGGCATAATTGTCATCTACTCCGCCGAATTTCCAATAAACTGCAAGTGTCCCCAAACCAAGAACACAGGCCAGCAAGTCAACCACTGTTAACCCGTTTGCATCGTTCCAAAATCCTTTCATCTGACTGCTCACCCTGCTTTTACGGCCACCAGAGTTGCCAGTATTCCCAAAATAGCCGTTAGGACGGAAATCATCAGGGTTGTCCATACGGGGGGCCTGTTTGCATATTCTTTTATTATCGAATCCAATTTTTTGCCGATATCACTAAACTCTTTCTCATTGTCTTCTACATGCTTATCAAAATCTTCTCGCAACCTGTTAACTTTTTCATTGATAACTTCCGGTACGGGAACACCCATACGTATCCCCCCTTGGCAAAATTTTTCTTACAATATTTACGATTAATACATTAAAATATAAATTGTAAACACCTTGCTAACTCCTGGTAGTAAAGGCCTATACTTCTTAATCAGAAAGAAAGGAGGATCGTGTATGCCCGATTTTTTATTGTTTACATTAAGCCAATTAATTGTCGCAGGTATAGTTGGAATAATACTAGGAATTAGTTGCTGGTTAGGCCCAAAATTATCGGAAACCACGAAAGGATTACTGCTGCTTCTGCTACTCTTATATCTGGCCGGAGGAGTTTTATATTTTCCTCTTCGTCTTCTCTTACTCCATCTTCTTTAGTGCTTCTTCTACAGCTTTCTCAAAACTCTTACTGAAATCTTGATCGCCTTTTCTCACTAATACTTCCTCATAGAATCGCACTGCTTCTCTAACCTTGTCTTGTTCCTCCGGAGTAAGGCTCAGCCAGAACTCTATAGCCTCATTTGTTTCGCCTTTTTTGATTTTACCGTTCCATCCTTTTAACCCGTAAAGAGGATGAAGAGAATCAAGGGACTGCTGCAACCCCCGCGGCGTACCGCCAAGGAGTATATATTCCTGTAGATATCTTTCGAACGCGTCTAAATCTTTGTAGCGGATTGCCATCTTCAAGTTGTATAATGCTTCACTCTTGGGATTCTCAAAATAAGCCATCTCATTACCTTTGCCCAGTTTCCTCAAATACTGTTGTTTCAAATCTTTTACATCATAATAAGCCGCTTCACTCGGATCGGACCGGAGGGCAAACCAACTCTTTAGGTTTTCAGAATAAGGCCGGCGCGGTAGTCCTTTTAGTGCCTTATATTCATCCCCCACCCCAAATTGTTGTGCTATATATTCCATACTGTCATAAATGTGTCTCGGTTTTGAAATATCCGGGTAAATTGACGTTCTCAAAATTGCTTCAAAAGGCATTTTGATTAAAGGCGTAATTCCCTGGAAAACCTTATTAAAGGGGGATATTACCGCCTTTTTTGCCCAGTCTTTAAAGGACATTCGCCCCATCAGTACATCATAGAGATCCATTCTTATATCGTCCAGACCAAACCACTCCAGAAAATCAGCAAATGCACCCAGTCGGTCAAGGTATTTTACTTTGCCATCCTTATCCCGGCCAAGGATAATGTGTGGCTTCATTTGTATTTCTTTTGGCAGATCCTCTTCTTCGTCCCGGAAAAGCAGCAAGTTATATAGATAAAGCATTGCGGAAAATGTTAAGAACTTTAAAGTGATTTTCCCAATGTTGTAGATAATAAACGGAGATCTTACAGCAACGCTTATTATTTTACGCCCGACTGCTTCACTGAATCTTCTATCATTCCAGGCATTCCGCCAAAACTGTTTATACCGTTTGAAGTTTACTTCATTCCAAGACCAGAAAGGAATCAGGAATTCCCGCACATTTTGTCCGATTACACTTACCTGGTCATAAGCTCCAAGCAATTGGTTGGAAAGCATGTAAGCCTTATCTTCGATATTCGTTAATTCCATAACTACTTTCGGGTCGGAAGCCCCAAAGTTCTTTGGCCTTCCTTTCGGGTCGTTTTTCATTTGCTCCAGATAATCCATGAACGATGCATAACGGAGAATTGCTTCCCTGAAGTCAGTAGAAAGCCGCGCAAACTGCCAGTAGCGCCGCCATATCTTTTCCGGCGCTGCTAACAACTTGCCTTGTTTTTTCTCTTTTTTGTATAATTTCATGAATATTTCCAGGTTTTTAATATCTCCGGCCTCAACTGCCTGCAATGTTGCCTGCATCCCACCACGGTCAAGCCATGCCTTTAACGTTTCGCTCGGTGCTCTATTCCCCACAAGAACCTGATATAAATCATGAATAGCATCCGGCACTTTCTTAAAGGCTGACGGATTACCAACAAATACTGCCTCCGCATCACCGGAAATGTTGCGGGCATTATATTTTAGAAGTTTCTGTGGAGCTGTAAGCGTATAAATCTTCCACGGCCTAGTCAATAGTTTAGCAACTTGGAGAACGACATTATCAATAAGCGGTGGCCGGAGATTGTCCAGCGTTAAAGCGACCTCTTCTTTTACTACATATTCCTTATGTGGACTGCCGACTACTCGCACACGCCGAAGTTCATCCTTGGTGATTCCGATGCTCTCCAAATACCCCATTTGTAATGCTTCTGCAATGCGCTCGGGGATAGTGTTAGCAAGGTAAAGAACATTCCCCTCTCGCGGTTGCCAGATTGTATAGCCTTCGGGAATTAGATCTTCCCAAGTAACGTATTTGTCGCCCAGGGTTTCCTTAATAAATTCCCGCCTGTCTGTTATGGCTTTAAAGATAGTTCTAGCCTGAATATTACCCTTTTTCTCTTTATCTTTAGCTAGTTCGCTTAAATAGCGGAATAAGCGGGTACCTTCCTCGGGTTCGCCTATCGCGCTGCTCAAAGAACCAACAACGTCTTTGTATTCGTGCCTATCACCATCCCACAATTCATCGTTCTCGGCCAGTTCGCGAAGCTCCGAAAATGCACGTCCCAACTTCTTCCTGAAGTCCTTTAGTGCTTCAGC
>DPAC01000039.1 GCA_003517675.1 Porphyromonadaceae bacterium | reverse complement strand
TGAATGCTTCAAGAAGCGATTTTTTCTCAAAAGCTGAAAATTATATTCAATTGGCTACCGGATTACAGGGAATTAATAATAATGGAAATGCTAATTCATGGGCTCTCTTTTCGATGTTTGGACGTGTAAACTATAATTATGAAAATAAGTATATGTTTGAAGGCGTAGTTAGACGAGATGGTTCTTCCCGTTTCGGAAAAGAGCACAGATATGGTACTTTTCCCGCGTTCTCTGCTGCCTGGAGGATATCTAATGAAGAATTTATGAAATCCACTTCAGGATGGTTGAGTGACCTCAAATTGCGATTTGGTTATGGGATAACGGGTAATGATAGAGTTGGAGATTATAACAGTTATACAAACTTCACTATTAATTATTTTGATTCATTTTATCCCATCAAAGGTGATAATGTAACCACAGGGTCTATGGGATTTTATCAATCTACTTTGGGTAATCCAGACGTAAAATGGGAAACAACGGCCACAACAAATTTGGGCGTAGACATCGCTTTCAGCAACAATTTGACAACGTCGATAGATTTATGGAATAGAAAAACATCCGATATGCTTTATCCACAACAGATACCAATGATTTTAGGTAGAGTTGGGGCTCCGTCCATAAATGTTGGGGAAATGAAAAATGTGGGATTCGATATTGAACTTGGATATATGGGTAATACTTTAAATCGTGACCTAACTTATAATATCAATTTAAATGTTTCTCATTACAAGAATGAAATTGTAAAACTCTCTAGCAAAGAAACTGAGTTTTTACCGGGAGATGATTATCGCGAAATAACATATACAAGAAGTGAAAAAGGAACTTCTTTCCCAGAATTTTATGGGTATGAGGTTGAAGGAATATTTCAAACACAAGCTGAAGTTGACGCATGGCCAACATTTGGAGATTATAATCAAGTAGGGCGTTACAAATATAAAGACGTAAACGAAGATGGTGTTATAAATTCTGAAGACCGTACTTATATCGGTTCTCCTCATCCGCTTTTCACCAGTTCGTTGAGTGCAGGAGTTGATTATAAAGGGTTTGGAGTATTCGCGCAGTTTTATACAAGCTACGGTAATGAAATGGTTAACTATGTAAGAAGGTGGATAGATTTTAAGCAGTTTAACGGAGGTCGCAGTCACGACAGATTATACAATTCATGGGGTAGTCCTTATCTGAGTGATAATACTAAGGCAAAATTACCCAAAGCTGAATCAAATGATGTTCAAAGTCAACTACCTTCTACTGCTTTTGTTGAGGATGCTTCATATTTACGTTTAGAAAATTTGAGAGTTCATTATGATTTGAACAGAATATTAAAAAGTGAATACTTTAGAGAATTTCAAATTTTTGGACAAATGTCTAATGTATTTACCATCACTAGTTATTCAGGACTGGATCCTGAAGTGAATACAAGTGGTAAAAATTTAGGTGTAGATCAAGGTGCTTGGCCGACACCGCGACAAATAATGTTTGGAATTAATATTGGATTATAACTATTAAATGAAATATAAAATGAAAAAAATATTTATACTAACAACTTTGTTAATGTGGCTTTTCATCATTTCTTGTGATGATTTTCTAACAAAAGAACCTTTTGGCTCAGCTGCTGGCACTTTAATGGAAACACCGGAAGGGGTAGAAGCTATATTAATTGGGGCTTACAATAGTCTTAACGGTTCTAATCATTATCGCACCGATTTTGGAGGAGCAATGGCTAATGATTGGACTTATGGAAGTGTTGCCTCGGATGATTGTTATAAGGGAACCTCTGCTGGGGATCAAAACGATTTTAATTACATAGAAAGATATGCCACTTTACCTACAAATCTGTATATGGAAGTTAGATGGGGCGATTGTTACAATGGCGTTGCAAGAGCCAACCAAACGTTGGATTTTCTTTGGATAACCCAAGAAGGTTCAAACCCAATTGAGGCTAATCGTGCAACGGTAATTGAAGCTGAAGCAAAATTCTTAAGAGCATGGTTTCATTTTAAAGCTAATAGGATTTTTCAGAAAATACCCTATATAAAAACCCAAAGTGAATTAGGAGAAATTCTTCCAGAACAAGTACCTAATGACTCAGAAGGATGGGATGACATTGAAGCTGATTTGCAATATGCAATAGATAATTTACCTGAATCTAGTCCTTTGGGTGAACCTGGTAGACCTACTAAATACGCCGCTATGGCAGTTAAGGCTCATGCACATTTATATCAAAATGAATTGGATTTAGCTAAACCATTATTGGATAATATTCTAAATAGTGGAAAATATTCACTTGTAGACAATTATTATGATAATTATGATCAAGCAACCGAGAATAATAAGGAGTCTATTTTTGAAATTCAATCTGCTACCAGTCAAAGTAGTCATACATCCAATCGTTTTTGCAATACAGTGATGCCGCAGGCTGGACCTGCTGGGATAGGCTGGGGTTTTTATCAACCTTCTCAAAACTTGTTCGATGCTTTTCAGGTAACAAGCGATGGGTTACCAATACTAAATGATAACGATCGAGTGCACTTAGCTACTGATATGGGTATAGCCAGTGATGAGGAATTCAACCCGACCGATCACCTACTTGATCCTCGTGTAGATTGGACTATAGCGCGACGTGGTGTAGATTATCTTGGCTGGGGAATTATGGAAGGTATGACATGGATTAGAGAACAATCGAATGGAGGTCCTTTTATGACTAAAAAGTATTCATTACATTTTAAAAATAAGAGCCTGAATGTATATGGAAATGGTGCTCAAAATGGTCAAAATACTCGTGCTTATAGGCTCGCTCACATTATATTATGGAGAGCTGAAATAGCTGTTGAAGACGGAGAACTTGATTATGCCCGTCAGTTAGTCAATCAAATACGTAATAGAACAAAGAGGAGTGATGTTGTTATGGGAAGAGTAGCAAATACAAAATTTGGACCAGGTATTGAAATTATAGTAGACTGGACTAAACCCGCTGCGAATTATTCAATCGAACCTTATCCGGCAGGTGCAGAGGCTTTCTCTACTATAGAGAATGCAAGAAAGGCTGTTCGTTTGGAGCAAAGACTTGAATTTGCAACTGAAGGAATGCGTTTTTTTGATCTGAGACGATGGAAAATAGATAATGAAGTCCTCAATAATTATATAACAGAAGATATTAAATTCAGATCATTTCTCACTGGTGCAACCTATGATCCAAATAAATCGTACTGGCCTTTACCTGAAAGTCAATTGGATTTACAGGCTGGGGTGCTTAAACAAAATCCAGCCTATGAATAATAAATGAAGATGATGATTTTATAAATAATCAAGAGGCTGAGTATCACCTGCAAAATTAAAGAGGTTGTCTCTTATTTTGAGGCAGCCTCTTTTCGGTGGCGAGCCGTCGCCAACCATTAGCTACGGGCAAGGGTGTCCCTCCCGTGGAGGAATTGAAAATCGCATAACGAAGGTGAGCAATCTGAAGGAAGTCTACGGCAAAGTCCTGCCCCGAGGAACACGAATCACATCAGGCATATCCGGTGGAATACGACTGGCAAACATGTCTCAATCCAAAGACAGTACTGACGTCTGAGTATAAATGTTTCGAGGAGAGGGGACGAAGGTTATTGGCCTTACCAAGAGAGGTCTTATGAACATATGGAAAAAGTAAATGAAGGAAGAACCTTGTATTGGGATAAAGACAAAGAAGAGATTACGAGAGCGTAAATCATCATTATTATTAACTGAGCGTTTAAACCTAAAAAAAAGTACTTATGTCATCAAAAATTTCAAGAAGAAAATTCTTAGAAACCGGCGCCTTAGCGGCTGCCGGTCTCACGGTGGTACCATCATCGGTACTGGGAAAGAGTATGGGTCATGCCGCCGCCCCGAGTGATAAACTGAACATTGCCGGAGTGGGCATTGGCGGAATGGGCTTTGCTAACCTGAAAAATCTGGAAAGCCAGAACATTGTAGGCCTGTGTGATGTGGACTGGAAATACAGCCAGCGTGTTTTCGATTATTTTCCGAATGCAAAGAGGTACTATGATTACAGAAAAATGTATGATGAGCTGGGGAAAAGTATCGATGCCGTGGTGGTGGCAACGGCCGATCATACCCACGCCATCATTGCCGCGGATGCCATGACCATGGGTAAGCATGTGTATGTGCAAAAGCCGCTCACACACAGTGTGTATGAATCGCGTCTGCTGACCAATCTGGCTAAGAAGTATAAGGTGGCTACCAGCATGGGCAACCAGGGTTCATCTGGGTCTGGCGTACGTCAGGTGGTAGATTGGATCAGTGACGGTCAGATAGGGGAAGTGAGGAAGGTAGAAGCTTTCACCGACAGACCCATTTGGCCGCAGGGCTTGATGACTCCCAAGGAAGCAGACCGTGTACCCAAGACCCTGGACTGGGATCTCTTTATTGGCCCGGCCAACAAGCGACCTTTCAATGAGATCTACCACCCCTGGAACTGGCGTGGATGGTGGGACTTCGGCACCGGAGCACTCGGCGACATGGCTTGCCATATCCTTCACCCGGTATTCAAAGGACTGAATCTCGGTTATCCTACAAAAGTACAAGGTTCATCTACCATGTTGCTGACCGACAGTGCCCCCACGGCACAGATGGTAAAGTATGTGTTTCCTGCCCGTGATAACCTGCCCAAGGTAGCGATGCCCGAAGTGGAAGTATACTGGTACGACGGCGGTTTGCAGCCCATGCGTCCCGAGGGTGTTCCCGCAGGCAAAAACCTGAATGACCAGGGTGGCGGCGTGATTTTCCATGGCACGAAAGATACCCTTATCTGCGGTTGCTATGGGGTGAATCCCTGGCTGGTGTCTGGTCGTAAGCCCAACTCACCCAAAACACAACGCGAAGTGACCTTGTCCCACGAAATGGATTGGGTACGTGCTTGTAAGGAATCTCCTGCGAACCGCGTTGAAACGGCTTCTCCTTTCTTTGAAGCAGGTCCGTTCAACGAAATGGTGGTGATGGGTGTGCTGGCCGTGAGGCTGCAATCGTTGAATCAGGAGCTGAACTGGGATGGAGAAAACATGCAGTTCACCAACATCCCTGCCGATGCAACCATTCGCACCATCATTGAAGATGGGTTCAAGATCACCGACGGCCATCCCACCTTCAACAAGACCTGGACAGAGCCTGTGAATGCCACCGAATACGCGAATGAAATGATCAAGCATACCTATAAGAATGGTTACCAATTACCGGCAATGCCGTAATGGTATTGTGTCAATAGGAGCAGCGGCGGTAAGCCGCCGTTGTCTTCCGTTTTCATCTGAAGTTATTTATCGGTTTAATTAGAAAGAAAAATGGTTATAAAACAACAAATAAAATGAAAAAACAACTGTTTTTATTCAGCGCAATGCTTCTTTCCAGCTCGTTCTTGTTTTCAGGCTGCAACCAGGGGCAAAAAAAAGAGGAATCCGCCTCTGAGGAAGCGAAAAAAGAAATTTATCTGCAGTTATACTCCGTGCGCGATGATATCAAGGCTGATTATGCCGGTACCATTTCCAAGGTGGCAGAAATGGGCTATACCGGTGTGGAAGCTGCGGGTTACAACGATGGTCTGTTCTACGGATTGACACCTGCCGAATTCAAAAAGTCGATCGAGGATGCCGGCATGGAAGTGTTATCTTCACACGCCGGGAGACCGTTGGCTGACCCGGTTTCAAATACAAACTGGGATGAAGTATGGGCATGGTGGGATACGGCCATTCAAGCACACAAAGATGTCGGCATGAAGTATCTGGTCGTCGCCTCAATACCGAAACCCAAAACACTGGCCGACCTACAGGCATATTGCGATTATTTCAACCAGATCGGCGAGAAATGTAATGCTGCCGGCCTCCGTTTCGGATATCATAACCACAATTTCGAATTCAATGAAATTGAAGGGGAACTGATGTACGATTACATGCTTACCCATACCGATCCTGAAAAAGTATTCTTCCAGATGGACGTATATTGGTTGGGTGAAGGCGGTAAAAACCCTGTGGACTATTTCAATACCTATCCGGGTCGATTTGAAGTGCTACACATCAAGGATGAACTGGAACTGGGCAAAAGCGGCAAGGTTGATTTTGAAAGCATCTACAACAACGCAGAGAAAGCCGGAGCCAAATACATGGTGGTGGAAGTGGAAAGATATACCGGAACCCCTTTCGAAGGCGTGAAGGAAAGCTACGACTTTTTAAATAATGCTGCTTTTGTGAAAGAGAGCTACGCACAATAACGCAATCATTTAGCTCAAGGAGAGTATGACCCCGATCTTTTTGGACCGGGGTTTTTTCTTAGTCGTTTTTGTCTTGGCATCAAAAACGGCAAGCGAACTGAATACCCCAGTATAAATGATACTGTTCCAAAAAGTGAGTCTGAGTAGAAAAAAAGAAGCATAGTCTAAAAAACTTTATTAGTTTTGTAATAACTATAAAATTCAAAGACTATGTTACGAATAAAGGAATAGCAACTTTCAACGGAATAACGACTTTCTTCTGTACATTTCCGTTACCACAGAAGGGGTCAATAATTTTGAATTCCAGATTCGCAAACATCACTGTTTATCATAAATGACATCATGAACAAAACAATCATTTTCTTTCTGTCGGTATTTTGCAGCCTGATGATGTTCACCTCGTTAAGAGCTCAGGAGTTCAAGTTGAACGAATCGGGATATTTCCGGAACAGGGGCGTTGACGTAATGGCTTACGACGATATCTACCCGGAGGGGCATCAGGGCGGGGTGTCTCTGATCATGCACGGCAACCGGGTGGCTACCAACGGCGATATTCGTCTGGAACCGACGCCGGGGCAATGGCAGCCCGTTCCCAAGCAAAACAAGCGGGAAACGGATATCCATGCCAACACCATTACCGTGCACCTGACATATCCCGATTCTTCCCGTCATCTGACCGGCTTCAACCCGATGATCTACCCCGATATTGTGTTTAACTATACAGTAACTGTACGTGGTGAAGGCGCTGCTGTTGTGGTAACGGTCGATCTGGATCGTCCTGTTCCTGAGAAATTCCTCGGTAAAGTGGGTTTTAACCTGGAACTGTTCCCCGGTACACTCTTTGGGAAACCCTGGATGATGGATGGGAAGACAGGGATTTTCCCGCAACAGCCCAATGGCCCCACCCGGCAGGAACCTTCCAATCATGACCATCGGGGTGATTTCAATCCCGGTGGAAAAGCTTCGGTTGAGCAGTTAAGCGGGACCGGGTACAGTCCCATCATAGCTGATGATATCGTCTCTGAGCCCTACGCCGTGGGAAAGCGATTTACCGTTCGCCCCGATGATCCCTACCACCGGTTCACCATCGAATCGAAGGGTGCTGAATTGAAACTGTACGACGGCCGCATGAACCACAACAACGGTTGGTTCGTCGTCCGCAGCGAGGTGCCTGCCGGCAAGACCAAAGGCGCCATTGAGTGGGTGATCACCCCCAACGTGGTGGATGATTGGCGCTACCGGCCGGTGATTCAGACATCGCAGATCGGATATCATCCCGGTCAGCCGAAAGTGGTCGTGATTGAACTGGACAACAGGGATACAAAACGCCTGCAGCCGGTGCTCTACCGGATTACGGAGGAGGGCACAAAAAAAGTAATAGCCAAAGATGGGACTGAGTGGGGCAAATTCCTGCGATACAACTACCTCAAATTTGATTTCTCAGAGGTAAAAGAGGAGGGACTCTACCAGGTGGGCTACGGTGATTCCCGTTCATCGGTTTTCCGCATTGCGAATGATGTGTATGATCGCGGTGCCTGGCAGCCTGTTTTGGAGTATTTTCTTCCCGTACAGATGTGTCACGTGCGGGTCAATGAGAAGTATCGGGTATGGCATGATTTCTGTCATAGGGACGATGCACGGATGGCCCCGGTTGATTTCAATCACATCGATGGGTATGTGCAAGGCGAGTCAACCCTGACCAGGTTCAACCCCGGTGATGTGGTTCCCGGACTGAATATCGGCGGCTGGCACGATGCAGGTGATTTCGACCTTCGCGTGGAATCACAGGCGGGTGAGGCTTACATCCTGGCATTGGCGTATGAATCGTTTGGCGTGGATTACGACGCTACCTCCATCGATCAGAATTCCCGGGTGGTTGAAATCCATCAGCCGGACGGTAAGCCGGACATGTTGCAGCAAATTGAGAATGGACTGTTAACCGTTGTTGGAGGATATCGGACTTTGGGCAGATTGTATCGCGGCATTATTTGCAACGATCTTCGTCAGTACGTGATGCTGGGCGATGCAGGGGCTATGACCGACAACAAGGCGGCTAACAAGGATGATCGCTGGGTCTTCACCGAGAACAATCCCAATCGTGAATTGACCACAGCTGCTCATCTGGCCGCAGCTTCGCGTGTGTTGAAAGGTTTTAACGACACGTTGAGCGTGCAGGCCCTCGATGTTGCCCGTGAACTGTTTGATATAACCAGTGAAACGAAATTTTCAAAATCAGCCAAAGTGCATGCGGCAGTGGAACTCTATCTCACAACAGGTGAAGATCCATACAAAAACTACCTGCTGCAGGAGACTGAATTCATCACCCAACATATTGATCGGGTAGGTTGGTTCCTGGGTCGTGCCGAGAAAAAGATGAACGATGCCCGGTTCACCAGATCGGTGCGGGATGCCTTGCTGGGTTTTCGCAGTCAGCTTGACAAACAGGGTGCAGAAACACCCTATGGGGTACCTTATCGCCCCAATATCTGGGGTGCCGGGTGGGATATTCAACGGTTTGGGTACAACCATTATTTCCTGCACACCGCATATCCTGACATATTCGGTCCTGAGTATGTGTACAATGCCCTGAACTTCATTCTCGGATGTCACCCCGGTTCCAATACCGCTTCTTTTGCTTCCGGCGTAGGCGCTGAATCGGTCACGGTGGGTTATGGCCTCAATCGGGCGGACTGGTCCTACATCCCCGGAGGAGTCGTTTCCGGTACCGCATTGATTCGTCCCGACTTTCCTGAGCTGCTCGAATTTCCATTCCTCTGGCAACAGGTCGAGTATGTGATGGGCGGTGGTTCCACGCACTACATGTTCCTGGTGTTGGCAGCACAACAACTGTTATCCGGCCGGTAATGAAACGTTCCATTTTTATCCTTTGCCTCATGATTGCTCTGCAGCTGCCCTATTCGGCAGCTGTCAGGGCTCAATGCAATACTGAGCAAATACTGGTTGAAGAAGTCCTTCGTGATTTACAGGGGAATATACTTCCATTCTGGGTCAAATATTCACCTGATCCCAACGGAGGCTTCTATGGCACCATACAAAACAATGGCGTGCCTATTCCGGAATCGCCCAAGGGGGCTGTACTAAATGCACGTATCCTGTGGACCTTTTCAAGGGCATACCGTCTGTTTGGAAATGAGGAATACAAAGTGTTGGCAGATCGTGCACAGAACTATTTCCTCCGTTATTTTATCGATAAGGAATATGGTGGTTCCTATTGGACGGTTCATGCCGATGGCACCGTGCAAAACTCAGCCAAACAGACCTATGGTATTGCATTTGCCATCTATGGTCTGGCCGAACACTACCGGGCCACGGGCAACGATGAGAGTCTGAGCCAGGCTGTTTCCCTTTTTCAAGCATTGGAGAAATATGCCTATGACCCTTTGTACGGAGGATATATTGAATCCTTCAACCGGGATTGGTCGAAGCCCGAGAGATATGGTTATGACGGTTCGGGTGTTGCACTCAAGACCATGAATACACACCTGCATGTGCTCGAGGCTTATTCCCTGCTCTATAAGGTGTGGCCGGATACCTCCCTTAAAAAGCAACTACGCAGTTTAATTGCGCTTTTTACTGAAAAAATACTCAACAAAGAGAGGTGGCACCAAAAGCTCTTCCTGACCAGGGATTGGAAGAACCTGGAGGAGATCGATTCCTACGGCCACGATATTGAGTTGTCCTGGCTACTCTACGAAGCTGCCGAAGCACTCGGTGACAAAGAGCTGTTGAATGAGATAAAAACAGTCACTTTGAATCTGGTTGACACGCAAATAGCCGAAGGCTGGAACAAAGAGTTGGGTTACATGAATTATGAAAGTGTGGATGGCCGTTTGATTCAAAAAATTGAGTGGTGGCCACAGGCTGAGTCGGTTGTTGCGTTCTACAATGCCTGGCAGATCACGCAGGATGAAAAATATCTTTCAGCAGCATTTAAAACGTGGAATTTTATAAAAACCCATTTGATTGACAAAGAATACGGCGAATGGTATAGCGGCTTAGGAGCTGACTTTAAGCCATTAACGAACCGCCCGAAAGCCGATCT
>DPAC01000148.1 GCA_003517675.1 Porphyromonadaceae bacterium | reverse complement strand
ACTACTTTGTCAACAGGTCAACAAACGCTTCGGCCGAATCGCTAAACGCCAAAATCAAACACTTCAGAGCGCAGTTGCGTGGAGTTATTGATGTTGACTTCTTCCTCTATAGATTATCTCTTATCTATGCATTAGGCAAACACATGGTTTTACTGGTGATCCTGAATAATATGACCTATAAAATACCTAAACTGCCGTTGGAATTAGATGTTGAGACAAAATCTGTATTACGTCAATTAAACGAAGCGAATAAAAAGTTGGCTGAGTTGAAAATAGTGCCGGTTTTCGTAGTGTGCCAGGTACTACTTTAAAAAACCAAGCCGGAGATGTGGTGTATACCCCTCCACAAGATAAGAGGGAGATTGAAAACTATATGGATAACTTACAGGATTTTATCAATGATACTTCTGTAAGTCAACTTGACCCTCTTATTAAAATGGCTATTATTCACCATCAGTTTGAAAGTATTCACCCTTTTTATGATGGTAACGGAAGAACCGGCCGTATAATCAATGTTCTTTATCTTGTCATAAATGGATTATTGGATTTACCCATATTGTATCTGAGCCGTTATATAATTTCAAATAAATCCGAATATTACAGGTTGATACAATCAGTCAGAGAAACAAATGACTGGGAGAGCTGGATTTTGTTTATTCTGAAAGGAGTTGAAGAAACAGCGGGGCAGACAATACAACTCGTAAAAGGAATATCAAAACTTATGCAGGATTATAAGTTTAAAGTACGGGAATTGCTAAAGAAATCCTATAGCCACGAACTACTCAATAACTTGTTTAGCCATCCTTATACGAAAATTGAGTTCGTGATGGCAGACGTCGGTGTAACACGTCTTACAGCAACATCTTATCTGGATAAACTTGTTCAGGCTAAACTACTAGAGAAATTAAAATCGGGTAGGTATAACTATTATTTAAATATTCCATTAATTAATTTACTCATGAATAATAGTGCCGATTTAAGGCATAAAGATGTTGAGCAAATAGAGTCGGTGAATGAATAGATATGTATAATTTTTTTCTGTTTTTATACATATTGAAGATAGCGTATATAGAAAACCGCCTTTTTCTATACATATAGATAAATATAATACATAGAAATTGTGCAATGATCATACATGAAGATAGATTTGTACATAAACGCATGATTTATGGCGTATCTCCCTCTTGAAACGCTGGGTGCAGGTGATCCCTATCAAAAAATACCCCGCTTGATGCATGAAGTCAGACAGTGTATGGTTTAAATCAGGGAAAATATGGTGAACGGACAGTATCCTTAATTCTGATTCCGGAATTCATTGGGTGTTAAACCTGTCTCACTTTTGAACATACGGGTAAAATGCTGGGGATATTTAAAACCCAGCTCACTGGCAATCTCGCTGATGGTTTTATCCTTGCTGAATATCATGTTTTTGGCCAGGTCAATAATCTTGCACTGAATATATTCTTTTGCCGTTTTCCCCGTATCCTTCTTAATTAAATCGCCAAAATAATTTGCCGACAAATGGAGTGCATCGGCAAAATAAGCTACGGTGGGTAAACCAACTCTGAGTGGCTTGTCCGATGAAAAAAAGTCGTTCAGCTTCTCTTCAAATTTCTCCAGTATTCCCTGATTGACATTTTCCCTGGTGATAAATTGCCGGTCGTAAAAACGGGCGCAATAATTCAGGAACAGTTCGATATTGGAGGCAATGAGTTTCTTACTGTGCTTATCCACACTCTGTTGTAACTCATAATTTATTTTCGCAAAACAATCCAGTACAATTTGCCTTTCGCGTTCCGACAGGTGCAATGCTTCATTGGACTTGTAGCTGAAGAAATTATATTCACTGATAGTTTTCGCTAACGAGGTGCCCTGGAGCAGGTCGGGATGAAAGACCAGCGCATATCCTTTGGGTTGATAAACCAACCCATCATTATCCAGCTCCATCACCTGTCCCGGTGAAACGAAAACCAGTGTACCTTCCTGGTAATCGTAATAGTTGCGTCCATATTTGATATCACCGCACTTTACGTCTTTCAGGAATATGCAGTACAGTCCATAATTGATTCTTACCTTCTTTTCCTTACCCCATGTTCTGGGATTGGCTTTTGAAAAATCAATAACGCTCACCAACGGGTGTAGTGTTTCATGATTGTTCAATAGGTTGTATTCGTTTACCGTATCAAATCTGAAAATTCCTTCCATAGTTTTCAATATTTCAGCTGCAAAAATACGGATATCCTCATTTATATTACTATCTTACGGGATAAATCAGTAAAAATGGTAGTTCAAACCGTAATCTGTATAAACATTTATTGGTCAGGATATCTGAACTTTGTAAAATCAAATGAATCCTTTTGCTCTCAGAACAAAAAATAAATAATATGTACAGGATGAAAACAAGAAAATTAGGCACCCAGGGATTAGAGGTATCAGCATTAGGATTAGGCTGTATGGGAATAAACTTCGGTTACGGAACCGTTACCGACAAAAATGAGGCTATCAAGCTGATCAGAAAAGCGGTTGAGCTGGGCGTCACTCTTTTTGATACCGCAGAAGTGTACGGGCCCTTTGCGAACGAAGAGGTGGTGGGCGAGGCTGTTGCTCCCTTCCGGGATGATGTGGTGATTGCAACTAAATTTGGATTTGATATTCAGGATGGCAAGTCAGTGGGATTAAACAGTCGGCCAACACATATCCGTGAAGCGGTGGAAGGTTCTTTAAAACGGCTAAGGGTGGAGATCATCGACTTGCTGTATCAGCATCGTGTGGATCCCAATGTACCCATTGAAGAGGTGGCAGGTACTGTACAAGAATTAATCCGTGAAGGGAAAGTGAAATATTTTGGGTTGTCGGAAGCCGGTGTGCAGAACATCCGCCGGGCACACGCAGTACAGCCTCTTTCGGCCTTACAAAGCGAATACTCCCTCTGGTGGCGCGAACCGGAAGAAGCAATCATCCCCACCCTCGAGGAACTGGGAATCGGTTTCGTTCCGTTCAGTCCGTTGGGTAAAGGCTTTCTCACCGGGAAAATCGATGAAAACACCAGATTTGAGCCTGCAGATTTCAGAAGTACCGTTCCACGGTTATCGCCGGAAAACATCCGTACGAATCTTATTTTTGTCGATTTTTTGAAGCGCATAGCCCAACGTAAAAATGCGACTCCGGCGCAGATTGCACTTGCCTGGATAAGTGCACAAAAGCCCTGGATTGTTCCCATTCCGGGAACCACAAAAATTGAGCGGTTAGAGGAAAATGTGGCTTCAACCACCGTTGCGTTCACGGAGGAAGAGCTGAAGGAAATAGATGCCGAAGCTGCAAAAATAATCCCTCAGGGTGACAGGTATTCAGAAGGGTCCGCAAAATTGATCGACCGGTAACAGCCTGAGACAATCAGACATTCAGTAATAAAAATCATCGATTGATGAAGACAAAATTGACAAAAGAAAGTCACCCGAAAACAACGTTGATCGTAGGTACAATGTTCCTGTTGCTTTTGGGTTCATCCTGTGCCAACAAGGATGAGAAACAAAGTAACGATATCATACAAATAGAAGAACAAGGCAGCTTCGCCGTTGGAGGAACAGTCATTGAAAATCCGGGAATTTTTGACCCCTATAACCAGACTCCGGAGGGGCAGACATTTCATGGTGATCATGCCTATGTTTTTTACCAGATACCTGTCAATGCACGGAACTATCCGCTGGTGATGTGGCACGGGTTGGGACAGTTTTCCAAAACCTGGGAGACGACACCCGACGGGCGGGAAGGATATCAGAATATCTTTTTGCGAAGGCGGTTTCCGGTGTATGTCATTGACCAGCCACGCAGGGGAGATGCAGGCCGCAGCACCGTACCGGCGACAATTGATCCTGTCCCCGATGAACAGGGTTGGTTCGGCACATTCCGCATTGGCATCTGGCCCGACTATTTTGAAGGGGTGCAGTTCTCACGCGACGCTCCTGCACTCGAACAATATTTTCGCAGCATGACCCCAAATATCGGGCCTATTGATATCAATGTCAACGTGGATGCGGTATCTGCACTTCTTGACAAAATCGGTGAAGCTGTTTTGGTCACGCATTCCCATTCGGGTGGCATGGGCTGGCTCACGGCAATTAAGAATCAAAACGTGAAAGGAATCGTTTGCTATGAACCGGGATCCGGTTTCCTGTTCCCGGAGGGGGAAGTGCCCGAACCTCTCCCCAGTGCTGGCTGGGTACTCGAAGCATTTGGCATACCGATGGAGGATTTTAGACAGTTGACAAAAATTCCCATCGTGATTTATTACGGTGACAATATTCCCGAGGAGCCCAACCCCAATCCGGGACAGGACGGATGGAGGGTGCGCCTGGAGATGGCTCGGTTGTGGCGGGATGCTGTCAACAAATATGGCGGAGATGTAACGGTGGTACATCTTCCTGAAATCGGCATCAAAGGCAATACCCATTTCCCCTTTTCTGACTTGAACAATGTGGAAATTGCCGACCTGATGTCGGAGTGGTTAAAAAGTAAGGGATTAGACAAATAACAGATAAAGTGATGAGATTGAAAAGAATGGATAAAATTACCTGTTTGATCGTTATGTTTGTAACGACCAGCATTATTCTATTGGGTCAGCAAAAGATCGATAATCCTTTTGGTTTGGTTTATGAGGGTGCCATTACAGAAAACCTGCCGGGCAAAGTAAATATTCATCCGGTGAACTATCTGTTGCATGGCATCGAGATTTCAGCCAATGTATATACCCCGGCCAATTATGACCCGGCAAAGAATTATCCGGTGATCGTGGTGGCACACCCCAACGGGGGCGTCAAGGAACAGGTTGCCGGCCTATATGCACAACGACTGGCGGAATCGGGCTACATCACCATTGCTGCCGATGCCTCCTACCAGGGCGCCAGCGGGGGAGAACCCCGTAACACGGACAAGCCTGCCTTTCGGATTGAAGACATCCGGGGTATGGCCGATTATATCTCACAATATGCAGGAGCAGATGCTGAACGTATTGGATTGTTGGGTATTTGCGGCGGCGGAGGCTATTCATTGGCGGCAGCACAGACCGATAAACGCTTTAAGGCGGTGGCAACCCTCAGCATGTTTAACTCCGGAATGGTCAGACGAAACGGATTCAGGGACTCGCAACTGGAGACGATTCAGGAACGGCTGAAACAGGCTTCTGATGCCCGTGCGCAGGAAGCCGCGGGGGGTGAGGTGCTTTATATGGCTGACACCGAAACAACCGATGAGATGGCTGATAAAATGCCCTATGACCTCTATCGCGAAGGTCATTACTATTATCACCGTACCCATGCGCACCCCAATTCCACTTTCCGGTATACCACCAGCAGCCTGATTGATCTCATGGCTTTTGATGCAAATGACCGTATGGCGTTGATCAACCAGCCCCTGTTGATGATCGCAGGGAGCAAAGCAGACACCTACTACATGACCGAAAGTGCACTCAAACTGGCTACAGGCACTGACAAAAAAGAGTTGTTCCTGATTGAAGGTGCGACCCATATACAAACCTATTATGTGCCGGAGTATGTGGAGAAGGCTTCAACCAAGCTCAAGGAATTTTTTGGTGAATACTTGCCATAATGATAAATCTATTCAAAACATAAAATGATGAAAGCATCAATCAATTATTTTCGACTAATGGTGGTTGTGTTCCTATTTGGTTGCATCAATCATGTTACTGCACAGAATGCCAAAGTCACTGTGCCAACCCTGAAACTGAACAACGGAATGGAGATGCCCCAGTTGGGGATAGGCACTTTTGCCATCTCGTACGAAGCTGCAAAGGAGGCTTGTCTGGAGGCATTCAGAAATGGTTTTCGTCACGTGGACTGTGCCACTGCATACCGTGTGGAGGGAGCCGTGGGTGAAGCAATGAAGGAAAGCGGTATACCGCGTGAGGAATTCTTTATTGCCAGCAAGTTATGGGTTTCCGACTATGCAGATGGTAATACATTGGAATCGATTGATAAAATTCTGGAACGCTTTCAGACCGATTACATCGACCTGCTTTATATCCATCAACCAATTGGTGATTACATCGAGGCCTGGAAGGAGATGGAAAAAGCCGTTGCATCAGGGAAGGTGCGAGCGTTGGGAATCAGTAATTTTGACGCCAGCAAAGAACGCTTCCATGCTATTGCCGATCACATGAAGATCAAGCCTGTGGCGTTGCAAATCGAATGTCATCCCTATGCGCAGCGAAACGACATACGTGAGTGGGTAAAACCTTACAACATCATCATAGAGTGTTGGTATCCGCTGGGACATGGCGACAAGGGATTGTTATCCGACCCGGTGATCAAAAAAATTGCCGATGCTCATGATAAAAGCATTGCCCAGATTATACTCCGATGGCATATACAGGAGGGTTTCTCCGTAATTCCGGGAGCGACAAATCCCGTTCATATCAGGGAAAACATCAGTATTTTCGACTTTGCGTTAAGCGATGAAGAAATGGCGACAATGCGCTCACTGAACAAGAACAAACGCTTCTTCAATGTGACACTGGAGCAGCTTGATAGCTGGGCTAACAGATAAAAAGATAGAAATGAAAAGAATAGTATCAGGTTTTATTTTATCAGTCGTTGTTTGTTCCCTGAATGCTCAACAGGCAAATGATATTGCTGAAATTGATGGACCCGTAATCAAAACATCTTCAGGTCAACTTCGGGGAGCATCTGTCGATGATGTGTCGGTTTTTAAAGGCATACCCTATGCTGCACCGCCGGTGGGTGAATATCGGTGGCGCCCGCCACAGCCTGTGATCCCCTGGGAAGGAGTACGGGATGCTCTGACATTTGGACCTGACTGCGCACAAGGCGGGTGGGGTGCCGCTCCTGGTACCATCCGGGAAGGGACATCGGAAGATTGTCTCTACCTGAATCTATGGGTTCCGAAAGGAGCTAAACCGGAAAGCAAACTTCCGGTGATGGTTTGGATCCATGGGGGTGCTTTTGTGGGAGGCAGTGGCGCCGGCCCTGTCACGGCAGGTGATGCGTTTGCCAAACAGGGTGTCATCCTGATGACCTTCAATTACCGGCTCGGGCGCCTGGGACACTTTGCTTTCCCTGCATTAACAGCAGAGCATCCTGATGAACCGAAAGGAAGTTATGCTTTTATGGACATGATTGCAGCGCTTCAATGGGTGCAGGAGAACATTGCTGCTTTTGGTGGTGACCCGGACAATGTAATAATTTTTGGACAATCGGCCGGAGGGGTTGCGGTACACTCACTGCTTACAATCCCCCAGGCAAACGGACTTTTCCACAAAGCAATCAGTCATTCCGGCGGCAGCAGGGATGGGGTGCTCACCGGCAGACCGATTAACACCGAAAACGCTGATCCCTTGTATCCTGTTTCAGCCGAAACCATCGGAGTCAATTTTGCCCGCAAACAGGGTATTGCGGGTACGGATGCAGATGCACTGGCTAAGTTGCGTGCCCTGAGCGTAGAGGAGATTGTAGATGGTGGACAGGAAAATGATGGAGAGGGAGGCCCTCGAATTTATTCCGGTCCTATTCTCGATGGCAAACTGGTGGTTGAAACGGCAGAGAGTGCCTATAAGGCCGGCAGGCATCCAAGCGTTCCGCTCATCACAGGGAGTTGCAGTGCCGAAATCGGGGGTAACTTTGTTAATTCAAGCAGCTCAAAAGAAGAACTGTTTTCTCTGTTCGGTGAACTGGAGGATGAAGCAAAAGCCGCCTATGACCTTTGGGGGGATAAAGAGTTCGCCGAGGTACAAACATTGTTTAACACCGACTGGGTGTGGGCCGAACCTGCCCGCTTTGCGGCAAGGATCTTTGCCGCCGGTGATACACCGGCTTATATCTTCCATTACGGTTATGTCCCTGCCAACATGCGGGAACGGATGCCCTATGGAGCCGGACACGGGGCTGAAATCGCCTATGTCTTTAACAACCTCAACAGTCGCCGGGGTACTGTTGAAACTACAGCGGTAGATGAAGAAGTGGCTCGTATCCTGAACACCTACTGGGCCAATTTTGCCAAAACAGGGAATCCCAATGGTGAAGGGTTGCCTGTATGGCCCAATTACGATACTACAAAAGAAGAAATCTTAGACATCCAAGCGGATGGTAAAATTGTTGGCAAACCCGATCCCAGGAAAGCAAGACTGGATGTGATTGAAAAGGCGTCCGAATGCAGGACTCGTATTCAGTCGAGAGGAGGTATTTGAACCAGCATCGGTTAGTATGGATCACAAAACATTGTCAGTCGAACTATTTCGATCAGTGAACACAGAGATAAAACTTGTTTTAGCTCTGTTGAACGTAGAAATAGTCTAACTTCAGTAAATATTTAGCTGTATACGCAGCATACGAAACTTGAATTATTAGAATAAATAGCAAGCAAATGAGAGAGAAGATGATTCGTGCTTTCACCGTTTTGATGATCGTTTTTTGTGTGACAGGAAACCTGAATGCCCAAAATAGGAGAGGAGATAATGATACGTTGAGTGTAAAGCAACAAAGCCTGATTCCGATTGCAGCATACACGGCAAAAGGTGAATTGCAGCAGTTAAAAACAGCACTGAACGAAGGGTTGGATGCCGGACTAACGGTGAATGAGGTAAAAGAAGCGATGGTTCATCTCTATGCATATTGTGGATTTCCCCGCAGCATCCGGGGTCTACAAACACTCATGGAAGTGCTTGA
>DPAC01000120.1:5957-6962 GCA_003517675.1 Porphyromonadaceae bacterium | reverse complement strand
CATTACGATTCTGTTTATAAAGCCAAAAAATATATCTTTGCGCTTTAAAACAAAGAACAGGCACAATTTGGATTTCCAATTGATACATACAGACCCGAAGTCGGATGCGCGGGCAGGAGTGATCACCACCGACCACGGGAAAGTGGAAACACCTGTCTTTATGCCGGTAGGTACTGTGGGCAGCGTCAAGGCGGTACATATCAGCGAACTGAAAGAGGACATCAAGGCAGAGATCATTCTGGGTAACACCTATCACCTCTACCTGCGTCCCGGCCTGGAGATCATCGGGGCAGCAGGGGGACTGCACCGTTTCAACGGCTGGAACCGTCCGATGCTAACCGACAGCGGCGGTTACCAGGTCTTCTCCCTCACCGGGAACCGCATGCTGACGGAGGAGGGAGCCCTGTTTCAGTCGCACATCGATGGATCCAGACATTTCTTCACCCCTGAAAAAGTGATCGATATCCAGCGCATCATCGGTGCCGACATCATCATGGCTTTCGACGAATGCACCCCTGGTGATGCTGACTACGGTTATGCAAAGAAATCGCTCGAGCTGACCGAACGGTGGCTCGACCGATGCATCACCCGCATGAGGGAGACCGAGTGCCCCTACGGCTACAGCCAGACACTCTTCCCCATCGTGCAGGGATGTGTCTATCGCGACTTGCGGCGGCGGGCCGCTGAGAAAACCGCATCGCTGGGTGCCGATGGCAACGCCATCGGGGGACTGGCGGTGGGAGAGCCCACGGAAAAGATGTATGAGATGGTGGAGCTGGTGAACGGGATCCTGCCAAAGGATAAACCGCGCTACCTGATGGGTGTGGGTAAGCCGGAGAACATCCTGGAGGCGATTGAACGGGGTGTGGACATGTTCGACTGCATCATGCCCACCCGCAACGGCCGCAATGGTCAGATCTTCACCAAGGAGGGCATCATGAACATGCGCAATGAAAGGTGGAAGAACAACTTCACGCCCCTCGAGGAGGATGGCGAGTCGTTCGT
>DPAC01000120.1:0-5667 GCA_003517675.1 Porphyromonadaceae bacterium | reverse complement strand
GTGACACGACGACTATGAAAAAGATCCTCTCACTGCTGAACCTGAAACGCCTGGACTGGTACATCATCCGGAAGTTTCTGGGTACCTATGTCTTCATGATCGCGTTGATCATCTCCATCGCGGTGGTGTTCGACGTCAACGAGAAGATCGATAAGTTCATGACCAACAATGCCTCGCTGAATCAGATCATCTTCGATTATTACCTCAACTTCATCCCCTACTATACCAACCTGTTCAGCCCCCTCTTCGTCTTCCTGGCGGTGATCTACTTCACCTCCAAGATGGCCGACAACTCGGAGATCATCGCCATCCTTTCCAATGGCATCGGCTTCCGGAGGATGATGAAACCTTACATGGTGGCGGCACTGGTGATCGCCATCTTCACCTTTGTCTTCGGCGGCTATATCATTCCGCCGGCTAACGCCACCCGCATTGAGTTTGAGCGGACCTACGTGGATCCAAAAAAAAGGAAAACCGGCGACCAGGACATCCAGTTCCAAGTAGCTCCCGGCACCATCGTCTACTTCGGTAATTTCGACATGAAGAGCAATACTGGTTACAACTTCTCCATCGACCACTTCGACAGCCTGCAACTGGTGTCGCGCCTCACGGCGCAGTCGATACGGTACGACTCGGCATACCAGTGGACCATCAACAACTACCAGGTGAGGCAGTTTGAGGGGAACAAAGAGACCATCACCCGGGGCAACTCGATCGACACCACCCTGCGAATCGTGCCGAACGACTTTATCATCGCCAATACCGACCAGCAGATGATGACCTCTCCTGAGCTGCGACGATATGTAAAGAGCCAGAAAGAGCGGGGAATGGGAAACATACAGGCATTCCAGATCGAGTACCACTCCCGCATTGCCAATGTCTTCTCGGCATTCATCCTCACCCTGATCGGCGCCTCACTCTCTGCAAAGAAAGTGAAAGGAGGCATGGGGGTGAATATCGGCATCGGACTGGGATTGAGCATGGCCTACATCCTGTTCATGACGGTCAGCTCCACCTTCGCGGTGAAAGGGAGCATGAGCCCCTTCCTTGCAGCATGGGTTCCCAACATCATCTTCACCCTGATTGCAATGTTCCTCTACCGGAAAGCGCCGAATTAGCAGTCAGCTGTCACGATAAATCGGGATCTTCGTTTCATTGCGATCAGCTTCCCGGCTCCTGGTTCCTGAACATCAAACATTGCACTTCGAACATCAAACTGAAAATAAATTACAAGATATGAAACGAGCATGAACATGTTTTTCACACAAGTACATGATAATTGCGAGTTCCATACGACATTAATGTAAAAGAATAAAATATTATCGTATGAAACGGTTTTTCCTTGCTTTACTCCTGGGCAGTGCGGTCTTGCTGCAGGCACAAACAAGATACCCAACCATCGTGATCGAGACCAACTATGGAACCATGAAAGCGAGGTTGTATGACGACACACCACGGCACAGCAACCATTACATGCAACTGATCCGGGAAGGTTACTTCAACGGCACCCTTTTCCACCGGGTGGTGAAGAATTTCGTGATACAGGGTGGTTCACAGGACTCACGCAATGCCCCTCCCGGGGCAGAGATCGGCAGCGGACGCACCGATATGGAGCTGATGCCTGAGTTCCGTGAACATCACTTTCACAAGAAAGGAGCACTGGGAGCCCCACGCAAGGGAGACAACGAAAATCCGCAGAAGCGGTCGGATGCCTCCCAGTTTTACATCGTACATGGGAAAGTCTACACCGGGGGACGACTCGACAGCATGGAGATGAGTGTCAACGTACCCATCCGCAACGAGATCATCCGCACCCATTATTATCCCCATAAGGAGGAGCTGGCAAAGCTCAAGGAGAGTGATCCACATGGCTTCAACACCCTTCTCGATTCGCTTTTGGGCGTTGTGGACTCACTCTACCAGGAGGCTCCCGGCAAGTTCTTCTGGCCGGAGGGGTTGAAAGAAGCCTACAGCACTGTTGGCGGCGCCCACCATCTGGACGGTGAGTATACCGTTTTTGGTGAGGTGACCGAAGGGCTGGAGGTGATCGACAAGATCGCAGCGCTTGAGGTGGATGACAAGAGTCGCCCCAGACAAGATGCGAAGATCATTCGCATCTATGCAGAGGAATAACAGTTTTCAAGACCCTCAGCTGATATTCTCCCGCACCTGTTTCAGAAAGACTTTCATACCGGCACTGTCTTTCTGTTCAATGATGGTGAGCAGCTCCTTGAGCTTCTCCCGGATATGAATCAGTTGACCCGGTGTGTAGGGATTGAAGAGGATCTCGGTGAGCAGGTAATCATCTTCTGAAAGCAATCCCTGTGCAATATTCATATGTTTCTTGAAGGTGGTCCCCGGTGCATCCTGATGTTTCATCACCGAGGCAAATACCAGAGTGGAGGCAAAGGGGATGGAGAGTGAATAGGCGATGGTTTCGTCATGCTCCCGGAATGAATACTCGAACACATTCAACTTCAGATGACGGTATAGATCACGGAAGAAGACCTTACCCAGGTGCGACGACTCGGCAATGATGATGGCACTCTGGCTACTCAGGTCGCTCAGGCTGGCAAAAGTGGGCCCGAACATGGGGTGTGTGGAAACAAAAGGACGGGTACGTTCCCTGTAAAACTCTTCCAGACCAGTTTTTACCGAAGCAATGTCGCTCAGGATACAGGTCTGTGGCAGATAGGGCAGCACCGACTCAAAGGCGGGAATGGTATATTTCAGTGTAGCGGCATTGATCACCAGCTCCGGTGCGAATGCCTCCACCTCCTGCGGATTGGTCATCCGCTCTGTATGGTAGATGAATCGCAGCTTCTTCGGGTCGATGTCGAGCACCGCTACCTCGTGGTCGAAACTGAGCACATCGGCAAAGAAGGATCCCATCTTGCCGGCACCAAGAATTAATATTTTCATCTTTTTTCTGCTTTTTATATTTGCTGGTTCTCCTCCGTCAGAGGGGTATGATTCTTCTCCCTCTCCATGATGACCATCTGCTGGCGTACCGACTCTGAGTGGATTGCCTCCAGCACTTTCTTTACGAAATCGCCCGACATCTCCATCCGCTCACCCTGGTAAGCACGGTCGGTCAGAATCTGGTCATAGCGCTGTGTCTGCAAAATTGGCATGTCATGTTCCAGCTTGTACTGTCCTATCTCGCGGGATACACGCATGCGCTTGGCCAGCAGTTGCAGCAGTTCATTGTCCAGGTCGTCGATCTGGTCACGCAGCACCGAGAGATCCTCGGTGGTCTGCACCGTATCACGGATCACGATGGTGTTGAGGATCTCCTTCAGTGCAGCGGGAGTGATCTGTTGAGCCTTATCGCTCCAGGCCTCATCGGGAGAGCAGTGCGACTCGATGATCAGTCCCGAGTAGTTCAGATCCATCGCCTGCTGGCTGATCTTAAAGATCAGGTTGCGATCACCGCCGATATGGCTCGGATCGCAGATCATCGGCAGGGTGGGGAAGCGCCGCTTCAACTCAATGGGGATGTGCCATTGGGGGATGTTACGGTAGATGGTCTTGTCGGTGGTGCTGAAGCCACGATGAATCACCCCCAGCCTGCGGATACCCGCGTTGTAGAGTCTTTCCAGTGCGCCGATCCAGAGCTCCAGGTCGGGATTTACCGGGTTTTTGATCAGGATAGGGATATCCACCCCCTTGAGGGTGTCGGCAATCTCCTGTACGGCAAAAGGGTTAGCAACGGTACGGGCCCCTATCCAGAGCATATCCACCCCATACTTTAACGCCTCGTAAACATGTTTCTCAGTAGCCACCTCGGTAGCCATGTACATGCCGGTCTCCTTCTCCGCCTGCATCAACCATTTGAGTGCAGGGCTCCCAACCCCTTCAAAGCCACCGGGCTTGGTGCGTGGTTTCCACACCCCGGCCCGGAAGATCTTCACTCCCACTGCCGCCAGCTCTTTGGCAGTGGTCATCACCTGTTCTTCAGTCTCGGCACTGCAGGGTCCCGCAATCACCAGCGGTCTTTTTGCATCAATGCCCGGCAATAAAATTGATTCGAATTCCATATCTATCGGTTGTTATATTTCTTTAAAACAATAAATGAACGATCTTCAAATTTCACATCCCAATTTCCAAATCCTACCTCCCCATGTACTCCTTTATCCGCCTGTAGGCCTCCTGCAGCTTCTCCACGGAGGCACCCAGTGAGATGCGGATAAAACGCTCCCCATTGCTGCCGAAAATGAAACCGGGGGTGAGGAAGACGCGGGCATGCAGCAACAGGTCATCGACCAGCGCCTCACTGCTCACCACCTCATCGGGCAGCTTACCCCAGACGAACAGTCCCACCTGGCTCGGATCGTAGCTGCAGCCGAGCAGTTGCATGATCATCCCGGCCCAGCCACGCCGCTCACGGTAGATCCGGTTCATCTCCGCATGCCACTCGTCGCTGTTGGAGAGAGCAGCAACAGCTGCCAGCTGCATCGGCTTGAACTGACCGCTGTCGATGTTGCTTTTTGCCTTGAGCACCCACTGCACAAACTGCGCATTGGAGGCCAACATGCCCATGCGCCATCCCGACATGTTGTGTGACTTGCTCAGCGAGTTCAGTTCGATACAGGTCTCCATGGCGCCGGGCACTGACAAAATGCTCAATGGCCGGTCGTTCAGGATAAAGCTGTAGGGATTGTCGTGACAGATCACGATGTCATGCTTCCTGCCGAATGCCACCAGTTTTTCGAAGAGCTCTCGTGTGGCATTGGCGCCGGTAGGCATATTGGGATAGTTGACCCACATCAGCTTCACCCGGCTCAGATCCATCTGCTCCAGTGCTTGAAAATCGGGCTCCCACCCTTTCTCCTCCAGCAGGTCATACTCCCTCACCTCCGCGCGCAGCAGCTGTGACACGGAACGGTAGGTAGGATAACCGGGATTGGGGACCAGTACGGCATCGCCAAAGTTAAGGAATGTCATCGAAATGTGCAGGATACCCTCCTTGGAGCCGATCAGTGGCAACACCTCTGCAGGTTGCAGCTCCACACCATAGAATCGCTTGTACCAGTCACCGTATGCTTTCCGCAACTCCGGTATACCGGTATAGGGCTGATAGGCATGCACGTCTGGCTGGCGGGCGCTTTCACAGAGCGTATCGATGGTCTCTTGCGACGGCATCCGGTCAGGTGCTCCCACTGCAAGGCTCACCACATCCAGCCCATCGGCATTCATACGTGCTACCTCAGCCAGTTTCACTGAAAAATAATACTCTTGAATTGCCTTGATATGTGCAGCAGGTTCAATCATTTTCATTGTTTGCTTGTTTCTTTCCATTACTTCTCTCCGGAATTTTTTTCTTCCCTGTACTCGCCAAGCACCTTCAGGTTACTGATCAGTGGGGTGATGGCATCAATAGACTGTCTGTAGCGCTGATAATCGGTAAAGGTGAGATCAATGTAGAACTGGTACTCCCATTCGCTGCCAATGATGGGAAGCGACTGAATACGGGTCAGGTTGATCCCATAAAATGAGAAGACCGACAACACTTTCGACAATGATCCTTCACTATGTGGAAGGTCAAACACCAGCGATGACTTGTTGATGTGATTGTTCTTCTGCACTTCACGCAGCATCTCCTCACCCGCCAGGATAAAGAAACGGGTGAAGTTGCGTTTGTTGGTCTCAATGCCGTGGGCCAAT
>DPAC01000147.1:830-3054 GCA_003517675.1 Porphyromonadaceae bacterium | reverse complement strand
CCAAACAGCGTGTTGCAGAGGTATTGCCATTGACCCGGCTGCTGACTGTTCACCACATACTTCAGCTTGTCGGAAGAGAGATAGACAACCTCGCTGCCAGAGAAAAAAAGGGAGAGCAGCAGGCTGACAACCAGCCATACAATGGTGAAAGATGGTGTCATGGTTTCGCCTCTTTGATGTGCAACTCCTGAGGTTGATCCGGAGTGAGCGCCAGGGAACTATCTGCAGGAGTCTGGAGCGAATCGGTAACGGGCCGGTCGCTGAAAGGAAGCTTAGCGTCATGAGGACGAAAGATGCGATAGTTGGTCATCGACTGATTCGACTCAAAGCCGTAACCCCTGATCTCGGTCACCCCCTGCTTGATGACAATATAGCTCTCTGAGTAAACCTTTTCGTTCTTCTGATCCCAGTACAACTCTTCACTGTCGAAGATCTCTCCTTTCATGTTCTCCACATGTACATTCTTTTTCAACCTCCAGAGATCTTTCTTGCTGTAATACCAGGCTGTGTCGGCCTTGACTGTCGCTTCGATGCTGAAGTCAGGCGTAAATCGCTCCAGATAAATGCCCTTGGGAAAATACCAGTAGGGATCGGCAGCCTTCTCAAACACCCACCATTCATCCGCCACCAGCTTGTAACGGGTGATGCCGGAGTCGGAAATCAACGTAGTGACTGAATCGGTGATCATAGTCGGCACCTGCTCCGGGTCGTAGCTGAAAGGCACCAGATTCTCATCTTTGTCTTGACAGGAAACGAAAAAAAGCGACATAACAACCATTGAAACAATGATTGTTATGTGCTCTTTGAGTCGTATGTTGTGTTGTTTGTTCAACACTTTTTCCTTTGTAATTCAGTTATCATCGCAAACGTACCGTAGTAGATTCATTGATCCAGCCGGGAATATGGATCGTGTCGCCGGCTTTGATACCCATCATGAAAGCGGTCTCGGTGTCCATGTAAGCTGCCGAATAACGGTTGATCAGGCTATTGGCTTTCCCAGCCACGCTGGGATCAACCGAACGGGCTTTTTGCAGCTTGTCCACAGCAGCGCAATAGACCAGTCCCGCCTTTTCCGGCTCGGAGAAGATGTTGTTGGCCGAGCTGGCATAGAGCTGGGCAATCAGGATGTAGGCCTCTCCGTTATTGGGATTGTACTCCAATGCTTCGTAGGCAGCCGAACGGGCACGGACAAAGTTACGCTGGTTGGAGAAGATACCGGCAAGCTGCATCATGTAGTCCGACGATTTAATCTTATCGGTTTCCAGTTTGGCCGCTTCGCTGTAATACTTCACTGCGGTGTCGTAATCCTTATCACGCAGGCTTTTGTTAGCCAATCCCAGTGCAGCACTGGCAGATGGTTCCAGGATATAAAGATACTCTGATGCAGTGAAATAGAGATCCGATTCGGAACATCCCACCGATGAAAGCGCATTGAGCACCTCATTCAGGAACGCCTTGTCCGATTTGTTGGGTTCCACCTTGTCGGCGTAATATTCATTGAGGGTCTTACAGTCTCCGGCACCACTGGCCACAAACGCTTTCACGATACCCTCTTTCACCATTCCCAGGTAATCGACGTTAGACTGATCACCGGCTGCCTTGTAATTGGCAATGGCCTGATCCACATATTCTACCACTTGGAAATAGTCGCTGATGTACTGATCTTTTTTTGAATTGTCAGTGAGGTACTGACTCAGTGAAGCAACCATGTAGTAGGAATAGGCATCTAGCGGATACATCTGCTCTTTCATCTCATTCACCGCTTCACCCAGCCAGTCGTAGACCACCTTCTGATCGGTCTTTTCACCCATCAGCTCCATATAATCGTAGGTTTTGTATGCCAGGATGGTTCCCCTGGCATCTTCATGACCAAAATATTTCATTCGGGTGTCATAGATCTCCATCACCTTATCAAGATACTCTTTCTTCTTGGCTTCTGAAGTTTCAGCGGCATAAAGAGCTTTGAAGATGCGTGGCCCGTAAATATAAATATTCTTGCTGGAGGCAGGACAGTTTTCATAAGCCTCATTCCAGGGTCCCAAAGCACTCTCATAGGCTTCTGCCTTGGCAGCTGTCTGCATAAGACTCAGGTTCTCCCGGCATCTGATGCTATCTTCTCCGTGGCCAAAAGGTGCATTTACCGGATCATAACCTGCTTCCTGGGCGCTGGCTCCTGCCACCAGCAGGAGAGCCGCAAATCCTGATAACAATAATTTTTTCATAT
>DPAC01000147.1:0-486 GCA_003517675.1 Porphyromonadaceae bacterium | reverse complement strand
ACTGGCATCTGGCTGCTGTCTGGAATAGCCAAAGCCGATGTTGAGCATGGAGACATGGCCACTCATGTAGTCACGAAACGGTAACCCCAACCCCACGTTCACCCCATATTCACTGTAACTGCCCATCCCGGCACTTAAACCACTCACAGGGTCCACAACAGAAAAGTTGGTATAGGCGTTAGCGTATGACACCCCGCCCCTGAAGCGAATTCGGTGAAAAAAGTTCTGACTCAGCGGATCTATTACATATTCCATTCCGGTGTTGATGCGGATCACGTCATTGAAACGATCCTTAGGAGTGAGACCATCGAGCAATCCGGGATACTCCAGCTCCTTCCACATCTGATAGGTACCATCCAGCCCAATCAGCAAACGACCGGTGCTGTAGGTGAACCCCAGACCGAAAGTGTGTGGCAACTGAAAACTGGTTCCTTCTATCGTATCATTGGCAATCTCACCAGAGGGAGAGAGCCATGGGTTTTCATA
>DPAC01000161.1:1029-3312 GCA_003517675.1 Porphyromonadaceae bacterium | reverse complement strand
AAAAAAAACCACCCCGACGGATGGTTTCTTCTGAAGTGATCTGATCAATCACATTATTTGATTTTCCTGTAACCATACACGGCGCGGTCGCCCAGCTCCTCTTCGATGCGAAGCAGCTGGTTGTACTTGGCCATACGGTCGGAACGGCTCAGTGAACCGGTCTTAATTTGTCCGGCGTTGGTTGCCACTGCGATATCGGCAATGGTTGCATCTTCCGTTTCACCGGAGCGGTGTGAAGTCACACTGGTATAACCGTGACGGTGCGCCATCTCGATGGCATTCAGCGTCTCGGTCAGCGTACCGATCTGGTTCACCTTGATCAGGATCGAGTTGGCGCATCCCAGCTTGATACCTTTCGCCAGGAACTCCACATTGGTCACGAACAGGTCATCACCTACGAGCTGGCATCTGTCGCCAATCTTGTCGGTGAGCAGTTTCCAACCATCCCAGTCGCCTTCGTCCATGCCATCCTCAATCGAGTCGATCGGATATTTGGTAATCAATTCTTCAAGGTAAGCCACCTGCTCTTCCCGGCTCCTTTTCTTACCATTCACACCTTCAAACTTGGAGTAGTCATAAACACCATCCTTGTAAAACTCAGAAGCGGCGCAGTCGAGACCAATCATCACATCCTTGCCCGGCTCGTAACCGGCATTCCTGATGGCAGTGAGAATCGATTCCAAAGCCTCTTCGGTCCCGCCGGACAGGTTGGGAGCAAATCCACCCTCATCACCCACTGCGGTGCTCAATCCCTTGTCATGCAACACCTTCTTCAGTGCGTGAAACACTTCGGCACCCATCCGGAGACCTTCTCTGAAAGAGGTGGCACCCACGGGACGAATCATAAACTCCTGAAACGCGATGGGAGCGTCTGAGTGTGACCCCCCATTGATGATGTTCATCATGGGAACAGGCAGTACGTAGGTGTTGGTACCTCCAATATAACGATAGAGAGGAAGGCCCAGGTAATCAGCAGCCGCTTTTGCTACGGCCAGCGATACGCCCAGCAGTGCGTTGGCACCCAGGTTCGACTTGGTTTTGGTACCATCCAGCTCCAGCATCTTGGCATCGATACTGGTCTGCTCCAGTACATTCATGCCCATCAATGCAGGGGCGATCACCTCATTGATATTGTGAACGGCTTTCAGCACGCCCTTACCCATGTAACGGCTCTTGTCGCCGTCACGCAGCTCAAGCGCTTCGTTCTCACCGGTTGAGGCACCGGAAGGAACGGCAGCACGACCAAATGCACCCGACTCAGTCAATACATCTACTTCCACGGTTGGATTCCCCCTCGAGTCCAACACTTCTCTTCCTGAAATACTTACGATTCTCATGTTGTTGAATTTTTATAGTAATTATTGTGTAGTATGCTAAACAATTATCTGATAAGATGATACCAAAAACAGTTCGGATGAAAAATCTGCATGCAAAGATACATTTTTTTTGCGAATCAGAGGGCTTGAAACGGGAAAGTTAGGTTAAAGGATAATAACGAAAGAGAAGCGCTCCTCGTCGTGAAGATGAATCAGGCTCCGCCTGCGTTCACTGTGGCAATCAGCTCACTCAGGTTGGATGTGAGCAGCTTTACAGAGATGGCCATCAGGATTACGCCAAAGAACTTGCGGAGGATATAGGCACCGCTCTCACCCAGAAGTTTCTTCACCAGGTCGAGGTAGCGCAGCACCAGGTAAACGATCAGCATATTGAGGAGGACTGCCAGGATAATGTTGAAGGCATGGTACTCTGCTCGCATGGAGAGAAGGGTGGTAAAGCTCCCGGGGCCGGCGATAAGGGGAAACACAACCGGGAACAATGTCGAAGAGTTGTCGGAATTGGTACTGTCGTTCTTGAAGATCTCCACACCAAAAATCATCTCAATGGAGAGGATCAGCAAAACAATAGCCCCAGCCACCGCAAATGCCGATATGTCGAGTTGAAAGAGCTTCAGGATCCACTCACCTACGAAGAGAAAACCTATCAGAATGATCAGCGAATAGAAAGCGGCTTTCCCCGGGTTGATAGACTTGTTCTGGCTCCTCAGATTCAAAAAGATGGGCACGGAACCGGTTACATCAATAATGGCGAACAAAACCAAAAAAGCACTGATTATCTCAACAACGCTAAAAACCAACATAAGGAACAATTTAGAACAATGATAGAATATGCTTACATTTTGCTACAAAAATAGACAATCGGTCACGATTATCCAAATCTCATGGGAATTTCATTTTCCACCGCATCCCTATGCTCATTGGCAAAAGGGATGGGATGAACAGCTTC
>DPAC01000161.1:0-651 GCA_003517675.1 Porphyromonadaceae bacterium | reverse complement strand
CTGGTGGTGCGGTTGCTGAAAATAATTTCATAAGGCTTATCCTTGCTGAACTCAATCATCCTTGCTTTGATGGTATCCTCCATCTGGATATTCAGCTTCTGCTGCTCCAGCATAAACTCCTGCGTGAGACGCTCGGCCAGTTGCTGATACTCCTGGTTCATCTGCAAAATCCGTTCCTGTTCCTGCTGCGCTCTTTGCTGGCTCAGGAAAGCATTGTTGCGCAGCTTGCGTTCAAACTCCTGGGCAGCCGAATTGATCTGGTTCTGCCGCTGGTTGAGGGTGGCACGGGTGCTCTCCTCTTTCCGTAACAGAGATTCATTCAGATCTTTCGCAAAGTTGTAGTTCATCAGGAGCGAATCCACATTCACATAGGCGATAGGCAGGGTCACCGACGAGTCGTTCAACAACATGGAGAGATCATTACCGGAGCTGTTACCGGAGGATTTGCCGTCAGTGAAGTGCAGGATGTAAAGAATGACAAGGGCAACCGCCAGCACACCGCTGACGATGTAAGGAGTAGAATTCTTCATTGTAACGGATTTATAAATTTTCAGATCTTAACAATTTCTCTATTGGACTCTCTTTTTGGCTCATTTCAGCATCCTGCGATGTGGCACAGTGAATACCCCTCTCCTGCATTGCCTCACACTC
>DPAC01000111.1:2855-5046 GCA_003517675.1 Porphyromonadaceae bacterium | reverse complement strand
CGGTACAAATTACGGGATAACCTTTGGCGATCTGACGGATTTTTTTCATCAACAAGAGCGATGATTGTCTGCGGGCTTCTTTTCCCTGATGATCATAGTGAACATTAAAGAAATAAAACTCTTTACCGGATGCAACATCTTTAAACTTTGCCCATGAACAGATTCGGTTACAACAGGTTGCATCCCATCCTTTTCCGGGAATATCGGGTGTTTCGGAAAACCAGAAATCCCCCTTATCCAAAACCAGAAATCTTTCTCTCTTGTAAATGATGGCAGAATGCTCGCCAGCTTCTTTCCCATCATCACGACCTACACCCACGTAAGCATAAGTCCCGGGTTCCAGGATATCCATGATCTGATGGTGAAATCCCTCCTGTATACCGAAAATGTCGAAATCATGAAAGCGAATCAGACCATTTACCATCTCTTTGCGGTGACTCCATGCATCCAGGCTGTCTTTTGGGGTATCCATCCGGATATTAAAGGTGGCAATATTTAACGAAGATACATTCCTGTTCTGGGATGAAAGAGAAGTTGCAGAGAAAAAGATAAGGGAGATCCAAATGATGATTGTTCTCATATTCTGTTTTTTTAAAATGAGCCCGATAGATTTACCGGGTTCACAAATTTAATAAAAATAGGATTACCCACCCGGATTTTGTCCCAGATTTGGTTTCTTAAAAAATCACGGATACTCTTTAATGAAAAAGGCTACCCTCATTGTCTGCCAAAAAGCGGATGGACGCTGTGCCAATCAGGGGAAAAAAGCAATGTAAAAAACCAAAAAAAATTTTGTTGTTCCGTATATTATTTTTTATTTTTACGGCATCGATCAACGATTAGTAACCAATAGTATCCTTAAAAAAATGAAGAAACCCTTCTTTTTGTTACTCTTTCTGTCCTTTATCGTAGCAAGATGTGATGATGATCGCGATATCTCTGGACAATCTGACACCCAACTCGCCTTCTCCTCACGGATCATCGAGGCGGAATCGATGCCCGCGGAGGCTACCATGCAGTGGCAAGAGGGCGATGAAATCGGTGTATTTGCCGAAGGAAATATCGCTCATCGCAACATCCCTTACAGCACCAACGGCGCAGGTTATTTCAGCTCCACAACTCCCATCTACTATCCCACGGGTAGCGGATCATTCAACATCATCGCCTACTATCCCTACACCCAGGAGCTGACCGGCAACACACTCCCCATCGACCTCACTTCCAATTCCCATAACATCCTCTACAGCAACAACCTGAAAGGAATGAGTGCCGCCAGCAAAGAAATGCTTAACAGACTGGACTTTAACCACGTGTTGCAACGAATCTACATACGTCTTCGTATGGCAGATGAATCCATGCGCACCGGCAATCTGGAGGCCCATCTCGAAGGTTATACGAAAGGCTCTCTCTCCCTGAGAGAAGGAGCACTGACGATCGATGAGGGAAGCCGCGGGATCATCCCGCTGGAGGTTACCAACAGCGGAAATGAATGGATCATCCGGGGGGTGCTGCTCCCCTCTCAGAGCAGCAGCGTGGAACTGACCATCATGATAGATGAAGTTGCCTACAAGTGGAACATCCCCCTGATTCAAAAAGAGAATTACATCTACACCTACGGCGTGGAGCTTGAGACGGAGAATATACGGGTTACGACGCCGCTGACCGCTACCAACAGCGGGGAGGTTTACAACCTGCGCCCGGTAAACTTTACACCCCCGCCGGTGATTCCCACCGATCCGGAAGATGGTGAACGACCGCCCAGTCGGATCTACATGGAGACACCGGTGCCTGCTTCCGGAAGCTTCTCGCCCTACAGCTACCAGGTGACCCATATGGTCAGTGATCTCAGCTGGCTCAACAACAGCAATGCCTCGGGTGAGGCAAGGAACTACACCATCCATTTCGACACCAGGGAAACTTACCCGGTATGGGTGGCATATCCGCTCCACCCCACCTACATGCTTTCTGGTAACCGGACGGATGATTGGCAATATGACCCACTCATACCCATAAATTATCAGCCGGACCTCTTCTCCGGCTGGCAGACCCGAACGGTCAGCAGGGGACACATGCTGCCGAGTGCCAGCCGCAGTGCCAGCCGCAACCTGAACAGAACCACTTTTTACTTCACCAACATGGTGGCACAAAACAGCGAGATGAACAGCTCCACCTGGAGCGACCTGGAGGAGAA
>DPAC01000111.1:0-2562 GCA_003517675.1 Porphyromonadaceae bacterium | reverse complement strand
GAACAAGCTGAACGGAGAGTATACATCTATCGCATTCAAGATGGAGAACCGAGCTACCGGCATCGATTACATCAGGAGTGTGCTGTCGGTGGAGGAGCTGGAACAGGAGACCGGATTCACCTTCTTCAGTGGGCTGCCTGCGGAAGTGGCAACAGAGGTGAAGAGACAAAAGAGCCTTGGCAAATGGAATTGAGGATTTCAAAAACGATTCATTATTAAATATTGACAAATATGCTCACATTTGGAAAAATGATGTTACCTCTGGCAGGAATAGCGCTGCTGCTCAGCTCCTGCTCAAAAGAGGAGGTTCAAGAGGCAACAATAACCGCAGAGAGTGTGGAGGCGATCTTTACTACCCGTAGCCAGGAGACAACAAGAGCCACTGGCAACAGGTGGGAGGCCGGAGACCTCATTGGAATCTTTGCACTGAGAGAGGGGATGCCCCTGTCAACAGATGCCGTTTATGACGCGAAAGCCAACATTGCCTATGAAAACAATGTGGATGGCACCTCTGGTCTCTTCACCCCAGCAATGACTCCCATCCGTTTCCCGGCTGACGGCAGCGCCATCGACTTCGTAGCCTATTACCCTTACAGCACCGCTGTCAGCAGCGACTACCAACTGGCGATCGATCTGTCGCAACAGACACCACTGTCGGCCATCGATCTGATGTATGCCACCGCAACGGGACAAACCAAGGCGAACCCTTCGGTACCCCTTACCTTCACCCACAGCCTCTCCCGGTTCGAGCTGACGCTCACCGCTGATGAGGGCCTGTTACTGGAGGGTGCCACGCTTATCATCGACAACGTGCTGACAGAGGGCAGCATGAACCTTGCCACCAGCACCGTTACTGCCGGCACAACCAGCAGTAGCATCACCCCGGTGATCAGCATCGATGCAGCTAACAACCGCGCAGTGGCCACAGCCATCCTGCTACCGGGGCAACAGGCAGATGCGCTGTCTGTGCAGATTCTGCTGGCCGATGGCAAGCAGTACCACTGGAGCCCGGCAGCAGAGACCCTGTTATCCGGGAAGCACTACAGCTACTCGCTGAACCTCACAGCAAGTGTACCAGGGGCGGAGTAGAGAGCGATCGGCAACATCGATGCCGACCCCATCTTCATCTTCACACATTGGATCGAAGGACACAACAAAAAATTTCCCGGGAGCAGATAACCATACCTACGATGAATTAAAACAACCACATAAAAAATAAATAAGATGAAACATTTCAAGCCTTACACCCTGATCTTGGCCGCCCTGATGATGATGGCGGCATGCAGTACGGATGATTATCCGGAAAATCCGCTGGAAATTGGGAACAGACTGAAGTTCTACGCCACCATCGGTGCGCCACAGCAGACACGTGCCACCGGCACCACCTGGGAACAGGGCGACGCCATCGGCGTCTATGCCCTCATCAGCGGCACCACATTGCCGGAAGGTATTTACCATGCAAGGGAAAACATCAAATATACCACCGCCACCGCCGACGGCCTGTTTCAAGCTGCCAGCGAAGGGATCTACTTCCTGGACCCGGCTGACAGGATCGACTTCGTGGCCTATTATCCCTATCGTGAAACCATCACCAACTACAGCTTTCCGGTGAACGTGGCCGACCAGTCATCGCCCGCAGCCATCGACCTGCTTTACTCCAACAACGCTGTAGGAGCAGATGAATCCAATCCGCTGGTGAACCTCAACTTCAATCACATGCTCTCACAACTGCTCTTCACCATCACTCCAGGTGAGGGGGTCAGCTCCCTCGAGGGATTGACCGTCACCTCCGGCAACTTGCTGGTGGACGGCACTTTCGACCTGAGCAGCGGGACTTTCACCCTCGGCAACACACGCCAGCCGGTGAATCTGCGCCTCGTGCATCATGACGACGGATCGGTCACCGCATCGGCCATTCTTCCCCCGGGGCAGGAGATGGGCACGACGCCTTTCTTCTTCACGGTGAACGGGATGACTTTCCGCTTCACCATGAACAACATCACATTGGCCTCTGCCACGCAGTACAGCTACCAGCTGAACCTCTCCACCGCCGGGTTGACTGCCCTGAATCCGAACGCCACCATCACCGACTGGGTTGAAGGAAATCCGGGAGGTGAACCGATTGACCTGACACCCGATGAAGGGGAGGAAACACCCGTGACTGGAACATTCTTGGAGGAGAGCTTTGCTTCAAGCCAGGGAGATTTCACCATCTACGATGTGCTGCTTCCCGAAGGAGGGAGCTATGTCTGGAAATGGGACAACAACGGCTACATGAAAGCCAGCGCATATATCAGTGGAGCAAAAGCATCTGAAAGCTGGCTGATCAGCCCCGCCATCGACCTGAGCAGTGCAACCGGAGCAACCCTCACATTCGACCATGTGATCAACTATGCCGACAACATGAGCAACGACCAGACACTCTGGATCTCCTCAAACTACAGCTCAGGCGACCCCACTTCAGCCTCCTGGACACCGCTGACCATCCCAACCTACCCGGTTGGCAACCACTGGACTTCGGTCTCCTCGGGAGATCGGAAGAGAGTGGGGTAGGGAGAGGGG
>DPAC01000114.1:924-3267 GCA_003517675.1 Porphyromonadaceae bacterium | reverse complement strand
AAACGTTCTTCTTTCCGTACCAGTCTGTGGAGCAACAAATCACTTTTGGGAGCCATCTCCTTGTCCGCACTGCTGCTGCTTGCCGTACTGCTGATTCCCGGTATGATGAACCTCTTCGGAGTGGTGGCGATGGATAGCACCCATTGGCTCTATGTGGGCGGATTGTCGCTGGTTCCCATCGTGGTGGTGGAACTGATGAAGCTGTTGAAAATAAATCACACCAGGGACGAGTATTGAGATGTTGAGCACAAACTGCAGGAAAAGAGCGGGTAAGTCTGATTGGAACAATGATCCATCTGGTTTAAAATCAAATAAAAGAACCTTAATTTGCTCAATTTCCCTTTTTTTGTGCATAAAATAGAATTTTTTCTGTAATTTTGACTTTCGAAAATTGCATGCTTATGTTAATTCCGTCCTATTGTGATCAATCAGGTTATCGGGTTATCATTGTGTGAAAATCAAAAAAACAGGTTTATATGGAAAATTTGAATGAGGCTTTGGGGCTATTGGCAGTGGGAATGGTTACTGTGGTTATCATTCTCTGTCTTGTGGTTGTAATCGGTAACCTGGTGATAAACCTGACCAATCGGTTCATTCCGGACGACAAAAGAACCGGAGACAGCAACCTGTCAGGCAAGTTGGTCAATACCAAAAAAGTGGCCGCCATAGCGGCTGTGGTGGATGTGATCACCCGCGGAAGCGGGAGGGTTGACACCATTGAGAAGAGATGAAACCAAAAATAAATCAAACAAATATTTATGGCAAAAGAGATTAAATTTAGTCTCCTTTACAGAGACATGTGGCAGTCATCGGGTAAGTATGTCCCGACGGTGGAGCAACTCACGGAGGTGGCTCCCGCGATCATCGAGATGGGTTGTTTCGCCCGTGTGGAGACCAACGGAGGGGGATTCGAGCAGATCAACCTGCTGTTCGGCGAAAACCCAAACAAGTCGGTTCGCGACTGGACACAACCCTTTAACGAAGCAGGCATTCAGACCCATATGCTGGAACGGGGGCTGAACGGCATCCGGATGAGTCCGGTACCATCTGATGTGCGGCGCCTGATGTTCCAGGTCAAGAAGAAACAGGGCACCGATATTGCCCGGTCGTTTGATGGACTCAACGATCCGCGTAACCTGGAGCTTTCCATCCGTTACGCCAAAGAGGCCGGTATGATTTCTCAGGCAGCGCTCTGCCTTACCGTCTCTCCGGTACATACGGTGGAGTATTACAACGCGTTGGCCGATACGCTGATTGAGATGGGTGCAGATGAGATCTGTATCAAGGATATGGCAGGTATAGGGCGTCCCGCCAGCATTGGAAAGATCATCAAACAGATCAAGAAGAAGCATGGCGATATTCCGGTCACTTACCACGGTCATGCCGGTCCCGGCTTTCAGATGGCCTCCATCCTGGAGTCTGCCTACGCCGGGGCGGAGTATATCGACGTGGCGATGGAACCGCTTTCCTGGGGTACGGGTCATGCCGACCTGCTGGCGGTGCAGGCGATGCTGAAGGATGCAGGCTTCAAAGTGCCGGATATCAACATGAAAGCCTATATGAAAGTGCGTTCGTTGACACAGAAATATATCGATGATTTCCTGGGCTACTACATCGACCCAAAGAACAGGTTGATGAATTCGCTGCTGATTGGTCCAGGTTTGCCCGGAGGTATGATGGGCAGCCTGATGGCCGACCTGGAAAATAACCTGGCCTCTTTGAACCGATGGAAGGTGAAGAATGGACAGCCGGAGCTGACGCAGGATGACCTGCTGATCAAGTTGTTCGATGAGGTGACTTATGTATGGCCCAAGGTGGGTTATCCTCCACTGGTAACTCCTTACAGTCAGTATGTGAAGAACCTGGCACTGATGAATGTGCTACAGTTGGAGAAAGGTAAGGAACGCTGGTCGATGATTGCCGACAACATCTGGGACATGATCCTGGGCAAGTCGGGCAAGCTGCCCGGTGAGCCGGCGCCCGAGATTGTGGCGATGGCGAAGGAGCAGGGACGGGCGTTTTACAACGGCAACCCGCAGGATCTCTATCCCGATGCGCTGGATACGTTCCGTGCCGAGATGAAACAGCACAACTGGGAGCTGGGTCAGGATGAGGAGGAGCTGTTCGAACTGGCGATGCACCCCGCGCAGTACCGTGCCTATAAGTCGGGTGAAGCCAAGAAAGCCTTTGAGGACGACCTGGCGAAGCGAAAGGCTGAGACAAAAGTCCCCGCAGCTACAACCGTGGTAGCTGCTACACCTGCTACTCCCGCCACACCCGCCGCAGAGGGTCACCCGTTTATGCCGAAGCAGCTGGTGGTGAAAGTGGACAACGAGGAGTTTG
>DPAC01000114.1:0-583 GCA_003517675.1 Porphyromonadaceae bacterium | reverse complement strand
GAGTCGATGAAAACCTACAATGCCGTCACGGCAGAAGTGAGCGGCAAGGTGGTTGAGATCTGCTTTGAGAACGGGGCCTCGGTCGATGAGGATGACATACTGGTTAAACTGCAATAGGCATGGGTGATATCTTTTCCAATATCGCGGAGATGACCGGGTTCAGCACCATGGGCTGGGAGACCATCCTGATGTGGCTGATCGCCTTTGTGCTGCTCTACCTGGGTATCAAGAAACAGTATGAACCGCTGCTGCTGGTGCCTATCGGATTTGGTGTGCTGCTGGCCAACCTGCCGGGGGCAGGACTGGGCATCGTTGATTCATCTCTGGTACACAACGCCGATGGCAGCTATATGAGCCTACTCGATATTGCCGACAAGCATGGCATCATGAACTTACTCTATTTTGCCCTGATCAAGACCGGCATCCTGCCTCCCATCATCTTCATGGGGGTGGGGGTGCTGACCGATTTCGGTCCCATGTTGCGCAACCTGAAGCTCTCCTTCTTTGGTGGAGCAGCGCAGTTGGGCATCTTCTCGGTGCTTCTCGGTGCGGTGCTGTTGGGCTTCACCTTGCCGGAGGCTGC
>DPAC01000135.1 GCA_003517675.1 Porphyromonadaceae bacterium | reverse complement strand
CTGATTCATTCGGAAAATTTTCAAGCACTGAATCTTTTACAAGAGCGATATCGGGAGCAGGTGAAATGTGTGTATATTGATCCGCCGTATAATGCTCAGTCAAGTGAGATTTTATATAAAAACACATATAAACACTCCTCGTGGCTTTCTCTTATTCTTGGAAGAATAAATGCTTCAAAGATAATGCTTGATAAGAAATTTGTCTATGTTACTGCAATTGATGAAATTGAAAATTCAAGGCTGGCTTTGATATATGATGATGCATTCCCATTATGTGAAGATGCTATTATATCAATTGTACACAATCCAACAGGACAACAAGGTAATAATTTTTCATTCACACATGAATTTGCACATTTTGTCTTCCCTCAAAATCAATCATTAATTGGACTTGAAGATAGAGAAGATAGAATGCGGGAATCACAGCCAGATGTTCGACCGTTACGTAATGTATCATCTGGAAAGAATCACCTACGAGAATCAGCGGCAAACTGTTTTTATCCTATTTTCGTAAAAAATGGAAAAATTATAGGCTTTGGCGATGTTTGTTCTGACAATTTCCATCCAGAAAGTATTAATGTGATACGAGATGACGGTATTATTGAGGTTTACCCCATTGATCCATCAAATGTAGAAAGCAAATGGGTTTTTGCAAGAGACACTGTTGAATCAATATTTTCAGAATTGACTGCAGAATATGATGCAAAAAAAAGACAATGGGATATTATCAGGAAGAAAACAAAATTTAGATATAAATCTTTGTGGTCTGATAAAAGATATAGTGCGAACAGCTGGGGAAGTGTTGTATTAAATAACATTCTGCCAGAAAATCCTTTTACTTATCCAAAATCTTTATATACAGTTAAAGATTGCATTGATGCTGGAATTAATAACGAAAAGAATGGTATCATCCTCGATTATTTCGCCGGCTCTGGTACTACCGGTCATGCCGTGATAAACCTAAATCGTGAAGATAATCTGATTAATCCAGGTAGTGGCAAGCGTAAATACATCCTTGTTGAAATGGGAGATTATTTCGACACAGTGCTTAAACCCCGCATACAGAAAATCATATACTCCACAGAATGGAAGGATGGCAAGCCTACAAGTCGTGACACAGGCATCTCTCAATGTTTCAAATATGTCCGTCTTGAATCCTATGAAGACACACTGAACAACCTTGTATTTGACGATAATCCAGATCGCAGCAGAGCGATAGAGGGCAACCCATCTCTAAAAGAGGATTATATGCTTCACTACCTACTGAATGTGGAGACACGGGGGAGTCAGTCTCTTCTGAATATCGACGCTTTTACAGACCCAACAGCTTACAAATTGAAAGTAAAAAAACCGGGAAGCGATGAACAGGTAGTGAAAAACATCGACCTGATTGAAACCTTCAATTACCTGATCGGACTTCGCATGGAAAACATGGCAGCACCGCAGACGTTTACAGCCAGCTTTACAAGAAAAAAAGATCCGGAACTTCCGGAAGACCAACATACCAAACTGTTGGTGGATGGAAAAGTCCAGCCAGCTGATGATGGTAAATGGTGGTTCAGAAAGGTTGAAGGATGGGTACCAGCTGATCGTATGAATCCGAATAACGGTATCCAAGAGCGTGTGTTAATCGTGTGGCGAAAACTTACTGGTAACCTGGAAGAAGATAACCTGATGCTTGATGAGTGGTTTGAAAAGAATCGCATTTCAACCAAAGACTTTGAATACGACACGATCTATGTAAACGGATCCAACAACCTGCCCAACCTTAGAAAGGATGATGAGAACTGGAAAGTGCGGTTGATCGAAGAAGAGTTTCATAAGCGCATGTGGGATGTTGAAGGAGAGGCATAATGGCTAAAAGAAAATCAAAAGGACCAAAGGTTCACAAATTCAGAGATAAGCTTCTCTTGAATCAATGGCTTATAAGCTTGTTTGGCATCGATCCGCTTCAGAAAGATTCTAAGCTGCGTCCGTTCCACAAACTGGCGAACCCTATTCGCGATGCCAGATTGGAAGGTTTGGATAAAGACAATCTGCATCACTTCTACCATGCACTGGTAAAGAGCGACTTGTTTTGGAATGATAAAACGAAATTGAGCAAAGAACAGCTGCTAACCTATGAGGAGCACATCGTGAAGCATACCCAGGCGATTAATGTCAAACGTCATCGGCCGGTCGTCTGGAAATATTACCAATGGCTATCCCTGCTCTTTGTTGAAATTTACCTCGACCGATATTTCAGTGACCAGGAATCTTTACTTACATCATTGAACAAATACGTGGACCGCTTTAACAATCGCTGGCCTGAGTATACCGATATGGCATATTTTAAGGAAGATGAACTGAATAAACTATCCTTACAGAATGCCACCGGATCAGGAAAGACATTGTTGATGCATGTCAACTACCTGCAATACAAGTATTATTCGAAGAAATATGGCAAAGAGAATGATCTTTCGCGTGTCATTCTGATTACACCCAACGAGCGGTTGAGCGAACAACATATTGGTGAGTTTGCAGAGAGCAACATTGGCGCATCGAACTTCTCGAAGGAGGGTCACAATCTTTTCACGCAGGCACAGGGACTGAACAGAGTGGATGTATTGGAGATTACAAAGCTGGGGGACAAAGAGGGACCAAATACGATTGCAACACGCAGTCTTGGTGACCAGAACTTGTTGTTGGTTGATGAAGGACATCGCGGTCTTTCAGGGACCAATGCCAAGACAGATGAAAATGCATGGTATAAGAATAGGGCGATGCTGTGTGAAAAAGGATTTGCCTTTGAATACTCTGCAACCTTCGATCAGGCTGTTTCCGGAACGGGACATGAAGATGATTATGCGAAGACAGTTGTATTTGATTACTCCTATCGTTGGTTCTATGAAGATGGATTCGGTAAAGATTACCAGATCCTGAATTTGCCTGAATCAAATGATCACGAAATAAAATCCGTATACCTAACAGCGTGCCTGCTAAAATTCTATCAACAGCTTGATATTTACAGCAATAAAAAACAGCTGTTGACTCCTTTCAATATTGAAAAGCCATTATGGGTTTTTGTTGGGAGTACCGTAAGTGGAGGTAACAAGCTCGGGAAAGATGAGCAGATAGTGGCGACCGACGTTGCCCAGATCATTCTGTTCTTGAATGATTTTCTTTCTCATAAAGAGAAAGCTCTCCAACGAATGGAAGCGATCCTGACCGGTAGCGGAAAGGATACCGGACTGATGGACAGTAAAGGTATTGACATTTTTGAGGGTTCATTTACCTGGTTGGCTAAAACGATCAGTTCGGGTCTATCATACGATGATCTCTATAAAAATATCCTGAAGCTCTTATTTAACACAGACAGCGGCGGACATCTGATTCTGGATAGGGTGAAGGGGGAATCGGGAGAAATATCGCTGCGTGTCGGCACATCGGAAACACCTTTTGGACTGATAAACGTGGGTGATGCAAAGGCTCTTGCCGATCACATTGAAAGTGTCGCAAAACAAAATGAATTGTCACTCACAATAGCGGATAGCGATTTTTCAGAGACCATCTTTGAAACCGTGAAGGAGTCTTCATCGCCCGTTAATCTACTTATTGGTTCGAAGAAATTTGTTGAAGGGTGGGATTGTTGGCGGGTCAGCACCCTTGGTTTGATGCACGTTGGCAAAAGCGAAGGCGCTCAGATTATTCAGCTGTTCGGCCGGGGCGTTCGATTAAAAGGGTACAACTGGTCTCTAAAGCGAAGCGGGCACAGTAATGCACCCTCAATTCCTCAATATATTGAAGAGCTTGAGAATCTGAATGTTTTCGGCATTGAAGCCGATTTCATGGAAAAATTCCGTCAATTCCTTGCCGATGAAGGGTTACCCGGAAATGAGCGGAGACGTGTTTTCACCATCCCTCTAAATGTCACCTACGATTTCGGCAAGAAACTTCAGATTATTCGTCCCAAGCGGAAAGCCGATGATGGAAAAGAGTACGACTTCAAAAAGGATGCCCCGGTACCCACGTTGGGTCAACTTACCGAATATCTTCAATTGCACCCGGTTGTATCGAACTGGTACCCGCCTATTCAATCCATAGACTCAAATGGGAAAACAATAACCACACACAGAGAAGATGTAAAATTGAACGCGAAGCATCTTTCGTTACTGAATATGGATGAATTGTATTTCGAGCTCGAACAGTTCAAACGTGAAAGAAGTTGGTACAACCTGAATATTGATAAAATCGGTATCAGGGAACTTCTTGCGGATACAACCTGGTACACTCTCTACCTACCCACTGATCGATTGGAGCCGAAAAACTTTGAGGATGTATTATTATTGCAACAAGTGGCTGTAGAATTGCTTAAGCGTTACTGTGAACATTATTATAACTATTGCAAACGTTCATTTATTGAACCACGTCTTGAGTTAAGAGAGCTGACACCGGGGGATGACAACATTCCGAAAGAAGATTTCTATCAGCTAATAGTGAATGGCAGCGAAGAACAGGTAATTCTTGCTATTGAAAAGCTTCAAAAAGAGCTTGAAGAAAACAAACAGACGCTGCTTAAAGTAGGAGACCTTCAAGCGATCCGCTTTGGAATTCACCTTTTCCAGCCGCTGTTTCATGTAAGAAAGGGAGGAAAGATTACCATTCTTCCGGTGGCGTTGAATGAAAGTGAGTTCCAGTTTGTAACGGATCTCAAAGATTGGACAGAAACCAACGAGAAGAAGCTTCAAGAAGAGGGTGTTGAACTCTTTTTGCTAAGGAATCTAAGTCGTGGAAAAGGAGTAGGTTTTTTTGAAGCGGGCAACTTTCATCCGGACTTTATCCTGTGGATGATTGACCGTGACAAACAATATGTCACCTTTATCGAGCCACACGGCCTTCTTCACGAGGGCCCGGCAAGTGAGAAACTCATGTTTCATCATCGCATAAAAGAGATAGAAACACGATTGGCAAAGCCAGATATCATTTTAAACAGTTTCATTCTGTCATGGACAAAGTATCCGCTACTCCAGTGGGGTATTGATCAGAAAGTGCTGGAGGCCAATCACGTATTGTTTATGACAGATGATCATGATGGTTATATAGATAAGCTTTTTGATAATCTTAACCCACATTGCAATTTGATTATAGACCGAAGTTAAATATTTCTGCTAACGGTAACTGAGAATGCAGTAATTTCGGTAAATTAAAGGGCTGCGGATTCTTTTTCCCGTTTCCTGTTCCTTCCGATGGCGTACTGTGCAGCATGAAAATAGCGGCTATGTTAACCCGTGCAAAAGGCCGTGATTTTTATGATCTGATGTTTTTACTTTCACAGTCACAACCGGATTCCGGTTTCCTGTCGAAGCGTTGTGGCGTTCATAGCGAAAAAATTTTGCGATTCGGAAATTGCATTCATTCGATAAAGGAATAACCGAAATAAGACAGTCAAGACGGCCACAGCAGAGAAAGAGCACA
>DPAC01000171.1:9425-14977 GCA_003517675.1 Porphyromonadaceae bacterium | reverse complement strand
AAAAATGCAGAAAGCTTTCCTTCAGCTTTTATCTGAATCATTTTTTTCTGATATTTGCACCGTTAAAAAATAATTCGGAACCAATGAAACCCAACTCTTTATACAAAGCGCTGTTTGTTGCCTTTCTCTTAATTTTGACACGCTCCTGCGACGACACACTCGATCCGGTTGGATTCACCATCCAACCGGGAATGGACAACCTCACTGTGGGAATAGACACCCTACAATTGATGTCCCGCACCATTCAACTCGACTCGATCTACGCCAGGACTACCAACCCGGTGCTGGGTGAATACCTTGATCCGGTATTTGGATCAATCAAATCAGGGTATATGGGCGAATTCTATCTGCCAAAAGGGGCGGGATTTAAGCCGGGAGCTACCGTTGACTCGGTGAAGGCTGTCCTCTCTTACACCACGATGATGGGTGACTCATTGGCACCCATGGAGCTATCGGTATATGAGCTGAACCGCTCACTCAAGGACGCCGGTAACTACACGCATATCAATCCGGCGGAATATGTCGACATGACGAACCCAATCGGAAAGAAGGTCTTCACTGGTAAAAATAACACCTACCACACCGAGTACTACTCTTCAGGGTACACCACACAACCATACAAAGTATATGACATTCATGTCGATCTTCCAATGACCATCGGCGAACGGTTTCTCAATGAATACAACAAACCGGAGCATGGGATGTTGAACAATCTGAACCAATTCAGGCAGTTCTTCCCTGGCCTCTACTTCACCACCAGCTTCGGGAAAAGCACCATCCTCAATGTCAACACCACCTCCCTCAACGTTCATTATCACTATACGGAAGCAGGGGGTTCTTCATCCGGTGAGGATACCGTTCGAAGCGATGCCCTGCGGCTCTATATCACACCCGATGTGACACAGATCAACACCATCCGCAGCAACAACCAGCAGTTGTTGGAAGAGAATGACTCCCACACTTACGTGAAAAGCCCCGCAGGCGTGGTGACCGAGATCACTTTTCCTTTCAGCGAGATTCACCATGAATTGAAATCAAGAGCACTCAATCTGGCCAACTTCACCCTCTACGCCTTGCCCGATGCAATGGAAAACCCGCTGGTGAAAATCTCACCTCCCGATTATCTGCTGCTGGTGAACCGTGACTCGCTGGATGGTTTCTTTGAAAAAGGCAAGCTACCGGACAACATCACCAGCTTTCTCTCCGACAAGTTCGACGCCACCACCTATTCCTACAAGTTCAACAACATCTCTTCGATGATGAACTACTACAACCGAACGATGGGAGAGAACCCTGAAGACCTGGTATACTACCTGATTCCGGTGGATGCAATCTTCACCACCGTACAGCAGAGCCCCTACTCTTATGGAAGCCAAACGCTGACCGATCTGAACAACCAGATGTGGCCCACCGCAGCCTTACTCGATAAGAGAGAAGGAAACCTAAAGATTGAGTTGATATTCAGCAATTATTGAGAAAAGCAGGCGCTACTTTTCCCGCAGCTCAGAAAAGCACCCCCTGTTCTCCCCTTCTCGACCGACCCAGGTGTAGATAAGCCAGTTCGGTCACTTCACGTCCACGTGGTGTACGTTTGATGAATCCCTCCTTAATCAGAAACGGTTCGTATACCTCTTCTATGGTACCGGCATCATCACCCACCGCCGTGGCAATGGTGGTGATCCCTACAGGCCCCCCGTTGAACTTATCGATGATGGTAAGCAGTATCTTGTTGTCCACCTCATCCAATCCATACTTGTCGATATTGAGTGCTTCCAGCGCATAGGTGGCGATGGCACGGTCGATTCGGCCATTACCTTTCACCTGCGCAAAGTCACGCACACGTCTGAGCAGAGCGTTGGCCACCCGTGGCGTACCACGGCTGCGGGAAGCAATCTCCCGGGCAGCATTGCGGTCGCACGCGATCTGCAGGATATCGGCCGAACGCAACACGATGCCGGTAAGTGTTTCCATGTCGTAATACTCCAGGTGCATGTTGATGCCAAAACGGGCACGAAGGGGACTGGTGAGCAGGCCGCTGCGGGTGGTGGCACCCACCAGGGTAAAAGGATTGAGGTCGATCTGAATGGAGCGGGCGCTGGGACCCTTGTCGATCACAATATCGATGCGAAAATCCTCCATGGCGCTGTAGAGATACTCCTCCACCACTGGCGAGAGACGGTGTATCTCATCAATGAAGAGCACATCATTGGGCTCCAGCGAGGTGAGGATGCCGGCCAGGTCGCCCGGTTTGTCGAGCACCGGCCCTGAGGAGACCCGGAAGCCCACCCCCAGCTCGTTGGCGATGATGTTGGACAGGGTGGTCTTGCCCAATCCCGGGGGTCCGTGCAGCAGCACATGATCGAGCGACTCGCCCCTCATGCGGGCGGCGCTGACAAAGATCTTCAGGTTCTCTACGATCTTGTCCTGACCGCTGAAGCCACCAAAGGATAGTGGACGCAATGTGTTCTCCACCTCCCGCTCGTTCTCGGGCAAGATGCTTCTGCCCCGGATATCAAATGATTCTTCTGTTGTCATTGTGCTGCTGCAAAGTGCAAATGTAGCTATTTCCTGCGACTTTTGGAAATAGCCTCCGCGTTGCGTTTCAATCCTTCAAATCTGGCTCTCTTCACGGCAGAGTGACGGAAAACAATTCGCCATCGCTCCTCATCCATCTCCTGCAGCTGCTCCAGATTGAGCGACAGAAAATCGGCCGTGGGCATCAGTTCCGGAGTGCTATGCGGAACGGCGTCACGGTTCCAGGGACAGACCTTTTGACAGATATCGCAGCCGTAGACGTTGTTCCGAAGGTTGGGCACAATATCGGGAGCAATCTCCCCCCTGTTCTCAATGGTCTGGTAGGAGATACACCTGGCACCATTCAAACGGTAGGGTTTTTCGATGGCACCGGTGGGACAGGAGCGCAGACAGCGGGTACAGTCGCCGCAATTTTCAGCCACAGGTGCATCATACTCGAGCTCTATATTGATGATCAACTCCCCCAGAAAGAAGTAAGAACCCCTGCCCGGAAGAATGAGCAGGGTATTCTTCCCGATGAAACCCAGCCCTGCCTGTGCCGCCCAGAAACGCTCCAGCACCGGTGCCGAATCGGTAAAGTATCGACCGGCCACCGCAGGATCACGCTCCCGTATCCAGCTGTACAACGCTCGCAGTTTCTCGCGCACCACATCGTGATAATCCTTTCCATAAGCGTAATAGGCAAATTGTGGCACCTTGCCTGGGAGCTTCTCCAAAGGATAATAGTTGAGCGCCACGGAGATGATGGAACGTGCCCCCTCCACCAGCCGCCGCGGATCCAGCCGCTTGTCGATGCTGCGTTCGAGGTAACGCATGGAGCCCTGGCAATGATCACGCAGCCATTCCATGTAGCGCTCCTCCTCGCCGCTGTCGGTCGCACGGCAGATGCCGCAGGCATCAAAACCGAGATCCAAAGCCTGTTGTTTGATCTCTTCCGAAAAACTCATCTTTTTCTCAATTTGCACCAAACGTACAAAAAAAAATGTTCTGAAAAAAGGGGATGCCAACCAATCTGTTCATCCAGCAAGCAATCAATTGGTACAAAGAGTCAAAATCTGAAGAATGTTACCTATTTTTGCAACCGAAACCGAAACCGCAACAGCACCTCATGACGGAACCAACCCTGAAACATCAAACCACCGTTTCGCTTTTCTGGAGCTTTCTGGATAAGTTCGGGCAGCAGCTCATCTACCTGGGCAGCAGCATTGTGTTGATGCGCATCCTGGACCCCTCGGAATATGGCCTGATCGGTGCGCTGGCGGTCTTTATCGCTTTCTCCACGCTACTGATAGACAGCGGCTTCACCCGTGCCTTGCTCAATAGGAAACAGATCTCCCCGGAAGAATACAGCACCGTGTTTTATTTCAACCTGGCTTTCAGCGGCATACTTTACCTGCTTCTCTTTGCAATGGCCCCCTTCCTTGCACAGTTGTTCCACGAGCCCCGCATTGCGCCGATTGCACGCATCTTGTTCCTTTCACTGGTTCTCAACGCCGGAGGCATGATTCAGCAGACACTGCTCACCAAAAAGGCAGATTTCAGGGGACTCACCCGCCTGAATATCGGAGCTCAGGTGATTGCTGTAGCAGCCTCCATCGTGATGGCCGTAAATGGGTTCGGCGTCTGGTCACTGGTGACACAAACGGTGCTTTATGCCCTCTTCCGCACCCTTTTTCTCTGGATTTATTCAAAATGGATACCCCTTCAGGTTTTCAGCATCAAGCTGCTTCGTACCTTTACCGGACTCAGCAATAAGCTGCTGCTGACATCGCTCATCAGTGCCGTTTTCAATAATATTTACCCGAGTATCATTGCCTTCTTCTACCCGAATGCCATGAAACAGGTGGGGTATTACAGTCAGGCAAACAAATATCAGGAGATACCTTTCGGCATTCTCTCCAACACCTACCGGCAGGTCTCCATGCTTGTCCTGCCCGAGATCCACGAGCAGACGGAGCGCACGAAGAGAGTGGTAAGTAAAATGATCAAATCACTCGCGTTTCTATCCTTCCCCATTGGGTTCCTGATGATACTGATCGCTGAACCGGCCTTTGTTTTTCTGTTCAAAGATAAATGGTTGCCGGCTGTTCCCTATTTTCAGGTGTTGTGCCTTGCCGGGATGGTCTCGCCCTTTGCCTTCGTACTGAATGAGCTGTTTATAGCCCGGGAAAAAGCAAACTACTTCCTCGGTGTGGAAATAATCCGGCGGGGGATCCTGGTTTTGCTGATCGCCCTGCTTTTCCGCTATGGGATCATGGGTCTGGCAGCAAGCTGGGTCATTTACACATGGATCACCCTGATCATCTCTCTTGTTTTAACCCGTAAGCTCATCGGGTATACACTGACCAACTTTGTGAAGGATGCCTTTCCTTATGCGATACTGGCCTTTGTGAGCGTGGCAGCCGGCTATTTCATCACCCTGCATATCGATGAGAATTTGCCCTTCCTGCTGGTAAATATGTTTGTGTCGGGTCTGCTTTATCTGCTGTTGTGCGGCATGTGCAAACTGGAGATGACCCGGGAGATCGGGGAATGGTTATCTGCAAAAAAAGAGATATGAAACGAGCATGAACATGTATTTCACACAAGTACATGATAATTGCGAGTTCCATACGACCTTAATGTAAAAGAATAAAATATTATCGTATGAAAAAAACAATCGATACGCTGCACTACAAAATCCGTTCCCGGTGGCTCACCTTCATCCAGCATAAGAAGCAGCAAAGGGTACGACTGAAGATCCTGTCGTATTACGCACAGCATCCGTCCCCTGACACAGAGATTCAGGAGGCGGTCTCATATCTTTCGGAGCACCCGCTGACGACATTCTACGGTACCTTTCAGGAAAAGTACCACGCTGACGACGTACCTGTATTCACCGACACCACAATCGGGTTGCCCTATGTGATGGCGGAGGGAAAAAAGCTTTATTTCAAACGCTCGCATCACAAACGAACGGTACAGCTGCTTTACAATGCTTTACGCATAGAGCAGGACCCGGATGCCCCCCACTGTTA
>DPAC01000171.1:0-9168 GCA_003517675.1 Porphyromonadaceae bacterium | reverse complement strand
TTGAAGCATGTATATCTTTTTGAACAGGACCCGGAGTGGGTTGAAGCGCTGGAGGCTACGTTTGCTCCCTGGAAAGAGAAAGTGTCCATCATCCCCGCTTTTGTTTCTGACCAAAACAACAACGGCCATATCAGCCTCGATCACTACTTTCTGCAGCTTCCGGAAAAGCCCGATTTTTATAAAATTGATGTGGAGGGTGCCGAAGGGCGGGTGTTGCAGGGAATGAAAAAGCTACTGTTTGAGAAACCGGTTAAGATTGCCCTTTGCACCTATCATCATCAGGAAGATTTTGAGATTTTCAGCCGCTTCTTTGCGCAGAACGGATTCAGTCATCGTCCCAATCCGGGCCTGATGATTTATCAGAATGATCTGGATCATATCGTCCCTCCTTTTTTTCGTAAATGCCTGATCAAAGCCACGAATAACCATGTCTGAACAATCCCGTCCCCATCCTTCGGTTTGCATCATCATTGTCTCCCATAACTTTGAGCCATGGATTCACCGCTGCTTGCCCTCCGTGGAGGCATCTCTCCTGCCGGCAACCGTCATGGTGATTGATAATGGCTCCGGCGATGCCACCTGCCAGATAATCAGAAACAACTACCCGGGTGTGGAGCTGATTGAAACCCATGAAAACCTGGGATTCGGGAGAGCCAACAACATCGGCATACAACTGGCTGTGGAGAGGGGATTCGATTATCTGTTCCTGCTCAACCAGGATGCATGGATAGAGCCCGACACGTTGGTCAAGCTGGTGGATGCAGCCGAAAAGAACAGCGCGTACGGAATATTGTCGCCGGTACATCTGAATGGTAAGGGCGATGCCACCGACTTCGGTTTTTCCGAATACACCGGATTAAAAAACAGGGAAGAGGTGGCGCAGCTTACCGAAGAGGTGACCCCCTACCCTTTTATCAATGCAGCCATGTGGCTGATTCCGGTCAGGGTGATCAGAGAAACAGGTCCCTTTGCGCCGCTGTTTCCTCACTATGGGGAAGACCGCAATCTGGTGCTGCGGCTACAAAAAAGGGGGTACAGGGTAGGTCTGGTAAAATCGGCCTTTGGTTATCACGACAGGGAAGATCGACCGGTAAGCCGCAAACAATCCTTCGATGCGGAGTATGTATACTTTTTAACAGAGGCAGTCAACCCGTTTTACTCCCCGCCGAAGGCGATAGCCTACAGCCTGCTGGCTGCACTGAAGAAAGCGTGGAAGGCGCTGCTTTCGGGCAACGGTGCCGATTGTTTCGCCTATCTCAAGGTGGCATTCCGTTTGGCAGGAAAATGCAGATCCATTCATCGCACCCGCATGGAAACCAACGCTACGCGAAGGTGAAATCGAGTTGTTTCCTGTCGAGATTTGCCCGCGCCACCTGAATGGAAACAGGCTGTCCCAGGCGATATTCCCGCTTTTTACGCCGCCCTACCAACCGGTAGTTTTTCTCGTCCAGCTCATAAAAATCGTCGTCCATCTCCCGGATAGGGATCATTCCTTCGCACTTGTTTTCATTGATCTCCACATAAACGCCCCACTCGGTGATGCCGGAGATGACGCCGTCGTACACTTTGCCAATCTTATCAGACATGAACTCCACCTGCTTGTACTTGATGGAGTCGCGCTCCGCGTTGGATGCCACCTGTTCCATCTTCGAGGAGTGCTTGCACTCCTCCTCCAACTCAGCCTGATTCACACTCTTGCCTCCTGCCAGGTAATGCTCCAGCAGGCGGTGCACCAGCATATCGGGATAACGTCGGATGGGCGAGGTGAAGTGGGTATAGTAATCGAACGCCAATCCGTAGTGCCCCACATTCTTGGTGGAGTAGATTGCCTTCGACATGGTGCGGATGGCGATGGTTTCTACCAGATTCTCTTCGGGGCGTCCCTGCACCTTGTCGAGCAGCGCATTGATGCTCTTGGCCACTTCGATCTTGGAGCCTTCCGGTTTGATCTTATGGCCAAAACGAAGGATAAAATTGTTGAGCGTTTCCAGCTTCTCCGGATCGGGGATATCATGTATGCGGTAGACAAAGGTACTGGCTTTCTTGCCCTTGGGCACCCTGCCGATCGACTCTGCCACGGTCTTGTTGGCCAGCAGCATAAACTCCTCAATCAGGTGATTGGCCTCTTTCGATTCCTTGAAATAGACCCCCAGTGGTTTCCCCTTTTCGTCGAGGTTAAACTTCACCTCATACCGTTCAAAGTTGATCGCCCCCGCGGCAAAGCGGCGCTCACGCAGCTGTATGGCAAGCTGATTGAGCCGGAGGATCTCTGCGGAGAAGTCGCCTTTCCCGGTCTCAATTACCGCCTGTGCATCCTCGTAGGTGAGACGGCTGTCCGACTTGATCACTGTGCGGGCAATACGCGATCCTTTTACTTCTGCCTTGTCGTTGAGGGTGAAGATCACAGAGAAGCAGAGCTTCTCCTCTTGTGGTCGCAATGAGCAGAGTTCGTTACTGAGTCGCTCCGGCAGCATGGGGATGGTGCGGTCCACCAGATAAATGGAGGTAGCGCGCTTTGCCGCCTCCCGGTCCACCGGGTCTCCCGGCTTCACATAATGGGTCACATCTGCGATATGAACCCCCACTTCCCACTCCCTGGAAGAGAGCTGCCGCAGGGAGAGCGCATCATCAAAATCCTTCGCATCCTTGGGGTCAATGGTGATGGTAAACACATCCCGTAAATCTTCCCTCCTGGATATCTCCTCCTTGCTGATGTGGTCGGAAATCTTCGCGGCATACTTTTCTACCTCTTCCGGGTACTTGTAGGGCAGGTCATACTGTGCCAGGATGGCATGCATCTCGGTGTCGTTCTGTCCGGGTTTACCCAGAATATCGATCACCTTGCCCACCGGATTATTTGCTTTTTCAGGCCATTCCACAATCTCCACAACCACTTTATCGCCATTCTCTGCACCGTTCAGATCCTCTTTCGGGATAAAGATATCGTTCGACAAGTATTTGCTGTCCATCACCAGGAAGGCGAAATGCTTCTGCACCTCCACAACGCCCACAAACCTGCTTTGGGTATGCTCCAGGATCTCCACCACGGTACCTTCCGTATCGGCACGTTTGCGTTTGGCCAGCAGCTGCACCCGCACCCGGTCGCCGTTCATGGCATGTTTGCTGTTCCGCTCGGCGATATAGATGATGTTTCCGTCATCGTCGGGCACGAAAAAGTTCTTGCCATTGCTCCTTCTCTCGAAACGGCCTTCCAGCATCAAACCACGGTTGTTGATGCGGTACCTGCCGCGGGAGGTCTCCAGCAGCACATCATCGTCGCGTAACTTATCCAGCACTTTGAGCAACTGGCGCCGCCCCTCTTCACCACTTACGTTCAGTGCCGCAGCGATCTGTTTGTAGTTGTATTGCTTGTCGTTATTCTCAGAAAGAAATCGTGTAACGGAGGTGATCAGTTCCTTCTTCCGCGGTTTATTCTCTACGTCAGAAGATGTTTTTCTACTCATAATAAATATCTGTTGTTTTTATCTAGAACAATTGAACCCTTTTTTAGTTAACGCAAGGTAACAAAAAAAAATGATTCAAAGCGGGCAAATAGGGTATTTTCACGAAGATATCGCTATTTTTGCAGAAGAAATGCAGAAAGCAATGAACAATCGAAGAATCCTCATCACCGGTGCCAGTGGTTTCATCGGCAGCACCATCACCGATCAGGCACTTGAACTGGGATATGAGACCTGGGCAGCTATCCGCTCCGGCAGCAGCCGCCGTTATCTGCAGGATAAACGACTCCGGCTGATTGAACTCCATTACGATGACCCGATGAAACTCACCCAACAATTTCGCGAGTTGGTGAAGCAGACGGGTTCATTTGATGCCGTGATCCATGTGGCCGGTCTCACCAAGGCAAAACGCTTAGATGATTTCGACAGGGTGAACTACCTGTACACCCGCCAATTGGCAGAGGCTCTGCAGGCAACCGGCGCACTCACAGGTACGTTCGTGCTGCTCAGCTCATTGAGCGTGATGGGGCCGGGAGATGAAAAGGGGTACACCCCTTTCAGCATGGAGAGTGAGCCCCGTCCCAATACCGCCTATGGAAGGAGCAAGCTTAAAGCAGAGCAATTTCTGGTCAGCCAGCAAAGCTTTCCCTGGTTGATCATCCGTCCCACGGGGGTCTATGGGCCACGCGACAGAGATTATCTGATCCTGATGAAAGCGGTGAAAAGCGGTCTGGATGTGGGTGCTGGCTTCCGTAAGCAACTCCTCACCTTTATTCATAGCCAGGACCTGGCAGCGGTGATCTTCACGCTCCTGGCGAAGGGGATCAAAAACAAATGTTACTTCGTTGCCGATGGCGACAGCTATACAGACAGTGAATTCAATGCCATCGTAAAGGAGGCGCTGGGGAAGAAGAGCGTGATCCGGCTGAAACTCCCTCTCTGGCTGGTAAAGCCGGCCGCCTTTGTGAGCGGTCGACTATCGGCACTGATGGGCAAGACTGCTACTTTCAACAGCGACAAATACCACCTCATGAAGCAGCGCAACTGGACCTGTGATGTGACACCCCTGCAGGAAGATATTGGGTTCACCCCACGTTGGAAGCTGAGAGAGGGTGTTCGGATGACCGTGGAGTGGTACCGCAAAGAGGGTTGGCTCTGACCACAGCTTTCTTCGAGAAGTGAATTTAAGGATGGAGCTGCATGCGGTATCCATTTATTTTGTACTTTTGTGGGTTACAAGGCCGGTTAGCGGTCGGTAAAGTGTAAAGAACGAAACGATGAAGATAGCACTGATAGGATACGGGAAAATGGGGCATGAGATCGAACGCATTGCCCTGGAGAGAGGACATCAGATCGTCTGCAGGATTGATATCGGGGAAGAGGATCAGTTCACTTCACCCGAATTTCGGAGCGCAGAGGTGGCGATTGAGTTCACCTCGCCAGAGAGTGCACTACAGAACTATAGGAGGGCATTCGCTGCGGGTGTGCCGGTGGTATCCGGCACCACAGGATGGCTGGATCACCTGGCCGAGATCAGGGAGGAGTGCGAAAAAAATGGGAAGACCTTCTTCTACGCCTCAAATTTCAGCCTGGGTGTGAATATTTTCTTCGCACTAAACAGTTACCTGGCAAAGATCATGAACCGCTTCACCGATTATGAGGTGAGCATAGAGGAGACCCATCACATTCACAAGCAAGATGCTCCCAGTGGCACCGCCATCACCCTGGCCGAAGGGGTCATTGAACAGCTGGATTACAAGGAGAAGTGGGTGCTGGGAGATAAAACCGCTCCCGGCGAGCTTCCCATAAAAGCCTTCCGCGAGGATGAAGTGCCCGGTATCCACACCGTTATTTATGAATCGGGAAATGATGCCATCCGCATTAGCCACAATGCGAAGAACCGCTCCGGATTTGCATTGGGAGCAGTACTGGCTGCCGAGTTCACCAGAGGCAGGAAAGGGTTCCTCGGCATGAAAGATATGCTGGGCGCACTATAATCAGATATTACAAGCATTGACCACTATGACATTCAAACAACGTGTTTCATCGGCAACCCGCCATCAATGGTTCTGGTTTACCGTCTGGGTTGTCGTAACCCTGCTCTTCTCGGTGTGGGCCGGATCACCCTGGATACTGCTTTTCATCCTCCTTTTCTTTGATAGTTACATCACCAAGTTCATCCCCTGGTCATTCTGGAAGAAATCGAAGAACAACACCTTTCGCAAAACCATGGAGTGGGTTGATGCCATCCTCTTCGCGCTAATAGCGGTCTACTTCATCAACACTTTCTTCTTCCAGAACTACCAGATCCCCACCTCCTCGCTTGAGAAGTCGCTACTCGTGGGGGACTTCCTGGCGGTAAGCAAACTGAGTTACGGTCCCCGGGCACCCATCACCCCCCTCTCTTTCCCCTTGGCACAGCATACCATGCCGGTGGTGGGCGGCAAGTCGTACATCGAAAAACCACAATGGAAGTACAAACGGCTGAAAGGGTTCGGCCAGGTGGAGCGAAACGATATCGTGGTCTTTAACTTCCCTACCGGCGACACCGTGGCGCTTAACATGCAGGGGGTCGATTTCTATACGCTGTCAAGGCTTAATCCCAACGGCAGTGCGGGGGTGAGATCGGACCGGCGCACCTATGGAGAGGTTGTCTACCGCCCGGTGGACCGGCGCGAAAACTATGTGAAACGATGCATCGGCCTTCCCGGCGAGACCATCGCACTGAGAAACGACAGTGTATTTATTGACGGCACCTTGCTACCCAACCCCCGCCTCTCACAACACAACTACATGATCCATACCGACGGTACACAGATCTCTGCCGGCCTCTTTGAGGAGTTGGGCATCAACAAAGCCGATTACGTTACACAGAACAACTATGGGCAGGAGACCACACGCTCCCAGGACCTGACAGGTGTGGACAGCATCAACCTGGCGATGGCCGGATTACAGCCCCGCAATGGCAACAACGGACGTATCTACTTCAGCATCCCCCTCACGGAGGAGATGGTGACAAAGCTGAAGTCCAAACCATTCGTATGGGAGATCATCAAAGAGAAAGAGCAACCCGGCATGAGCTACTACTATCCGCTCGATTACAACACTGACTGGACACGCGACACATTCGGTCCTCTCTGGATCCCGAAGAGAGGTGAGACAATCACCTTTGACAGCGATCTGCCTTTCAAGGTGGCAGCTTACAAACGTTGTATCAAGGACTATGAAGGGAACGATTTCGACTACCGCGATGGCAAGGTGTACATCAACGGTACACAGGCCGATTCCTATACCTTCAAGTTCGACTACTATTTCATGATGGGGGATAATCGCCACAACTCGGCCGACTCACGCGTGTGGGGTTTTGTTCCCGAAGATCATATTGTGGGCAAACCCATCCTCATCTGGCTCTCTCTGGAGAAAGACAAGGGGTGGTTCAACGGGAAGATACGCTGGAACAGACTGTTCCGCAATGCGAATATACCGGCATGAGCGGTGAGATGGCACAACAAACGGTGCTGCTCACCTCCTGCTACCTCGCACCGCTCTCCTATTACGCCCTGTTGATGAAAGCCGGCAGAGCAGTGATCGAGACCGGTGATAACTATCAGAAACAGAGTTACCGAAACCGGTGCCATATTGCCGGTGCCAACGGGATGATTTCACTGAGCATTCCTGTTGAGAAACCAACAAGGGAGAGTGCTTCCATGAGGAATATCCGGATTGCCGACCACGGCAATTGGCAACATTTGCACTGGAACGCCATCTTGTCGGCATACCGTTCCACACCTTTTTTCGAATACTACGAAGATGAATTCCGCCCCTGCTATGAGAAGCGATTTTCTTTTCTACATGACTTTAACGAAGAGTTGCGCCAGCTGATCTGCCGGTTGATCGGCATGGAGACAGCGATCACTTTCACCGACCACTATATTGCCGGCCCACCGCCTGGCATCTCTGATTTCAGGGAGCTGATCCATCCAAAGAGAAGCGCTCCATTCCAAACTCCGCCCTATTACCAGGTATTTGCCGGCAAGCTGGGCTTCATCCCTGACCTGAGCATCATCGACCTGCTTTTCAACATGGGAAACGAATCACGACTGATACTCAGTAAAATTGACACAGGTTCCTGATTCCTGGTTCTTGGTTCTTGGTTCTTGATTCTTGGTTCCTGATTCTTGGTTCCTGATTCTTGGTTCCTGATTCTAATCTGACAGCTTATTGCCGCCATCCTTCACATTTTCGACACCACAGAAGCTGAATGACCGAACCTTTTTCTCTATCTTTGCAGATAGTAACAACGGCAGTCTCACAACAGCCACCCCACAAACTGATGCTCCAAGGGAAACGGCTGATTGAGACACTATAAGACAATAAAACAGATGCAACAAAAGCCCAGAGTACGCTTTGCTCCCAGTCCAACCGGGCCGCTCCACATTGGTGGTGTGCGCACCGCCCTGTACAATTACCTCTTCGCCCGGCAAAAGGGAGGATCTTTCATCCTGCGCATAGAAGATACGGACTCCGCACGATTTGTTCCGGGGGCCGAGGAGTATATCCAGGAGACTTTCGACTGGCTGGGACTCTCTTTCGACGAAAGCCCCCGCAACGGAGGTAACTACGGACCCTACAAACAGTCGCAACGCAAAGAGATCTACAAGGAGCAGGTACATCGGTTGTTGGAAAAGGGAGCGGCCTATATTGCTTTTGACACGCCCGGGGAGCTTGAGGCAAAACGCGCACAGAAAGCCAACTTCCAGTATGATGCCTCCACCCGGATGCAGATGCGCAACAGCCTTACACTGACAAAAGAGGAAACCGATTCCCTGATTCAAAGCAAGACACAATATGTGGTGCGCATCAAGATTGAACCAGGCAGGGATATCGTCGTGAACGACCTGATCAGAGGCAAGGTGGTAATCAACTCATCGGTACTCGACGACAAGGTGATCTACAAATCGGCAGACGAGCTGCCCACCTATCACCTGGCCAATGTAGTGGATGACCACCTGATGAAGATCACCCATGTGATCCGCGGTGAGGAGTGGCTCCCCTCGGCACCTCTCCACGTATGGCTCTACCAGAGCCTCGGCTGGGAAGATAGCATGCCCGGCTTTGCGCACCTGCCCCTGCTGCTCAAACCGGAAGGGAACGGCAAGCTCAGCAAGCGTGACGGCGACCGGCTCGGCTTCCCCGTCTTCCCGCTGGAGTGGGTTGACCCTAAGAGCGGCGAACGCTCACAGGGCTACCGCGAGAGTGGTTACCTGCCGGAAGCGGTCATCAACTTTCTGGCATTCCTGGGGTGGAACCCCGGCACGGAGCAGGAGATCTTCACCCTTGAAGAGCTTACGGCAGCTTTCTCCTTTGAGCGCTGCAGCAAGAGCGGTGCACGCTTCGACCTGGAGAAAGCCAAATGGTACAACCACCAATATATCCTCAAGATGCCTGACAGCCAGCTGGCAGAGATGTTCCGGAAAGAGTTGCTGCAAAAGGGGATCAATGCACCTCTGGAGACTGTCACACGCATCGTGGGACTGGTGAAAGAGCGCATTCACTTCTTACATGAGCTGTGGGATCAGACATCCTACTTCTTTGAGGCTCCCGTGAGCTATGAGGAGAAAACAGTGCGCAAACGATGGAAAGAGGAGACACCGGCACAGATGAAAGCACTGGCCTCACTGCTTGAGGGGGTGGATGACTTCTCCGC
>DPAC01000100.1:2088-4073 GCA_003517675.1 Porphyromonadaceae bacterium | reverse complement strand
TTGTCGTAGGTGTCCGACTGGGTGGCGATGACGATGACCGGCATCTCGTGACTGATCAGGGCAATGGGGCCATGTTTCATCTCGGCCGCAGGGTAACCCTCCGCATGGATGTAGGAGATCTCTTTCAGTTTCAGAGCGCCTTCCAACGCCACCGGGAAGTTGTAGCCCCTGCCCAGGTAGATACAGTTGCTTGCGTAAGTGAAAGTTTTGGCATATTGTGCTATCAGTTCGTTCTTTTTCAGGATCTTTCCCACCTTTTCCGGTATCAGGCTCAGCTCACGGATCAGATTGAGGTATTCTTCACGGCTGATGGTTCCTTTCTCTTTGCCGATAAGGACGGCCAGCATCGTCAGGACAGTTACCTGCGCGGTGAATGCCTTGGTCGATGCCACGCCAATCTCAGGTCCTACGTGGGTGTAACATCCAGAGTGGGTGTTGCGGGGGATGGAAGAGCCTACCACGTTACAGATGCCGAAGATGAAAGCACCCTCTTTTCTGGCCAGCTCCACTGCTGCCAGTGTGTCGGCGGTCTCGCCCGACTGGGAGATGGCGATGACAATGTCATCCTTGTGGATCACCGGTTTGCGGTAGCGAAACTCCGATGAGTATTCAACCTCCACCGGTATGCGGGCAAACTCCTCTATGGCATACATGCCGATCTGGGCAGCATGCCAGGAGGTGCCGCAGGCAGTGATGATGATGCGCCGGGCATTCAGAAACTTCTCCCTGTTGTCGATAAACCCAGCCAGGGTGATGTTGTTGGCGTCCACGTTCACCCTCCCCCGCATGCAATCACTCAGGGTATGGGGTTGCTCGAAGATCTCCTTGAGCATGAAGTGGGGGTATCCCCCCTTTTCGAGCTGACTGAGTGTCAGCTCCAGCTTCTGGAAACGGGGTGTCTTTTCTATGTTGCCGATGGTTCGTATCTTAAGTGGCGCATCCCTTTGGATGGTGACGATTTCCTCATCACCGATGTAGGTGACACGATCGGTGTATTCAATGATGGGTGTGGCATCCGACCCGATGAAATACTCATCTTCACCGATGCCGATCACCAGTGGGCTTCCCTTTCTGGCGGCCACGATCAGGTCGGGGTTATTCCGGTCCAGCACGGCGATGGCATAGGCGCCAACCACCTGGTTGAGTGCCAGCTGGACCGCCGTGGAGAGGTCGCTGCCGTTGCTCTTCTTCATGAACTCGATCAGCTGGACCAGCACCTCGGTGTCGGTTTCACTCTGAAAGGTAAATCCTTCACTGATCAATCCCTCTTTCAATACCGAATAGTTCTCAATGATGCCATTGTGAATGATGGCCAGCTCTTCCGATTGTGAGTAGTGGGGATGGGCATTGTGCTGAGTAGGTTCACCGTGGGTGGCCCAGCGGGTGTGGGCAATGCCAATGGTGCCGCTCACATCTTTCTGTTCTGCATACTGTTCCAATTCAGACACTTTCCCCTTCGTCTTGTACACCTTCAGTTTGCCTTCGTGGATCAGTGCGATCCCGGCACTGTCATATCCACGATATTCCATGCGATGAAGTCCCTTGATGAGGATCGGATAAGCCTCTCTTTTACCAATGTAGCCTACAATTCCACACATTTTTGTGATCAATTTTTTGGTTCATGTGTACAATGGGATGAACTCCCTTAAATGCCGGATAGAGGCGTGTTGGTGATGGTTCCGTCCATAAAAAATGGGACCTTGAATGCATACAGTCTCTCTTTGTTGCTTTGAAAGTTTGTGCAAATTTGCATCTTCTTTCCGAAATATGAAAGAGAAAATCAGAAAAAGAATGGGTTCAAAGAGACTGGACCCCAAAATGTAACAAAAACGTAACAATTTCGGTTGTCTCCGATCCCCTCTCTCTCCCTTTTTACTACCTTTGCATCATCTAACCCCAAAAATAATGGCAAGAAGAAAACTATCCCCTGTACAGATTGCTTTCGTCATCATCCTTTGGATCGTCCTGGTGGTCTATATCCTGCT
>DPAC01000100.1:0-1825 GCA_003517675.1 Porphyromonadaceae bacterium | reverse complement strand
GTATTTATCCCAATTTACAAAAATCTAAAAAAATAGCCTTCTCACTAACAAAAATAAGAAAAACATCCGAAAAATTTTCTTATTGGAAATTTTTATCTATTTTTGCGCTTCAAACTGATTTTTTATAGAGTTATCTGATTTAAAGAGAAATTTTCATGAGAGCTACAGAGGTTATCGAGCTTTTAATGCGTCGTTTTCCCAACGAGCCGGAGTATCATCAGGCTGTTGAGGAGGTGGTTGAGTCGATAGAGGATGTTTACAATGAGCATCCTGAGTTTGAAAAGGCAAACCTGATCGAAAGGTTGGTGATCCCCGACAAGATTCACTCCTTCCGGGTGACTTGGTTGGATGATCAGGGCAGGGTACAGACCAACATGGGTTACCGTGTGCAGCACAACAATGCCATTGGCCCCTACAAGGGTGGGATCCGTTTTCACGCATCTGTTTCGCCATCGATCCTGAAGTTTCTTGCTTTTGAGCAAACCTTTAAGAACGCACTCACCACCCTTCCCATGGGGGGTGCGAAAGGAGGATCCGATTTTTCTCCCCGAGGCAAGTCCGACGGTGAGATTATGCGTTTTTGTCAGGCTTTTGTGGAAGGATTGTGGCGGGTGATTGGTCCCGACACCGACGTGCCGGCTGGCGATATCGGCGTCGGCGGACGCGAGATCGGTTACATGTTCGGCAAGTACAAGAAGCTTGCCGGTGAGTTCACCGGCACCTTCACCGGCAAGGGGCGCGAGTTCGGTGGATCACTGATCCGTCCCGAGGCCACCGGTTACGGCAATGTCTATTTCCTGCTGGAGATGCTGAAAACGAAGAACATTGATATCAAAGGGAAAAAATGCCTGGTTTCCGGCTCCGGAAACGTGTCGCAATACACCTGTGAGAAGCTCATCGAGCTGGGAGCCATCCCGGTCACGCTCTCTGATTCCGACGGATATATCTATGATCCGGAGGGCATTACGGCCGAGAAGCTGCAATTCGTGATGGAGTTGAAGAATCTCTACAGAGGACGTATCCGTGAATATGCTGAGGAGTATGGGTGTAAATATGTGCCTGGTGCACGTCCCTGGGCAGAGAAAGGAGATATCGCCCTTCCTTCGGCTACCCAGAACGAGATCAACGGATCAGAGGCGGCAGAACTGGTGAAGAATGGCGTCATTGCTGTCTCCGAAGGAGCCAACATGCCCAGTACCCCCGAGGCGGTGGAGATCTTTCTGAAAAACAAGATTCTTTATGCCCCAGGTAAGGCTGCCAACGCCGGCGGCGTATCGGTATCGGGACTGGAGATGACACAGAACTCTGAACGCTTCAGCTGGCCTGCAGAGCAGGTGGACGAGAAGCTGAAATGGATCATGTCCAATATCCACGAGAGCTGCGTGAAGTACGGCACTGAAAGTGACGGTTACGTAAATTACGTGAAAGGAGCGAATATTGCCGGTTTTATGAAGGTAGCCAAGGCGATGATGGCGCAGGGTATTCTCTGAAATCCGCTCCTTCTGTATGGCACAAAGTTTGGCTAAGCCCCGGAACCCTTCATCGGATTTCGGGGCAAACTTTTTTAAAACCACTCTTTAACAAATTGTATTAAATAGCTTTCAGATATTTTTTTTATTCTGAGAATTGACGTATTTTTGCCAACTAAATTTGCACAAGGATGGTCCGGTAGCTCAGCTGGATAGAGCAACAGCCTTCTAAGCTGTGGGTCTTTGGTTCGAATCCCAACCGGATCACTCTAAAAATAAAGCACTTATCGGTTTATCCCGGTAGGTGCTTTTCTTTTTGGGTAAACAATGGGTAAACATTTTCTCTGCAATATCAA
>DPAC01000040.1:1113-5045 GCA_003517675.1 Porphyromonadaceae bacterium | reverse complement strand
ATCCTGATCACCGGGGTGACCAATTGGCTGATCAAGCCGTTTACGATGTTCGCCATCGCCTGGTTCTTCTTTTTCGTGCTGTTCAAATCGCTCATTTCCGCTGAGCTGGCCGACCAGTACCTTGCCGGTGCGGTGCTGCTGGGTGCCGCGCCCTGTACCGCCATGGTGTTCGTGTGGAGCCACCTTACAAAAGGGGATGCTGCCTATACCCTGGTACAGGTGGCGCTGAATGACCTGATTATCCTGGTGGCCTACGTGCCGATCGTGGGATTGCTGCTCGGCATCGGTGGGATCGCGATCCCCTGGGATACGCTCTTCCTCTCGGTGGTGCTCTTCGTGGTGGTGCCCTTGCTGGCCGGTATGCTTACCCGTATCTACGTAGTCAAAAGGCGGGGGATTGACTACTTCAACAATATCTTTATTCAAAAATTCAACAACATCACTGTGGGGGGATTGTTGCTCACCCTGATCATCCTCTTCTCCTTTCAGGGCGATACCATCCTGCAGAACCCGCTTCATATCCTGCTGATCGCCATCCCGCTGATCATACAGACGGTGCTGATCTTCTTTGTCGCCTACGGATGGGCCAAGGTGTGGAAGCTGCCGCACGACGTGGCCGCTCCTGCCGGCATGATTGGTGCCAGCAACTTCTTCGAGCTGGCGGTGGCAGTAGCCATCTCGCTCTTTGGAATGGAATCGGGTGCCGCGCTGGCCACCACGGTGGGTGTGCTGGTGGAGGTGCCGGTGATGTTGATGCTGGTGAGGATCGCCAACAACACCCGTCGGTGGTTTCCGCAGCCGGCAGCGTGAAAAAGAACCGTCCCATCACACTTATATTCTTTTCTTATTGCACCTGGGAATAAAAGTCAATGAACCACTCATAAAAATAGGCCAGGCCGGTTTGGATGGGTGTGGAGGGTTGGTAATTGAAATTCTTCTGCAGCAGTGTTGTGTCGGCAAAGGTGGCTGTCACATCGCCCGGCTGCATCCCGGTCATTTTTACCCTGGCTTTTTTGCCTGTGATTTGTTCAATGACAGACAGGAAATCGAGTATCTTAACGGGTGAGGAGCAACCCATGTTGTAAATCGCATGTGGAGGGTTACCCGAGGGCGGAACAGGAAGAATCTGCAGGAGTCCCTCCACTATATCACCGATGTATGTGAAATCGCGTTCCATCTCACCATGGTTGAACAGTCGGATGGTTTCTCCATTCAGCACGGAAGACATGAAAAGGGAGGGAGCCATGTCGGGTCGTCCCCAGGGACCATAGACCGTGAAAAAACGAATGCCGGTGCTGGGAATCCGGTACAGGTGTGCGTAGGTATATGCCATCAGTTCGTTGGCTTTCTTTGTTGCCGCGTAGAGGCTGACAGGATGGTCTGTTGGGTCTGACTCCCTGTAGGGTATCTGCCTGTTCGCGCCATACACACTGCTGGAGCTGGCATACAGCAGGTGCTCAACAGGATGGTGCCGGCATGCTTCAAGCAGGTTCATGAATCCGTAGATGTTGGCATCAATGTAGGCATAGGGGTTTTCAAGGGAGTATCTGACCCCTGCCTGTGCAGCCAGGTGAATCACATGTGTGAACCGCTCTTGTTGAAAGAGCGACGACAGCTCCTCCCGGTCGTTCAGATCCATTTTGACAAAGCGATAGGAGGGGTAGATGCTGCTTTGCACGGCCTTGCCGGGCTCGATCCGTTCTTCGGCAATCCCTGTTTCACTCAGACGGGCGTACTTCAAACGCACGTCATAGTAGCTGTTGATGACATCGATTCCCACCACCGGATATCCCTGCTGTAACAAGGCCTGCACCACGTGAAAGCCTATGAATCCCGCAGCACCTGTAACCACTATTTTCATTTCTTGTCTCATGGGAAAATTACAATTGTATGGTCTCCGATCCGGTACTGCTCCTTGTCCTGAATAGCCCTGCGGATCTCTGAATCACGTTGAATCACTTTGGTCGGCAGCAGTAAGAGCTTCTTTTCTGCAGATGGTCGCAGTATCTCCTCTTTCTCTACCTTGATGATATCTTTTCCGAGGTAAACATCCATGTTCTCGGCACGGGAGATACGGTGGACCCAGAATTCGTCCACCCCGTGTTCCTCCGAAAGAGCCGTGGCTTTCTCACACAGTTCCCTCCATCCGAGATAGGGGTTGAGCTGCGGCATCGACCAGCCGGCAATGAAGATGGAGAGCAGAATACCCAGTGACATGCTCCGGATGGCTGCGACAACGCTGCTCTTTTTATAGAGCTGGTAGATCGTCACCACTCCCGTGAGCGACAGAATCCCTGTACTGGCATAAATGAGTGGAATTCCCAGGTAGTGCATCTCTTCGGAACCACTGAGCAGGATGACTGCAGGCAGCGAGAGAATCAAGATGATGGCCGGTATTGCCAGGGAGAGTGCGATCCACCTGTTGCCGCTATGAAACTTCGGAAGCAGCAGAAGTGTGAGGCAAATGAGGAACGGGATCACCGGCAGGGAGTAAATGGCCAGTTTGGCACTGATTATCGACAGCAGGATGAAGGAGGAGAGCACGGTGATGGCAAAAAACTGTTCCAGATCGCTCCTGATTTTCTTTTGATAAAGGGAGACGACGAATATTCCGATGGAGAGGAGCGACCAGGGAGCCAGTACGTACCAGCTGCTGATGGCGTAGTAGTAGAAAGGTTCTTTATGGTGGAAGGCATTGATGCCTCGTCCCACCGTCTGCCGGAAGAGCAGGTTGTGGATATACTCACTGCCCCCCTCCAGGTAAACTCCTGTAAACCAGATCAGGCATCCCGTGAGGAGGATCGCCAGGCTTTTCCAGCCCCAGTAACGGGGGAAATCCGAAAGCTTCTTTTTATATGCCAGAAAGACCAGGGTCGAGACAAATGGAATCAGGATTCCCAGTGGCCCTTTGGAGAAGAGTGCCAGGAAGATGTACAGGGGAAACAGCAGGCTGTTGCGTTTCAGCTTCTCTCCCTGGTACATCTGATAAAAGGTGTAAAGCGACAACACGATGAACATGGTCATCAGCATATCCATTCGGACGATGATTCCCACACCAATAAAGAGTCCGGTGGTCATCAGCATCAGCGAGGTCGTTGTTTCGTCTGTACCCTGCTGGCGGCGCATCCAGCGGGTCATGGTTGCGATGATGACCAGTGCGGGGATGATGGAGAGCAGGGCATAGTACCACATCCGGTGTGCTCCCAGTATCCTCTTCCCTGCCATCATCAGCCAGAAATGAAGGGGTGGCTTATCCGCATACAACTCCCCCTGGTTGGTGAAGGTGAAGATGTTACCGTTCTGAAGCGCCTCATCCACGATGTTCAGGTAACGCAGCTCATTGGAAGGGGTGAAGTCGCGCATCAGCAGGATGGGCAACAGGGCGACAAACCAGATAAGAAAGAGGTGAGACTTCTTCATAATGAATGCTTGTTTTTTAGACCGATCATAATGTTGCGGCTGTAAGCAATAAACCCGAATGCCTGGCCTAATATCAGGACCGGATCAAGTCGGAACAGTGCGTAGGCGATGATCATGGTGGAGCCGGAGAGGCTGATGATCCAAAAACCGATTGGAAGTTCCGATTTATGATGTGCCGCAGAATAGATAAACTGATAGATAAACCGCAGGGAAAAAATCAACTGCCCTGCCGAGCCGAACAGCAACAACCAGAGGGGTACATCCTTGTTATTGAAAAAGGTGTCGGTGAAACCGGCCAGATCACCCAGCATGATGCCTATGGCTGCCAGAGGGGTCAACAGCAGGACCGCACGGATCAATACCGCGATTTTTTTCCATACTCCCTGCATCCGCAGGTTCCACAGGTAGATGTAGTAGGATATGAACTGTCCCAGAATGATGGCGAAATCATCTCGCAGCACCCCGTAGATGAATAGCAGGTAGGATCCCAGTATGCTCAGGATCCAGAATGC
>DPAC01000040.1:0-797 GCA_003517675.1 Porphyromonadaceae bacterium | reverse complement strand
CCCGACAACCGGTTCCATAAGTGATATTTCGAGGTGCCGGCGTTCCGGGGGTAGTGGCGTACAGGGATCTGTTTCACTCTCCCGTTCTGAAGCAGGATCAAAGCCGGCAGAAACCGATGCATTCCATTGAAGAACGGAATGCGTCTGGCGGCATCGGTATGCATCACTTTCAACGGGCAGCCTGTGTCTGATACCCCGTCGCCCGTCATCATGTTCCGGTAACTGTTGGCAATCTTTGATTGCAGCTTTTTGAAGAATGAATCTTTCCGGTTGGTTCTGATGCCGGTGACGATTTCATAATCGGCAATCTCCTGCAACAACAGGTTGAAATCTTCCGGATCGGTCTGCAAATCTGCATCCATGTATCCGACATACTCGGAGCAGACATGGTCTATCCCTGCTTTCAGCGCGGCACTCAATCCGCCGTTGTTTTTGAGATCCAAATAGTAAAACGAATCGTTTCTGGAACAGACCTCCCTGATCCGTTGCATGCTATTGTCATTTGATCCGTCGTTTATGAATAAAACAGCGGTAGGAAAAGCAGCGTGTGGCAAATATTGTCGCAGTTTGTCTTCGAGGGCATAGATGTTTTCCTCTTCATTGTAGACCGGTATCAAAATTGTGAAACGAAAAGATACTGTGGGGTTTTTCTTTTCCTCCATTTTGCTGATTTCAGTTGTTGTCGCCAAAAGTAAAAAATTAATGTAAACAATTGCTGTTTTTTTCTGTGCAAATTTACTACTTTTTTTGGCTGCTTGGGTTCCTGTTGCATTCCTTTTGAACTATTTTTTACTTTT
>DPAC01000030.1:52393-54504 GCA_003517675.1 Porphyromonadaceae bacterium | reverse complement strand
GTGATGCGGTAAACCGGTTCGCCATTCTCATCGTCAAGGTGTGTTCTCTTCCCGTAACCCTGTTCCGATACCACCAGGATGGTATTTTCACTATTGGGATCCATGCAGATCATACCGATCACCTCATCCTGGCCATCCTCATCAAGGGTCATCCCCCTGACGCCCGTGGCCGTACGTCCCATAGACCGCACGGTCTCTTCGCTGAAGCGGATGGCACGGCCATTCTTATTGGCCAGGATCACATGCTTCTTCCCATCGGTAAGTCGTACCGAGATCACCTCGTCATCCTCACGGATGGTGATGGCGTTCACCCCGTTCTGCCTGGGCCGTGAGTAAGCTTCGAGCGGTGTCTTCTTGATCACACCCTGACGGGTACAGAAGAGCAGATAATGTTTTTTGATGTACTCCTGATCGCTGAGGGTGTCAACCCGCACAAAAGCGGTGACAGCATCATCCGGATCGATGCTCAGCAGGTTCTGAATCGCCCTGCCCTTGGAGTTCTTGGATCCTTCCGGAATTTCATAGACACGCAGCCAGTAACATTTACCCTTTTGGGTGAAGAAAAGCATGTAGTTGTGTGTGGTGGCCGGGTAGATATACTCCACGAAATCCTCATCGCGGGTGTCGGAGCCCCTGGCTCCCATTCCACCCCTGTTCTGTGTGTGGAAGTCGGCCAGCGGTGTCCGTTTGATATAACCCAGATGGGAGATGGTGATCACCATCTCATCATTGGAATAGAAATCTTCCGGGTTCATCTCTTCAGCGGAGAAGATGATCTCCGAACGGCGTGCATCGCCATACTTGTCGCGGATCTCAATCAGCTCATCCTTGATCACCTGCATGCGCAGCTCCTCGTTGTTGAGAATCTCGTTGAGGTGTGCGATCAGTTTCTGTATCTCCTCGTACTCGGCACGCAGCTTATCCTGCTCCAGGCCGGTGAGCTGCCGCAGACGCATCTCCACAATGGCGCGCGACTGGATCTCGCTCAGTGAGAAGCGTTCCATCAGCCGCTGGATCGCCTCCTGAGGTGTAGAGGAGCTGCGGATAATGGCGATCACCTCGTCGATGTTGTCGGAGGCGATGATCAGTCCCTCCAGGATATGGGCCCGTTCTTCCGCCTTGCGCAGGTCATACCTGGTGCGGCGGATCACCACATCGATGCGGTGCTCCACGAAAAGCTCGATCATCCGCTTAAGCGTCAGCAGCTCCGGGCGTCCTTTCACCAGGGCGATGTTGTTGACGCTGAAAGAGGATTGCAGCGCAGTGAGCTTGTAAAGCTTGTTAAGCACCACGTTTGCATTGCCTTCGCGTTTGATATCCACCACGATACGCATCCCGTCACGGTCGCTCTCATCGTTGATGTTGGAGATCCCCTCTATCTTTTTCTCCGACACCAGGTCGGCAATATGCTTGATCATTTCGGCCTTGTTCACCTGGTATGGAATCTCGGTGATGATGATCTTGTCGTGTGTCTTACCCGACTCGATCTCAGCACGACCACGCATCACGATGCGCCCCCTGCCGGTCTCGAATGCCTCTTCCACCCCCTTGTAACCATAGATAAAAGATCCGGTGGGGAAATCAGGTGCCTTGATGTAGGCCATCAACCCCTTGGTGTCGATCTCCCGGTCATCGATATAGGCAATGATGCCGTTGATGCATTCCGTCAGGTTGTGGGGTGCAATATTGGTAGCCATACCCACCGCGATACCGGAGGAGCCGTTGATCAGCAGGTTGGGGATACGGGTAGGCAATACAGTGGGCTCCAGCAGTGTATCGTCGAAGTTGAGCTGAAAGTCGACCGTCTCCTTGTCTATGTCGCGCAGCATCTCCTCCGCCAGCCGGTTGAGGCGGGCTTCGGTATAACGCATGGCCGCAGGGCTGTCACCGTCTACACTCCCCATGTTACCCTGTCCATCTACCAGCGTGTAGCGCATGCTCCAGTCCTGTGCCAGGCGCACCATGGCGTTGTATACCGAAGAGTCACCATGCGGGTGATACTTACCCAACACCTCCCCCACGATCCTGGCCGATTTCTTATGGGGTTTGTCGGAGGTGTTACCCAGCTCCGACATCCCGAAAAGGATGCGACGGTGAACCGGCTTGAACCC
>DPAC01000030.1:46548-52097 GCA_003517675.1 Porphyromonadaceae bacterium | reverse complement strand
GTTCTGGTTTAAGCAGGCAGAGCCGGTTTCAGTACACTAAGATAGAGCTTTTCTCGCAGTTTAACAAACAAAACAGGGAGTTTATTACCCCCTGTAGGTTTAAAAGTTACAGCTATTTTTAGCTATTCTCTGCCGTGACAGTTCTTGTATTTCTTGCCGCTGCCGCAGGGACAGGGATCATTTCTGCCCACTTTTTTCTCCACCCTTACCGGTTCCAGCTTCTGCGGCTGACGAGGCTGCGGGGTGCCACTCCCGTTGCCCGGTGCAGAGATGTTGCCACTCTCCTCCTTCTGTGTGCGGTACTTGCTGTAGTCGGTCTTCTGCTCCGGTGCTGCCTGTCTCACATGTGCGGGATCCTGAATGGGGATCTGCCCGCGCATCAATACCGATACGGCCTTGGAGTTGATGTTACTCACCATGGTACGGAAGAGATTGAACGACTCCAGCTTATAGATCAGCAGCGGATCCTTTTGCTCGTAGCTGGCGTTCTGCACCGAGTGACGCAGCTCATCCATCTCGCGCAGATGCTCTTTCCAGTCCTCATCGATGGTATGGAGCAGGATGGTTTTCTCGAATGCCCTCACCAACGCTTTTGAGCCCGACTCGTAGGCTTCTTTCAGGTTACAGGATACATTGTAGACTCTCTTGCCATCGGTGATGGGGATCAGGATGTTCTGGTACATCGCGCCCTGGTTCTCGTAGACCTGCCTGATCACCGGGTTGGCCACCTCGGCCAGTCGCTCGGTCTTGCGCTTAAAGGTCTCAAATGCCTTGCGAGTGACTGCATCAATGATCTCCTCTGTTTTGAGCTTTTTCATATCGGCCTCGGTAAAGGGGATATCGAGTGCCATCACACGCAGCAGATCCAGCTTCATCGATTGATAATCATCTTCGTTGAGCTCCACAATATTTTTGACCGTATCGGTGATCATGTTAGCCACATCGTTCTCGATCCGCTCACCCATCAGTGCATGGCGACGTCGTTTGTAGATCAGCTCGCGCTGCGAGTTCATCACGTCGTCATACTCGAGCAGCCGCTTGCGGATACCGAAGTTATTCTCCTCCACCTTTTTCTGGGCACGCTCTACCGACCTGCTAAGCATGCTATGCTCCAGCACGTCACCCTCCTGGAATCCCATCCGGTCCATCAGCCCGGCGATCCGCTCGGTGGCGAAGAGACGCATCAGGTCATCCTCGAGCGATACGAAGAAGACGGAGGATCCGGGGTCCCCCTGACGGCCGGCACGACCACGCAGCTGGCGGTCCACACGGCGCGACTCATGCCGTTCCGTGCCGATGATGGCCAGACCGCCTGCCTCCCTCACCGCGGGAGAGAGCTTGATGTCGGTACCACGGCCGGCCATGTTGGTGGCGATGGTCACCACCCCACTCTGTCCCGCATTGGCCACTATCTCGGCCTCCCGTTGATGTTGCTTGGCATTCAGCACGTTGTGACTGATCTTGCGGAGGGTGAGCATGCGACTCAGCAACTCCGAGATCTCCACCGAGGTGGTACCCACCAGCACGGGACGACCCGCTTTGATCAGTGTCTCAATCTCTTCGATCACCGCGTTATACTTCTCCCGTTTGGTCTTGTAGATCCGGTCGTTCTGGTCATCCCGGATGATTGGTTTGTTGGTGGGGATCACCACCACATCCAGCTTGTAGATATCCCAGAACTCACCCGCCTCCGTCTCGGCCGTACCGGTCATACCGGCCAGCTTACTGTACATGCGGAAGTAGTTCTGCAGGGTGATGGTAGCAAAGGTCTGGGTGGCAGCCTCCACCTTTACTCTTTCTTTCGCCTCGATTGCCTGGTGCAGACCGTCGGAGTAACGACGTCCCTCCATCACACGACCGGTCTGTTCATCCACGATCATCACCTTGTTGTTGATCACCACATACTCATCGTCGCGCTCAAAGAGCGTGTAGGCTTTCAGCAGCTGGTTAACGGTGTGCACCCGCTCCGACTTGATGGCATAGTTCTGCAGCAACTCATCCTTTTTTGCCTCTTTCTCTTCATCGCTCAGGTTGGCGTGCTCCAACTCCGCAAGCTGGGAAGCAATATCGGGCAAAATGAAGAACTGAGGGTCGTCAGACTTGCCGGTGAGCAGGTCGATCCCCTTATCAGTCAGCTCGATACTGTTCATCTTCTCATCGATTACAAAGTAGAGCGGATCGGTGACAATGTGCATGTTACGCATCTGCTCCTGCATATAGAATGCTTCTGTCTTGAGCATGGCTGCTCTCACCCCCTGTTCGCTGAGGTACTTGATCAGTGGCTTGTTTTTGGGCATCGCCTTGTAGGAGCGGAAGAGCTGCAGTGCTCCCTCCTCCTGCTCCTTGGGATCGGAGGAAGCCATCTTCAGCTTCGCCTCCGCCAGCAGACGGGTGGCCAGCTCACGCTGAGCCTTGACGATCACCTCTACCCGGGGTCGGAACTGATCGTAGAGCTGATCATCTCCCTTGGGCACCGGGCCGGAGATGATGAGCGGGGTGCGGGCATCGTCGATCAGCACCGAGTCCACCTCATCCACAATGGCATAGTTGTGCTTCCGCTGTACCAGGTCTTTCGGCGATATCGCCATGTTGTCACGCAGGTAGTCGAAGCCGAACTCGTTGTTGGTACCAAAAGTGATGTCTGCTTCGTAGGCCTTACGACGTGCTTCGGAATTGGGTTCATGCTTGTCTATGCAGTCTACCGAGAGACCGTGAAACATGTACATCGGTCCCATCCACTCGGCGTCACGCTTGGAGAGGTAGTCGTTCACTGTCACCACATGCACCCCTTCGTGGGTCAGCGCATTGAGGAAGACAGGGAGGGTGGCCACCAACGTCTTTCCCTCACCGGTAGCCATCTCGGCAATCTTACCCCTGTGGAGCACCACTCCGCCGAAGAGCTGTACATCATAGTGCACCATGTCCCAGGTGATCTCATTGCCGCCGGCGATCCAATGGTTCTGATAGATCGCCTTATCTCCCTCAATACGCACAAAGTCGTGCGTGGCGGATAGGTCGCGGTCGAAGTCGGTAGCGGTGACAACGATCTCTTCATTCTCGGCAAAGCGGCGCGCCGTATCCTTCATGATGGAGAATGCCTCCGGCAGTATCTCCTCCAGTATTTTTTCATACTTATCGGTGATCGCTTTCTCAAGCTTATCGATCTGGTTCCATATCGACTCCCGCTGATCCAGGTCGACCTCCTCCATGCCGGCTTTCAGCCGCTCAATCTCTGTCTGCTCTTCGGCCACATAGTCCTTTATGCGCTTCTCAAGCTCTTTTGTTTTGTTTCGCAGCTCATCGTTCGTGAGCTTTGCAATATTGGCATAGGCATCCTGAACCTTTTTCACGATCGGGTTGATCTCTTTCAGGTCCCGTTGTGCCTTGTTACCAAATATCTTCGATATGATATCGTTCAATCCCATGGTTTTGTTTTTTTTATCGTCTGACCTTGCCCATAGGCTGCCTCTCAGATGGGGGCGAGCAGGTTATCCTGTTATCTTTTCTGATGTGATGTGATGATTCAATAGAGTTCTTCCAGAATCTTGCCGCTGGCAGCGTTGGGTGCACGGATGCGCAGGCGGTAGGAGACCGTTGGTGCAATCTCCGTGGCGTCGATGGTACGGTTAATCTTCTGTGGTTTGATGTCGCTGCCAAAAAAAATGACCGGGGCGATGACTGCATTGCTGCGCTCCCGCACCTGCAGTTCAGAGCCGGGCTCCACTACCCTCCACCCGGGTTGCAGCTCCAGCATCAGGTCGCCCGAGATACCGGGGTAGTAACCGTTCCGCAGGAACAGGGTCTCCATATTTTGACCTGCCTGGGTCATCTGGTGTGCGGTGACCACCTGCTGGATACCGGCCGACTGCACCAGGAATGCTGCCGCTTTTTCCTGGAGATCGGCAAAATCAATCTTACGGTCCTCTATCAGCTTGCGATCGAAATAGATATGGCGGTCGTAATACTTTTTGATCCACTGCTCGCGACCGTAGAGTGCCATCAGGTACATGTTGAGCAGTGCCTGGCTTCTGTCGGGATGAAAATCACCACCTGCCGGCACCATCCCCTCCGGGATAATCTCCTGTTCATTGAAATAGCCGGTAGAGACCAGGTAAACCAGGGTGTGTTTCAGTCCAACCGATGCCTCAATGGCATCCAGCAGACGGCCGATCTCCTGGTCGAGCCGATAGTAGGTATCCTGTATCTCTACGGAGTAATTCTTGTCAAGTGCTTTTTCATAATTGCCGGCATAGAAGGTGACAGCCAGAAAGTCGGGATTCATCCGTTTCCCCAGCTGACTGCTCTCCAGCACCTTGATGGCCATATCGTTCACCTCACTGTTCACAAAGGGTGACTGTTTAAAGAGGTGGAAGCTCTCTTTCTTCTCATTTCCGAAATAGTGCTGAAAGCGGTATCTGTTCTTGGTATAGGGAAAAGCGTTGTAGCTCTCGATCTCACGTGCGGGACGCCAGGTGAGGCTGCCGATGGTGAGGCTGAGTGAGCCGGCGCTCCGATTCTGTTGGTCCACCGCCGGTTGTTTGTTTTTATAAAAGGTGGTGGAGGCCCACTTGCCGGTATAATCCTCTATCCAGTAAGCACCAGTAGCGGCATGCCCCCCCGAAGCGAGTGCCTGAGAGGCATAAGGTGCAAAAGCATACACGTCGGACTGTCCCCCCGAGGCAATTTTCAATTCGTCGGCGATGGTTGAGACGCGGATGGAACGGGGCGAGAGTTTCTCGGTGGTGTAATTGCCCAGGTAACGGTCATCGGCAAACGAGGAGACCTCTTGGCCGGTCTCAATCTGGTAACGCTTCTCACTCGTTATCCCGTGATAGGAAGGATAGGCCCCGGTGAAAAGGGTGGTGATCGCAGAAGCCCTGTCGGGATTGGGATAGTTGTATCGTATGTTGCTATATATCAATCCATTGTTGAGTAGCCTGTTGAAACCCTTGCTGCCAAAGTTGTGACGGAACATCTCCAGATAGTCTCCCCGCAGTTGGTCAACCGTGATGGCTACCACCAGCTTGGGCACCTCTCCTGAATGGTTTTGTGCAGGGAGTGGCGCGATTGCAAGGAATGCAACCAACGAAGAGAGTATCCGAATCCTATTGTTACCGCACATCTGAATTGAATAGTTTTATTGTCCCCACGCTGCTTTCATCTCCCTGCTGGATGTGAACCGTCGATCCTTGATTTTCAATTTTCTGACTATCAATATGTTTGCAGCAGAACGGATCCACAAGCTCATGGAAAATGGGATGGTTGCCACCGGCAGCTGTTGCGGAAGAAACCACCAACAGAGGAGAAACAGCGTCAAGAGTACAAAGTTAATAAAATGATAGAAATAAACACCCCTCTGTGCCGATTTCACCCAAAAGAAAGGTGCGGCAATCACCGCGGCGGGATGGAGCCAGATCAGGTTCCAGTTAGGGTTGGTTGCAGGATGGGAGGAGAAGTACATCAGGATAAAGATAATCACACCCCCCACCCCGGCCAATCCGAAAAGAATGGTGTCATAGATCCTGGGCAAATGCCCCCGATTCATCTTA
>DPAC01000030.1:44350-46261 GCA_003517675.1 Porphyromonadaceae bacterium | reverse complement strand
GACCCGATCAACAGATCAATGCCAAAGCTGTACCAGGGGTAATTGACCAGGGACTCATGCACCAGGTCACGGTACGACTGTGGTGCATCAGTTGGAGGGTATTGGATCTCTCCGTTGCAATATTGCTCCACCATGTCGCGTGGACGGGTGGCGCAGTTGTCATAAAAGTAGTTGTACCGGTATTTCCTGTTTTCCGGGAGTGCATTTTCGTAAAGTGCATCATAGAGCTTCTGTTTTTCAGCCGGTGAGAGATTCAGTTGCTGCTCCACCACCTGTTGCCCCTTTGCACGGTATTCATAGATGAAATCGGCAAAGGAGGTCACACCCAGAATGTAATCGGTTCTTCCCCGTACAAAGTTGTAGATGAAACCAGGCTGAGAGGAGTCGAAAAAGCCATAGTTGTAAACCTCATCGATGCCGGTGGAATCATCCTGTACCCGGATAGCGGTGTGACCAAAGAGGGCATAGATCGCACCGTTCCAGGGAGAGGCTGTCAGCAGGCTCACGGTAGCGCTGTCGTTCAGCTGCACCTGTGCTTTTATCGAGGGGTTCAGCAACAGCAGGCAGACAGACAAAATCGGTATGAGATTCCCTTTTGCAGGAAATGGGATTGGAACTGCTTGTTTCATCTCTCTCTATTTGTTCATTTCAACTTGCACAGCTGCAAAAATAGACAAAAATAACGGCGGTCTCAAAAGATCGCCGTGTAAATTCATTCTCCTGGAACCTTTTACTTCTTCTTGTTACGGTTTCCGTAACGGTTCATAAACTTGTCAACACGCCCAGCTGTATCCACCAGCTTTTGTTTTCCGGTGTAGAAAGGGTGCGATGCACTGGTGATCTCAAGCTTTACCAATGGATAGGTAACACCGTCAATTTCAATGGTCTCCTTTGCATTGATGGTTGAGCGAGAGATGAAGATCTCCTCGTTCGACATATCCTTGAAAACTACCGGACGGTAATTGTTGGGGTGAATTTCTTTTTTCATTATATCCTTTTATTTATATGATACTCATTTTTGGATGGCAAAGATAGCACTTTCTCCCAGAATAAAAAAATAAATGGAATAAAGATATCATTTTTGGGCAATTGGATCCAATTCCCCGAAGCAAATTTGAATGAATGCAAAAGATTATGCTTTATTTTGCAGTTTATTTTACGTTACACAAACATGAAGATTGAAATTGTCACCATTGGTGATGAGCTGCTGATCGGGCAGATCCCCAACACCAATTCGGTATGGATGGCACGGGAGCTGACAGCAGAAGGGTTCCGGGTCGTTGCCATCACCACTGTCGGCGATGCCCCGGACGACCTGCTCAAGGCGCTCGATACCGCCTTTGTCCGGGCTGATATTCTGCTCCTCACCGGTGGTGTTGGTCCCACCCGTGACGACCGCACCAAGGATGCCCTTTGCCGTTACTTCAATTGCGGGCTTACATTCAACCAAGAGGTGCTGCAGCATATTGAAGCCCTGTTCGAGCGACGCAAGATTGCGCTGAACCCCCTGACACGAGACCAGGCGATGGTGCCGGAAGTGGCGACGGTGATCCCCAACCGTGTGGGTACCGCCCCCCTGCTCTGGTTTGAGAAAGGTGAGCAGCTGCTGGTATCGATGCCGGGGGTGCCATCGGAGATGCGGACAGCCATGCAGGAGGAGATCATACCCAGGCTGAAACAATCATTTCGCCAGAGCAGCTATCAACGAAGGGATTACCTGGTAACAGGCTTTAGCGAGTCGGCGTTGGCCGCTCATCTGGCTCCTTTTGAGGATCAGCTCGCCGCTCCATTTTCACTTGCCTATCTACCCACCTATGAGGGGATCCGGTTGCGGCTCTCAGCATGGGGCGAGGAGCATGCTGCTGAGATGGAACGGCAGGATCTGTTGCTGAGGGAGCTGTTGGGCAGTCA
>DPAC01000030.1:0-44073 GCA_003517675.1 Porphyromonadaceae bacterium | reverse complement strand
TGGTGCCTCTTCGTGGTACATGGGCAGTGTGGTTGCCTACGACAACAGCATCAAAGAGAAGCTGCTGCAGGTAAAAAAAGAGACACTGGCAATGCAGGGCGCAGTGAGCCGCGAAGTGGCGGAAGAGATGATACGGGGTGTGGCTGCTGCAACAGGGACGAGCTGTGCCATAGCTGTCACCGGCATCATGGGTCCTGAGGGGGGCAGCCGGGAGAAGCCGGTGGGCACTGTGTGGGTCGCTACCCGCTGCAGGCAGGAGTTGATTGTCCGTGAATACAGCGTGGGCAACAACCGCGCTCAGAATATTGAGCGTACGGCCGGCATAGCCATTACACAGCTTTTGAGAATGTTACAGCAGGAGACTGTTAGCTGATTGCCTCAAATCCACAATAAGGCACCAGCACCTCCGGGATGCGGATGCCATCGGCTGTCTGGTTATTCTCCAGCAGGGCTGCCATGATGCGGGGAAGGGCCAGTGCACTGCCGTTGAGGGTATGGCAAAGCTGCGTTTTTCGCTCCGCATCGCGATAACGGCATCTAAGACGGTTGGCCTGGTAGCTCTCGAAGTTGGATACCGAGCTCACTTCCAGCCAGCGTTGCTGAGCAGCCGAGAAGACCTCAAAGTCGAACGTGAGTGCCGCGGTGAAGCTCATGTCACCGCCGCAGAGGCGCAGGATGCGCCAGGGCAGCTTCAGTTGTTCCACCAGCGTCTGCACATAGGCCACCATCTCTTCGAGCCGATCATAGGAGTGTTCCGGTTTATCGATGCAGACGATCTCCACCTTATCGAACTGGTGCAGCCGGTTCAATCCCCTCACATCTTTACCATATGATCCCGCCTCGCGGCGGAAGCAGGCAGAGTAAGCAGTGTTCCTGATCGGCAGCTCCTTTTCATCGAGAATCACATCACGATAGATGTTGGTCACCGGCACCTCGGCGGTGGGTATCAGGTAGAGGTCATCGAGCCCCACATGATACATCTGTCCCTCCTTGTCCGGGAGTTGTCCCGTACCAAAAGCAGAGTCACTGTTCACCATATAGGGAGGTTGCACCTCCAGGTAACCCGCATCGCGGGCACTGTCAAGGAAGAAATTGATCAGGGAACGTTGAAGGCGTGCTCCTTTGCCTTTGTACACAGGAAAGCCGGCACCTGTGATCTTCACACCCAGCTGAAAATCGATCAGGTCATATCTCTTCGCCAGCTCCCAGTGAGGCAAGGCCCCCTCGGGCAGCTGAGGTTGCTCGCCCCCACTCCTTTCCACCAGGTTGTCTTCCGCACCTTTGCCTTGTGGCACCGACCGATGAGGCAGATTGGGAATGGTAACCAACAAGTTTTGAATCTTTTCCTCTGCAGCATGCAGGGTCTCTTCAAGCTCTTTGGCCGATTCTTTTAGCTTGTTCACCTGGGCACGTGCTTCGGTAGCCTCCTCTTTCCTGCCCTCTTTCATCAATGCACCGATAGAGCGAGAGAGGGTATTCACTTCATTCAGCAGCGTGTCGAGTGAGGTCTGAGTGCTGCGCCGCAGATCATCCTGTGCGATGATTTCGTCAATCACCACACTCCCATCGAAATGTTTGCACATGAGGCGCTGCAACACCTCTTCCCTCTTTTCTCTGATTACCTTGAGTGTGAGCATAGCAAGTTGTTCAACTGTTTTTTCAGTGGGCAAAGATATAAAAAATAGGGGCATCAAAACAGTCACAGCGGAAAATAACTTCCGAAAGGTGCAATGAGATCAGAAGAGCTGAAAATGGAGGGTCTCACGCAATTCTCTCTCTCTTTGTTTCCTTTGCCTGTAATTGCGCGAAATATAGAAGGCAAAACCGGCGAAGGCGCCCAGCATCACAAGGTTTTTGATTGTATTGGTTTTCATCACTCTGGTTTCATATTTCTTTTTTAACAACAAAAGCATGGTTTGGGTTCTATTCATCAGATGAAATAACTGCAAAAAAGTTGCATAACAAGCAAAAAACTTTTCAACAGATCAGCTTGTCAGGTTTTTTTCGGAGTCCAATCTGATCTGAAAGAGCTTCCTGGTCTTGTTGGTGACCCGAAAACGGTCATCGGGTCGTTCGCCCACAACCCATACCAGATCCTCACCCGAGAGCAACACCCATACCTCCTCTTTGTCGAGCAGGCTCATCTTGCGATCGGTGAAATAGTCGCTCAGCTTTTTCTTTCCCTTCATCCCAAAGGGAATGAACCAGTCGCCCCGCTGCCACCGGCGTAAAAGCAGTGGGAACCGCAGCAGATCCAGGTCGACAGTGAGAATGGATCGTTTCTTTTCAATTGTTGCCGGCATATCTAACAACCGGATCTGCATGCTCATGGGCTTTTTCAACGTTGTAGCAGACCGCTCAATGAGGTATGAGGGTTGCTCCTCTTCACCGGGAAGAGGAGCAATCAGCAAGGCATCCCGGTCTTTGATCACCCGGTAGTTCTCTCCCAGAAACAACTTCCCGGGGGTGGCGTTGAGATGCTCCGCAATGTCACCAATGACCGATGGGTTGAAACCCAGCGGAGTGAGGATCTCAAAGAGGAGAGAGGCTGGTGAAGGGCACCTCTTCAACGCTTCAATATCGATCCGCTTATCCTGCATAACGGCAGCCGATTGTTGGCTGATGGCATTGTCATATACCTTCGCTGCTTCGGCAAGATGTTGCGAGGTACGGTGGATGGCCTCTCTCACGGAGGGGTTCAGTTCCTCCAGCAACGGGATGAGGCGCAGCCTGATTGCATTGCGCAGGATCTGCTCATCGCTGTTGCTGCTGTCCAAAACAGCAGGCAGCCCTCGTTCATTCATATATTGCTCAATCTCAGAGCGCGAGGCACAGAGCAGCGGTCGTACCACCTTCCCTCTCTTTGGGCTGATGCCGGTTAATCCCTTGATTCCGGTACCGCGTATCAGGTTGAGCAGGAGTGTTTCTACCGAATCATCCCGGTGGTGAGCCACGGCAATGGCTTCCGCATCTTGTTGCTGACGGATCACCTCAAACCAGTCATAACGCAACTCGCGGGCAGCCATTTCGATGGAGAGCTTCCTGTCAGCAGCATATTGCCGCGTGTCAAAATCGACAGAAAGAAACGGTATATCGATGCTCTGGCACCATCTCTGCACAAAGTTGGCATCCCGTAGCGACTCCTCACCTCGCAGGTGAAAATTGCAATGTGCCGCCACACATTGATATCCCAGCAGGGTGAGCAGGTCGAGCAGCGCCATCGAATCGGTCCCACCGCTGACACCCACAATGACCCGGCAGCCCGGTGTGAGCAATTGTTCTTTTTCGATGTATCTGCATACGGTTTCCAGCATGAAGTTTCCTCCTCTTTACCCGGCAAATGTACAAATTTACTGCTTGCAATCAATCCCTTCACGGTAAATCTTTCCCGGAAAAGTGGGATAAATAGCGGGAAATAATGTAATTTTGTGCTGTTTTGAGATTGATAAGTGAAGATACAGTATGCAAGAAAAGATAGAGGCACTGCTCACCGAGATTGAGCAACTGACAGCCTCCACCGCCGAGGAGGTGGAGGCGCTCCGCATCAGATACCTGAGCAAAAAAGGAATCATCTCTTCCATGATGAATGAGTTCCGCGATGTCCCGGCTGACCAGAAGAGAGAGGTAGGCATGAAAATGAACGCCTTGAAACAGGCAGCCACCGAACGGATAGAACAGTTGAAAAATCGGTTCGCGCAGAAAGGCAGCGCCACAGGGGCTGTCGATCTGTCACGGACAGCCTACCCGGTAGCACTGGGTACCCGCCACCCCCTCTCGATTGTGCGGGAGGAGATCTGTGACATCTTCAAACGACTGGGGTTCACCATTGCCGAGGGGCCCGAGGTGGAGGATGACTGGCATGTCTTCTCCTCGCTCAACTTCGCCGACGATCATCCGGCGCGTGACATGCAGGACACCTTCTTCATCCAGCATGACCCGCAGGTGGTGTTGCGCACGCACACTTCGTCGGTACAGACAAGGGTGATGGAGCAGACAGATCCTCCCATCCGGATCATCTGCCCGGGAAGGGTCTACCGCAATGAGGCGATCTCCTATCGTGCCCACTGTTTCTTTCACCAGGTGGAGGCGCTCTACATCGACAAGGATGTATCGTTTGCCGATCTGAAGCAGGCGCTGCTCTTTTTTGCCAGGGAGATGTTCGGTGCCGGAACAAAGATCCGGCTCCGCCCCTCCTACTTCCCCTTCACCGAGCCGAGTGCCGAGATGGATATCTCCTGTAACATCTGCGGGGGCGAGGGTTGTCCTTTCTGCAAGCATACCGGATGGGTGGAGATACTGGGTTGCGGCATGGTTGATCCCAACGTGTTGGAGAACTGTGGCATCAACAGCAAAGAATATACCGGATATGCACTGGGGATGGGTATTGAGCGGATCACCAACCTGAAATACCAGGTAAAAGATCTGCGGATGTTCTCGGAGAACGATCTTCGTTTTCTGGAGCAGTTTCGGGCGGCACACTGAATTGAATGAGAAACCAACGATCACACCATATGAGACGTGCAAGCTTTTTTATTTCACTTATGATGCTGGTGACAGGCAGTAGCCTGTATGCACAGAAGACAATCCGTGTAAATGCCGTAAGGGCAAACGACTACGGTGTGGTTTACACGCTCCCTAAGAGCTCATTTGAAATCACCCTGCTGGTCAAGAAGAGCCACTACCGGCGCGGAGATTTCTACACCTATGCCAAGGCCTACCTCGGCATCAATGATCCGATCACGGAAGACCATACCCTCTACACGCTGGAAGATCTGACCGTAGTGAACAAGGGTGTCGCCGACAAGGATCAATCCTATATGATCGAATTCAAGGACAAGACATTGGAGCCTTACCTCACTCTACGCGAGGATGGGGTGATCCTCGCCGTCAACAGCGAGGGAGAGATAAGTGATGGGAACGATGTTGACCTTCCCGCAAGTGAAACAGCCGATCTGAACCCCCGTCGTTACTTCACCCAGGAGACGTTGATGGCGGGCTCCACAGCTAAGCAGGCGGAGCTGGTGGCCCGTCAGATCTTCGACCTGCGCCGCAGCCGCAACGATATTCTCACCGGGGAAGCGGAGAGCATGCCCCCTGATGGCACCGCCTACAAGGTGGTGATGGATCAGATCGACCTGCAGGAGAAGGCGCTGACCGGACTCTTCACCGGTACCACCGATGTTGAATACCTGAAAGTGAGTTACAGGGTGATACCCGATTCGGCCAACATTGACCGGCATGTGGTTGCACGCTTCTCGAAACTGCTGGGACCGGTGGATGCCGACAACCTGGCGGGAGAACCAATCTACTTCTCGCTGCGGAACAAAACACCCAGGGTGGCGATGAACCTTTCGGAGAGAGAGCAGAAGAAGCTGGAGGAGAAGCTGAGCAGAGGACTGGTTTACAACATCCCCGGGAAGGCAGATCTCACAATCGAATTCCGGCACGAGACTCTCCTGGAGAAAGAGGTGGATGTGGTACAATACGGATCGAAAGAGGTATTGGCTAAACGAATGTTCGAAAATATGAAGCAGCCCATCAAAGTTATTTTCTACCCTGAGCTGGGTGCCATCAAACAGATTATACAGTAACTACAATCATGCAGATCAAACAATGCAACCTCTTTCTCCTGCTGTCAGTCACACTCATGATGGTGAGCTCCTGCCAGGAGCGTTCCGGCAAAGGCCGGAACGCAGTTCTGTTCGATTCGGTGGTGGTGAATGAGCAGATCCCGCTCCTGTCGTTGAACGACACCACCCTGCCCTACGCCGAGCTGAGCCTCTCCTTCACCTATCCCGTGAGATTCAGGGATGAATCCTCGCTTGCACGCCTGCAGCAGATCTTCACCGGCACGTTCTTCGGCGATATCCGTTATGACACCCTCTCACCAGTGGAAGCTGTTTCTCTCTACACCGATCACTACCGTGAGCGGTACCGCTCTCTCACAGGCAGCTTCTACGCGGATCAGGCGATGCTGAACGGAGAGATACCGGCATGGTACTGGTATACGCTGGATATTGGCAACAAGCTGATCTTCGTGAGCGACTCACTGTTGGGCTACAGCGTCTCATACAGCGATTACGAGGGGGGAGCGCATGGATCGCACAGGATCACCCATACCAATATCGACCTGAACAGCCTCACGACCCTCACCGAAGAGGATCTGTTCCTGCCGGGATATTACCGTCCGCTCTCGGAGATCATCGTGGCTCAGCTGATGGCAGATCATGCCGTTACGGAGCCCGATTCGTTGCTGACAAAAGGGTTCTTCACCATTGAGGATATCGTCCCCAACAACAACTTCTGGTTGAACGACACCGCCATACACTACACCTATAACCAGTATGAGATCGCACCCTATGCCATGGGTGTCATCGATGTGACCATTCCATACCCCAAGCTCAGGGAATTGCTGTTACCGGGGAGTGTCATCAGCCGCTACTTCACAAAAGAGCCATAAAGCGGTTCTGCTGATCTCTCCGCTCTTAAAAAGATCAGCCAGAAACCAACTGTTCTGGTTGCGTTTCCTCATGGGAGATCGGTTAAATTGATGAAAAAGGGCTGCCTTTTTACAACAAAAGCGGACTTACGGTTGTTACCAGATATCGGCTGGAAGTTTTCCGCCCTCTTTATTCATGCTGGTCGCAACGACCTCAAACATTTCACGATCATTATGCAAGAACTGGATCAGGATCAGATATTAAACGATTTAACGACACAAGAATATAAATTTGGTTTCACTACCGATGTGGTGACCGAAGTGATTGACAAGGGACTCAACGAAGAGGTCATCCGGCTGATTTCCTCAAAGAAAGCGGAACCGGAGTGGCTGCTTGAGTTCCGGCTGAAAGCATATCGCCACTGGCTCACCATGAAGCAGCCGGAGTGGGCACACCTGAAAATTCCCCCCATCGATTTTCAGAATATCATCTATTATGCCGATCCCACCAAGCGTAAAACGGCCAAGAGCCTCGACGAAGTGGATCCGGAGTTACTCAAAACTTTTGAACGACTGGGCATACCGTTGGAAGAGCAGAAACAGCTCACCGGTGTGGCAGTGGATGCGGTGATGGACAGTGTATCCGTTAAAACCACCTTCAAGGAGGTGCTAGCAGAAAAAGGAATCATCTTCAGTTCATTCAGCGAGGCGGTAAAGCATCACCCCGATCTGGTGAAGAAATATTTGGGTACGGTGGTCCCCTACAAGGATAACTACTATGCGGCGCTCAACTCGGCGGTCTTCAGCGATGGCTCCTTTGTTTACATTCCCAAAGGAGTGCGATGCCCGATGGAGCTCTCTACCTACTTCCGTATCAACACGGCCAACACGGGCCAGTTTGAACGCACCCTGATTGTGGCCGACGATGAAGCCTATGTAAGCTACCTGGAGGGGTGTACCGCACCAATGCGCGATGAGAACCAGCTGCATGCTGCCATTGTGGAGATCATCGCTCTGGAGAATGCGGAGGTGAAATATTCTACTGTGCAGAACTGGTATCCCGGCGACAAGCATGGCAAGGGAGGGGTTTACAACTTCGTCACCAAACGGGGACTCTGTAAGGGCAATCACTCCAAGATCTCCTGGACGCAAGTGGAGACCGGCTCAGCCATCACCTGGAAGTACCCCTCCTGTATCCTTGCTGGCGACTACTCGGTGGGTGAGTTCTATTCGGTGGCGGTGACCAACAACTTCCAACAGGCCGATACCGGTACCAAGATGATCCACCTGGGAAAGAACACCCGCAGCCGCATTGTCTCAAAGGGGATCTCGGCAGGTAGCAGCCAGAACAGCTACCGCGGACTGGTGAAAGTGAGCAAGAAAGCGGATAATGCCCGCAACCATTCACAGTGCGACAGCCTGCTGCTTACCGACCACTGTGGAGCCCATACCTTCCCTTATACCGATATCCAGAACCCGACTGCCATCCTGGAACATGAAGCAACCACCTCCAAGATCAGTGAAGATCAGATCTTCTACTGTAACCAACGGGGGTTGGGTGAAGAGGAGGCAATTGGATTGATTGTGAACGGTTATGTGAAAGAAGTGGTGAACAAGCTCCCCATGGAGTTTGCAGTCGAGGCGCAGAAGCTCCTGCAGATCTCCCTTGAGGGAAGTGTGGGATGACCAAAAGATCTTCTTGCATCAACCAGAATGGTGATCACCACGCGATGGGTTGCTTTCCGTGAGCCAGCAGATAGGCATTGGCCTTGCTAAAATGGTGGTTTCCAAAGAATCCACGGTGGGCAGAGAGCGGCGAAGGGTGTGGTGATTTAAGGAGAAGATGCCTATTCGCATCTATCCCTTCCCCTTTTCGTTGTGCATAAGCACCCCAAAGCATGAAGACCAGGTGCTCCCGTTCAGCTGCCAGCCGGCGGATGACCGTATCGGTAAACCGTTCCCATCCTTTCCCCTGGTGTGATCCTGCCCGGTTGGCCTGCACCGTGAGGATTGCATTGAGCAGGAGCACCCCCTCTCCTGCCCACTTTTCCAGGTTACCCGAAGCGGGAACCGGTTTGCCCAGGTCGGACTGTAGCTCCTTGAATATATTCTGCAGGGAGGGAGGAAAGGGGACTCCATCAGAGACCGAGAAGCAGAGACCATGCGCCTGTCCCGGCTGGTGATAGGGATCCTGCCCCACGATCACCACTTTCACCTGGTGAAAGGGGCAGCTGTCAAAAGCGCTGAAGATCAATTTTGCCGGGGGATAGATGGTTGAGGTACGATAAGCCTGACGTACAAAGCGGGTCAGCTGCTCGAAATAGGGCTGCTCAAACTCATCCTGCAACACCCTCTTCCAGCTCTCTTCTATTTTCACATCCATATGATCATGCGATTAACTCACTGCGAAAATAGACAAACCTTCTCAATATACAAAGAAAAATCCCTCCCAAACAGGGAGAGATTCTCAAATCCTTTTTTACGGGTGCATCGTCAGATGAGGAATACCCCCTGTTCTTTAGCCTGCTCGCGCATTTCACAGGGCCAGAGGCTTGCCTGGATCTCACCGATATGCGCCTTGCGGAGATAATACATGCAAAGGCGCGACTGACCGATGCCTCCCCCGATGGATAGTGGCAACTCATTGTTCATCAGTCGTTGGTGAAAGTAGAGTGAAAGACGTTCCTCCTTGCCGCGTACCTTGAGCTGGTAGGCCAGTGCAGTAGCATCAACCCGGATCCCCATGGAAGATAGCTCAACCGATTTCATCAGTACCGGGTTCCATACCAACAGATCGCCATTCAGTCCGGGGTAACCATCCTCACCAATCGTGCTCCAGTCATCATAATCGGGAGCCCGGCCGTCGTGCGGTTCACCGTTGCTCAGGGGGGCACCGATGCCGATGATAAAGACCGCCCCGAACGCTTTAGTGATGGCATCTTCCCGCTGCTTGGCATCGAGAGTGGGATAGCGTTGCAGCAGCTCTTCAGCATGAATAAAGGTAATCTCCGGCGGCAACTGGGGGGTGATGGCGGGAAAGAGTTCATAGACCAGGTATTCGGTTCGCAACATGGCAGCATAGATCCTCCTGACTACATTCTTGAGGAAAGCCACCGTACGATCCTGCTCACCGATCACCAGTTCCCAATCCCATTGGTCCACATAGAGTGAATGCAGGTTATCCAGTTCTTCATCAGCCCTGATGGCATTCATATCGGTGTAGATGCCAAACCCTTCTTCAATCTCATATTCTGCCAGTGTCAACCGCTTCCATTTGGCCAGCGAATGTACGATCTCCGCATGCTTGTCGTTCATATCCCTGATGGGAAAACGTACCGGTCGTTCCACACCGTTCAGGTCATCATTGATTCCGGTACCGCTCTCCACGAACAGTGGGGCTGTGACTCTCCGCAGCCGTAGCTCTGATGAGAGATTGATCTGAAAAAAATCCTTGATGCTCTTGATTCCCATCTCGGTCTGCTTGAGATTCAACAACGGTGTATAGCCATCGGGAATTTGCAATTTTGACATGTGATCTATCTATTATGAATCAATTTGGAATGACAAAGATAGCACTAATATTCATTTTGTCAAAAATATTCCCGTAAAAAACTACATTTTGACATTCTCAGGATATTTCCAGGGCTCCAATCAGTTCGGTCACCGAATCGATCTGATGGCGCAACAGGTACTCTTCGATTCCTTCCACAATCTTGACCGAAGCGGAGGGGTCGATAAAGTTACAGGTCCCCACCTGCAGAGCGGTGGCACCAGCCAGGATGAACTCAATGGCATCCTGCCAGTTGCAGATACCTCCCATGCCGATCACCGGTATGGATACCGCGTGATAAACCTGCCAAACCATCCGCAGTGCGATGGGTTTGATGCAGGGTCCGGAGAGCCCCCCGGTCACCGTTGAGAGTTTCGGTCGTCTGCTCTCAGCATCAATGGCCATTCCCAGAAAAGTGTTTACAAGTGATACCGAGTCGGCACCCTCCGCCTCCACCGCGCGGGCGATCTCTGTGATGTCGGTCACGTTGGGTGTAAGTTTTACGATCAGGGTACCGGGAAATACATCCCTTACCGCCCTAGTGACCTGAGCTGCCGACGAGCAGGAGGTACCGAAAGCCATCCCACCTTCTTTCACGTTGGGGCAGGAGATGTTAAGTTCAATGGCAGGGATCTTCTCCAGTCCCACCAGTTTCTCGCTGCATGCTACATAATCTTCAACGGTAGAGCCTGATACGTTGACGATCATGTGGGTGTTGTAATCCTTGATGACCGGGTAGATCTGCTCCACGAAATAATCCACCCCCTTATTCTGGAGACCAACGGCGTTGAGCATGCCAGAGGGTGTCTCTGCCATCCTGGGGTAGTCGTTGCCTTGTCGCGGCTCCAGGGTGGTTCCTTTCACAAAAATGCCACCGATCCGCCCCAGATCCATGAAATCGGTATATTCCGTACCGTATCCGAAAGTACCGGAAGCGGTCATCACCGGGTTGCGCAACTTCATGCTGCCAATGGTTATTTCTAATCGAGCCATGTCAATTCATTTATGTCCAATACCGGTCCCTCGGTGCAGGCACAGATGTGACCCCGTTTTGTCTTTTCCACGCAGCATAGGCAGGCGCCAAAGCCGCAAGCCATCAGGTTCTCGAGTGATACCTCACAGCCGATCGCTCTCTCACTGGCGTAGCGTGCCACCGCTTCCATCATTGGTTTGGGACCACAGGTGAAGATGAAGTCATATTTTTTATCCTGCAACAGTGGGTGATGGGTCACATATCCTTTCTCACCGAGTGAACCATCTTCGGTTGTGAAATAAAGTGTGCCATACTTTTTAAAATCGGATCGCTGCAGGATGTTTTTTTCGGATGCTCCTCCCAGCAGGAAATCAGCGGTATATCCACTCTCATGGAGCTTCTTTGCCAGGAAAAGGAGCGGAGCCGTACCTACGCCGCCACCCACCAAGAGATAATTTCCTGGTAGTGATGGGATCGTGAAACTGTTCCCCAGCGGTAGGAGCAGGTTAAGCCTCTCTCCGCTTCTCAATTTGCAGATCTTGCGGGTCCCTTCACCCACAGCCTCTACCAACAGCCATATTTCGTTTTTTTCAGGAACAATGAAGTTGATCGAAATGGGTCTTCTCAGGAATGTATGGGGTGCATTCTCCACCAGAATCTGCACAAACTGTCCCGGAAACATCTCCGGCAGTTGCTCATTGCCCCATGGGGCAACCTTTAACAGATGGGTCTGATCATTCAGTTGTTCATTTGAACGAACGGTGAAATCGAGTTGCTTCATCGGAAACCTTGCTTTGTTTACTACAAAAGTACATCATAAATTTCAGATATGAAACGAGCATGAACATGTTTTCACACAAGCAATATGGAAAACATTGCATTACGATTTGTCCACAACAGTGGAACAGGGTTAAAGATGGATGAACGTCTTTATTGATTGGAGCAAGACAAACCGGAACGAACCGGGTGGTTTTCATCAATACGGGTATAAAGCTGTATCCAAAAAAGTTGTGCTTCCTATTGTTGAAAAATTATCAGAATTTAAAACATCTCTTTCGGATTTATTTTTAGAAACTCATTATAAGGAATTCCGCCTGTTCCAACGAGTAGCACTTTTTCAGGATGAAATCTTTCTGCAAAGAGTCCCATTCCTGCATTATTGGCTTTCATTCCACTTTTTACTTCAAGTCCAATTACTTTCTTTCCTTTCTCCAATACAAAGTCAACTTCATTATTACCCTCACGCCAATAGTATAGGTTGTATCTTTCAGAAATAGAATGATTTATCAAATGTGCACCGACAGAAGATTCAACCAATCGCCCCCAAAACTCAGGATTGATCATTGCTTTTTCATAACTGTTATTGCTTTGAGCAGTAATCAGTGCATTGTTGTACACCTGAAATTTTGGGCTTGAGCTACGCTTACGAATTATATTGCCGGCGTATTTTTCTATACCTCCCAGCAAACCACATTCAGACAAAAGTTGCAGATAATTAGCCAAAGTTGTTGTATTTCCGGCATCCTGGAGTTGCCCTAAGATTTTAGTGTAAGAAAGAATCTGTCCTGAATATAAGCAACCCAATTCAAATAGCCGCTTCAACAAGGCCGGCTTATCAACTCTCGTAAGCATCAAAATGTCTTTGGATATACTCGTTTCTATCAGTGAATCCTTTATATAGTTTTTCCAACGTTCTTCATCATTCATCAAGGTTGCCGAACCCGGATAGCCTCCAAAATATACATATTGTTCGATGCTCCATCCAAATGCTTCCTGCATTTCCGGATAAGACCAGTGTCCGAGGTGCAATATTTCAAAACGTCCGGCTAAAGATTCTGTCAATCCCTTTTGAATTAACAAACGAGATGAACCAAGTAGGATCACTTTTATATTGACATTCTCACGGGTATCGTTATCCCATTGTTGCTTGACAACTTCACTCCAATTATCTATTTTTTGAATTTCGTCAATTACTAACAGGTACTCTGTTGCGCCGGATGCTTTCATTCTCAATCTGACAGATTCCCATATCTGTATCAACCATGCAGAATTGGTGGCAGAAATAGCGTCTGCTGATTCATATGAGTTTGGAATTGATAGTTGAGGCAAGAGTTGGGTGATCATCGTGGTTTTTCCAACTTGACGAGGACCCAAAACAACCTGGATAAATTTCCGGGGCTCTTCAATTCTCGCCTTAACCGTCTTTAAATATGATCTATGAAACATGTCTTTTAATTTACTCAATATGAATAGCAAATTTACTCAAAATTTCATCATATACAAATAGTTTATGCCAAACTTTTCACAATTAATCCATATCTGTATGAGTAAACGCTAAGATTCAATGGTTTTCAGATCATTCATTCTCCGGCGTCTGCCCTGCCTCGCAGGATGCGTGTATGTTTAAAATGCACCCGTAGCATCTTCCCAAAGATGACGGAGATGCAAAAGTGAGACTTTGCTTCTATTGCCGGGGTGGTACAAATGTCTCGAAAGTGTTGTCGTTGTAATAGATGATTATTTGGGTGATTTTTCTTTCATGCTTCTGAACGGATGAAATCCGCTTATCATCAGCACTTTTATCCTTTCCGGGGAGGTCATTTACCCGCATTTCCTGCTCATCATTGGTTTGCACCTCTCTCTCTGTCCGTTCTGGCTCACTCTGATGAAACAAATCGGGCTCTTTTTTGAGGCTGCCGGGATCGATCCCTTCTTTATAGATGGAACCGGTACCATTCAGCAGCCACTCGGGATTGATATACGCCATCTCCCCCAAAATCTTTGTCACCACATCCAGACTTGGATTGTTCCTACCGTTCAGGATATGAGAGATGACTGCACGGTTGATCTGTAGCCGGTCAGCAAACCGGGTCGGGGTAAGATGCTCGATCTCCATGATCTTTTTAATGCGATCCTTCATAGCTTCGCTGTTTCAGGTTGAATCCATATTTATGCAGGCGACCAAACGATTCACAAATGTAGGAATAATAATTTACAAATACACCAAAGTATAAAATAGATACGTAAATTACAAATCCAAACAAAAGAGGTGACATTTGTAAACTGTTGATCCAAATGACATCTTATCCAAATGTATCGTAGCGTAATTTACACTTTATATAATTTCTTTTTATTACTCATATACAACTTATTAAAAGTATATTCAATCCGATTTTTAACAATAAACCCTTCATCTTTGACCCTTCCCTGGTTCAAATCTAATTTATCGCTTATCGATATCGCATCATCAATCTGGTGTGGAGATTTTTAAGATTAAATACATTGTTACAATCAATTTGTTAAACCGGCGAATAAAGAAATGTATCGCAATATATATCTGTATCATTTCAGGTGCAATACAAATGTATTTTTTCTGAATGAAACATTTGTTACCAATGTGATCCGAATCTATTGTAACCTTCCATCCCAAGTAATGATGGATTTGTTGTTATCATGTGACGGCAGCTGAACCGTTCAGGAGCAATGTTTGTTATACAAGAAAAAAAATATGAGAATGGAAAAGAGATGGATCGGCGTGATGATCATTGGATTTTTGATGATCAGCACTCTTGTGTGCAATGGCCAGAACAAACAGAATCAGGAGGCGAAAGAGGCATTGACGGATAAACCTGACAGGGAGCCTTCAGCTACATACCGTACGCTGCACGATTTCACGGTAAAGGATATCGACGGGAATGAATTCGACCTGGCCACCCTGAAAGGTAAAAAGGTGCTGGTGGTGAATGTCGCTTCCCGCTGTGGGCTGACACCCCAGTATGAAGAGCTGCAAAAGCTATACAGCATCTATCAGGATAAGGGTTTCACACTCATCGGATTCCCGGCCAACAACTTCAACGGTCAGGAACCCGGTACGAATGAGGAAATAAAGGAGTTCTGCACCGGCAATTATGGCGTCACCTTCCCCATGATGGCCAAGATCAGCGTGAAAGGAGAAGATATGGCTCCGCTCTACCGCTGGCTTACCCAAAAGGCAGAAAACGGGGTGATGGATCAGGAGGTGACCTGGAATTTCCAGAAGTTCATGATCGATGAGGAGGGGCGCCTGGTAGATGTGGTGATGCCCAGAGAGAGTCCCTTGAGCGACAAGATCGTCGAATGGATCCGGCAGGACTAATGCATGATCCGGTATACCAGCTCGCGCAGCAGCTCATGCTGAGAGGCCGATACGTTGTCCACCCCCTTTGAGGCGGCGTCGAAGCGCCGCAGCTCGGAGATGATCTCCATCACCTTGGCTGCGCTGTAGTGCTTCAGCCCTGTCATGTAATCGCGTGCAAAATAGGAGCTTCTGATCTGCAATGCGGCCATCACCGACTGTTCATCCCTGCGGGGAAGCCAGTAGCACTCCAGCAGGTTGCTAAAATAGTTGAAGAGCAGAGCCACGGTAGCCATCATCGGGTATTCCTTCGGGTTTTTGCCGAAGTGGTCCACGATACGGTTTGCCGTCAGCAGATCCTTGCGGATGATGGCTTTCTGCAGCTCGAAAGTATTGAAATCCTTGCTGATACCCACGTTCTGTTCAACCAGTTCCGCCGTGACTCTTTTGGTTCCACGGGGGAGGGATACCACCAGCTTTTCCATCTGAGGAATCAGTTTGCTGATGTCGTTGCCCACATTATCCGTTAGCATCTGTGCCGATTTCTCGTCGATGGTGACACCCTGTTCTTTGAACCATGAGACAATAAAAGGGGGGATCTGGTTGTCGTACAGCTTTTTCGAATCAAAAACCACACCGATCTTATCGATATGCTTCGCCACTGTTCTTCGTTTGTCCACCGTGCCGTGACGGTAGTTAATCACCAGCACGGTTGAGGGCATCGGGTTACTGACATAATGATCCAGCTCTTCGAACTTTGACAGGTTTTGTGCTTCCTTCACCACGATCAGCTGACGCTCAGCCATCATGGGGTAACGGCGGGCTGCCGAGATGATGGCGTGCACGTCAGCATCCACTCCGTAGAAGGTGAGCATATTGAAATCCTTCTCCGTCTCGGTGAGCACCTTTTCTTCCAGCAGGTCGGTGAGTTGGTCAATGAAGTAGCCCTCTTCGCCCATCAGCAGGTAGACCGGTCTGAACCGTCCCTGCAGGATATCGGCCCGTATGGCCTCGTAACTGTTTATCGTTGATGTTGCCATTTTTCAGGATTGGTTTTGTTGCCGGTCACCAGTCGAAGCGCAGATGCTTGATGGTAGTTCCGTTGTTCATGATGGAGGACAGAGACTTGATCCCTATCTTCACATGTTCTTCCACGAAGTTCTCCGTAACATGTTGATCACTCTTTTCTGTTTTCACGCCGGTGGAGATCATCGGCTGATCGGAGACCAGCAACAGAGCCCCGGTGGAGATGTGGTTAGCAAAACCGCAGGTGAAGAGCGTGGCAGTCTCCATATCGACTGCCAACACGCGCACCTTCCTGAGATACTCCTTGAAGTCATCGTCATACTCCCACACCCTGCGGTTGGTGGTGTATACCGTACCGGTCCAATAGTCCCTTCCAAAGTCGCGAATATTGGATGAGACGGCACGCAGAAGGCTGAAAGCCGGCAGAGAGGGCACCTCGGGAGGAAAGTAATCGTTGGAGGTTCCCTCGCCTCTGATGGCGGCGATCGGCAGGATATAGTCTCCCAACTCGCTACGAGCCTTCAGTCCGCCGCACTTGCCCAGAAAGAGTACAGCCATGGGTTTCACAGCACTCAGGAGATCCATTATCGTGGCGGCGTTGGCACTTCCCATGCCGAAATTGATGATGGTGATCCCATCGGCAGAGGCGTTGGGCATGTTGGCATCAGCTCCCACGATGGGCACGTTAAAGTGTTCAGCGAAGATCTCCACATACTTCTGGAAGTTGGTCAGCAGGATAAAGCCGGTGAAATCCGCCAGTGCTCTTTTGGTATACCGGGGAAGCCAGTTTTCCACGATTTCTTGTTTCGTTCTCATAAAAAAGCGCTATTTTTGTTCTGAGCGAGTCCTGTTCTGCAAACAAAGATACAACATGTACGCGTTAAATTTGCCATCCTACGAAGCAAAAATCCGAAAAAAGGACGATATGCCGGAGATCTTTGATCCCCTGCGGAGGAAGTATGTGGCGCTGACACCGGAGGAGTGGGTTCGACAACATTTTGTGCACTACCTGGTTAAGGAGAAGGGTTATCCTGCCTCACGCATTGCCAATGAAACCGCCATAAGGCTCAACTCGCTCTCGCGCAGATGCGATACGGTGGTTTACAACAAACAGCTCGAACCGCTGATGATCCTGGAGTACAAGGAACCGCGGGTGACCATCACCCAGCAGGTGTTCGACCAGGTAGCGCGCTACAACAGTGTGCTGCGGGTACCCTATATCGTAGTGTCGAACGGCATCAGCCACTTTTGTTACCGGATCGATTATGCCACTCAGGAATACCAATTTTTGACCGATATCCCGCCATATAAGGAGTTGTGATTTTCAGCTCTAAGCTGTACGCGATAAGCTGTCTGCTTTCCTACCAACCTGCCAACCTGCCAACCTGCCAACTAGTAAGACTCCTTTTCGGAGGGAAAATCAGCCGTTTTAACGTCTTTGATGTATTGCTGGACAGCCAGGGTGATCTCATCGAACAGATTGGCGTAGCGGCGCAGGAAACGGGGTGAGAAGCCCTTGTTCAGCCCCAGCATGTCATGCATCACCAGCACCTGGCCATCCACATGGGGTCCGGCACCGATGCCGATGACCGGAATGGTCAGCTCTTCAGCAACCCTTTTCGCCAGTTGTGAGGGTATCTTCTCCAGCACCAGGGAGCAGCAACCAGCCTCCTGTAGCAGATGTGCGTCATCAACCAGTCGCAATGCCTCCGCCTCCTCCTCAGCACGAACAGCGTAGGTGCCATATTTGTTGATCGACTGCGGCATCAGACCCAGGTGTCCCATGATGGGAATGCCGGTACTGAGGATCAGCTTCACCGATTCCAGGATCTCCTTTCCACCCTCCAGCTTGAGGCAGTCGGCTCCGGTTTCTTTCATGATGCGCACCGCATTGGCTACCGCCTCACGCGGGTTACCCTGGTAGCTGCCGAAAGGCATGTCGATCACCACCATGGCTCTATTCACGCCGTTCATCACCGCTTTGCCGTGGTAGATCATCTGCTCCACGGTCATGGGGAGCGTGGTGGTGTTACCCACCATCACGTTCGATGCAGAGTCACCCACCAGAATCACATCCATACCGGCCTGGTCGATCACCGTCGCCATTGAATAGTCGTATGCGGTGAGCATTGATATCTTCTCTCCCCGCTGTTTCATTTCCAGCAGGCGGAGTGTGGTCACTTTTCTTTTATCACCGGCTGACAGATATTCTTTTTGCTTTTCCATAGAGGATGATTTGAAAATTGTTTGTGTGATGCAAATGTACGATATTCATACCACATCAAAAAAAAAAGAGTCGGGAGTGTATCTCCTGACTCTTCCTGTATGTTTCGTTTCATTCTTTCAGAACTTGTATCCCAGCGTGATCAATCCCTTCAGGGAACTATTTTTCAACTTGAATGGTGAAGCGTCAACCGCAAGTGTTTCGCCTTCATAATAGTTGGGGAAAGGATAGAGATCATCGGTCTGACTGCTGTACACAACGGCCATATCGATAAAGAAGTTCCTGTTGAAGCGATAACCAAGTCCTCCCGTCAGATAATTGGTGTCTCCCTCAATCCGGTAGATGGCGTTCGATCCGGCAATGACTGCATCACCGAACTCTGCCAAATCGCTGTCGTAAGGGTTCTGCATCCAGGCATAGCCAAGGCGGCCGGAGAACTGCTGAGTGAAACGATATTCCACACCGGCACGAATGGTCGACGCCCGCCGGAAATCCATCTTGATAAACTCGTTGTCCACATCATACCACTCTTCTCTTTCGTAAGCCCCTGATGGAACCGACAGCTTCATGTTCGAATAGTCCGTTAGCTCATAGTCGAGGCTGGCAATGAAACGGTTTCCCTGTACCGTGGCGATGCTGGCTACCAGTTTGCCGGGTGTTTTCAGGTCGTAATCGTTGGCAAAAGACCCGGAACGGATTACTGCCGGTTTATAATCGGGATCTGTCACATATGCTCCCATATCATCGTCGATTTGCGCTTTATAGGTCTCGGTCAGTGCGTACCAGGTAGGGGTATGGTAAGCCAGTCCCAGCCGCAGCTCGTTCACCGGCCGGTAGATTGCCCCGAACTTGGCACTGAACCCGGCACCACTGGTAGTAAGCCAGTTGGTGAGGGTGTAACCGCCGTCATCAAAATCTTCCAGGTAGTCGGAAACCAGGCTGTAGGAGACATCCTTGATGGAGAGTGCCAGTCCCAGGTTAAGCACGTTGCCCAGGGTGGTTCCCACCGTGAAGTCATAGTTATCAATGTAACCCCTCTCACGAAGTCGTATCTCATTGACAGGATTTGGCTCAGTGGTGACCGGTTGATATTGCGTACCCTGATCATCCACCGGGTCAATCAACCAGGAGTTGTAGGCGAGTACTGTCAGCCAGGGCATATCCCAAAATGGATTGGGGAGATTATCTCCCATCTCCAGTAGCAGAGGATCATAACCGGCGCTGGTTTTGGCAATGTAATCGATCAGTGTGCCTTTGGCAGTGCCGATGGCCGAGATGTTCTTGTTGAACGACTTAAGCTTGTTGTAGGAGAAGCCGAAGTTGATCAGCGGTATCGCGTCGTTGCGCAGCGGAAAGTAACCGACAAAGCCAAGGTTGTCCATGTCGAAACGATTTTTGTCGGCGGTCCGATTACCGACAACCGACCTGTTGCGCTGCAGATTGAAGGTTCCTACCACTTCTGAGCTGCGATAAATGCCGATACCGGCGGGGTTGATGGTCAGCGCACTCAGATCGCCACCCAGGGCCCCAAATGCACCACCCATCGACATGGCCCGCGCTGTTCCGTAGAGCCCTTCACGGGAGAAGCGCAGGGCATCCACCTCCCCCTGTGCAAAGAGGGAAGAGGATACTATCAGCAAAGCGCTGACAAGATATGTGATTTTATTCATATTAAGTTGACATTATGTTTGTAAAAACCAATTCTATCTGCTGTTCCATTCATTCAGTTACCTGCGCCCACCGCCGGAGCTGCGTCCAGAAGAAGATCCGGAGCTGGAAGATGTGCTGCGGCTGGGAGCAGAGTAGGTGGAACTGCTACGGGTAGAGCTGCTCTCCGACGGGGTTCTGTATGTGGATGAACGGCTCGACTCGGTGCTCCGTGAGGGGGTATTGTAGTTACCGCTCCGGGTAGTGGAAGTGGTAGTGGAACGCTGATAGGTAGAGCTGCTTCTGCCGGAAGAAGTGGAGCTTCTCTCGTATGTCCTGTCGCTGCTGCCACTTCTACTGGTGGAATAGCTTTGCGTGCGGCTGGAGGGAGTAGTTCCGTAAACCGATCTGTTTTGGGTGGTGCCACTTCGTTCAATAACCCTACCTGTTCTGGAGTCAAGCACCCTGCCGTTGTTGTCGATGATACGTGTTCTGGGTGTGTTGACGGAGCGGCTATCAGCTGTCCTAGTCCTGCCGGAGAGAGCACTTCGAGTAGTTGTGGCGGTACTGCTTCTAACTGACAGGGCTGATCGTGTGGCCGATGACCTGCCTGAGAGTCCGGCAGTGAGGGAGCTGTTCCTGTTGGCTGTACTTCTTCTGTAAGCACTGCTGCTTCTTCCGGAACGGTTGTGTGTCAGACTGCTGTAATAGCCGTCATAAAAGCCGTATGTATAGCCGCCGTAAAAACCGCCATAACCATAATACCAGGGATCATACCGCCCACCATAGTACCAGGGACTGTACCAGGGACTGTACCAGGGACTGTACCAGCTGTAGTACCAGGGAGCGTGCCAGAAGCTCCAGCCGTAGTAGGGACCGAACCCATACCAGGGGTGATACCAGTGGCTGTAGTACCTGGGATAGTAACCCATGCCCCAGCCCATTCCGAAGTAGAAATTGCTATGCCAGCCCCGGTTGTTGTAGTTCTCATAGATATCATCACCTATGTATACGATCACCTCATCAGCACCTGTGATCTTGATGCTTGATTCAGGATCGTGGAAACGAACAATACGGTCGGTGTATTGATATTCCTCATAGTCGAGTGAGTCACCGCTGTATATTTCATCGCCGTCCATGGTATTACGAGATCCCCTCCGGTTGTACTCATCGATATCTCTGCCGTTGGCCTGTACTTCCATATTGGAAGCATCGCCCTGCACGATGACCACCTTTTTCTTCTGCGGTTCTTTCACCTTCACCTCTGCTTTCACCGTCTCCTTCTGAGTTGGATCAGCATAGATATCATCCCATTCCTGGGTGAAACCGAAGAGAGGTATGGCAGCCATCAACAGTGCCAGTAAAAATTTATTCGTTTTCATCGTTTCTCCCCATTGATTGTTGTTTGTGATCTGTTTTTACTTTTACTATGTGACGCAAAAGGGATCAGATAGTTTAATGGCACACCTCTTTTTTTTTTACGTTTCATCAACAGCTGCCCTCTACGAAGTGATGTCTCAATGAAAAGATGGTTCCAGTCCCTAAACGCTGCGTTTGTTTTGGTTAAAAAAACGAAAAGAAACCCTTCAAAGGTCAATTTCCAAGCCATCATATGCCGGATAAACCCCATCGGGAAGCTCGTCAGCCATCTCGGCATGCAGTCCCATCTCATGACTGAAATGGGTGAGAAAGCTCCTGCGCGGCGCTATCCTCTCAATGATCTGCAATGACTCCGCCAGCGAGAGGTGAGAGATATGTTCTGTTTTACGAAGAGCGCTGATCACCAGCAGATCCAATCCCCTAAGCTTCTCAAACTCAGCCTCAGGGATACTTTTCACATCGGTGAGGTAGGCGAAGCTTCCTATTCGGAAGCCCAGGATCGGCAGCTTGTGATGCATGATCCTGATCGGGATGATCTCCAACGCTCCAATTTGGAAAGAATTACAGGGATCAATGCGTTGAACATGAATATCTGGGATGCCACCATACCGATTCTCTGAGAAGCAATAGGGAAGCCTGTTCCTCACCACTTTTTCCAGTTGCTCTTCCATAAAGAGCTCTACAGGGCCAAAACATGAATAGGGGCGCAGGTCGTCAATGCCACCGGTATGATCATAATGCTCATGGGTGAAGAGGATTCCGTTGATTTTCTTGAAAGGGATTGTGAGTGCCTGCTGGCGAAAGTCGGGGGTGCAATCGATCAGTAGCTGCTGCTCCCCTGTTGTAATCGCCACCGAGCAGCGCAATCTCCTGTCCCGTTCATCCGGCGATTGGCATACCGGGCAGTGACAGCCGATCTGTGGAATGCCGGTAGAGGTACCTGTACCCAAAAAACGTATCTTCATAGATTCACTATTCGAAAAAAGCTGCCACATTGCATACAACGGGCAGCTAATCGGTTTTTATTCGCATCACCTGGCGAGAGTGAAAAGATAATCTAACGATTAATATTGCCTTTCGAGGATCCAGAGATCGTTGAAGGGTACACCGTAGGTTTTTCTCAGGTATTCGGTATTGCCTTTCGCAGCATACTGGTTGTAAATCTCTTCACGCTTGGCCGCTGCTTCTGCTTTGTCGTCGTAGCTGGCAATGATGACGCGGTACATCCCCTGTTCGTTCTCTGCCAGGATCACCTTATGTCCTTCGTTCTCCATGCGTGTTTTCAATGATTCTGCATTGAGCTTTACACTGAGAGAGGCGATCACCACACTGTATTTCTTCAACCCAGAAGCGTCAGTAGGATAAACCGGTTCAACTTTTTCCTTGCGTATGGAGACTTCCACGGGAGGCAGCGGGCTGGCATCCTTCACCACGGTGGTAGGCTGAGAGGCTGTCTGTTGCATCTCCTTCTCCTTGGCTGCTTCATATACCTCTTTGTATGCACTCTGTTTGGGTTTACAGGAGGTACCTGCAACCAGCAGGGTAGCTAAAATCAGTGCAAAATGGATCTTTTTCATCTGTGTGATATTGTTAAATTGTTATAATCGGTTATGAACTGCAATCATTTCTACAAAGATAGTAAAGAAGCGAATCCAAGTAGGTTTGCAGAAGTGAAATTTAATTAAAAAGGGATGGAACCTTACAACTTCCCCACCCCTTTATCCATTTTACCATCACAGCATCTGTAAGCAACTCTTATTTTATTTTCATCGGTAGTTGAATCTCTCCCAGGTCAACCACTACAGCCTCTTCCACACCGATGCCGGTGATAAGGGTATCCTCGCGGTTAGAGAGGCTGTCAGCAAATACTGTCAGGTTCCAACTCTTCTCTTCCAGTCCGGCAAAGAGGAAGAAACCGTTATCCTCAGGCAGTGAGATGAGCGTATCCTCCCCGCTCACGAGCTGTACATAATTGACCAAGTCTGCCGGCACCACGGTTCCCTTGATGCTGCCGCCATAAGCATCGGCATAGGTACGGATTACCGGTTTCAGGATGTATTTATTGTTGCCTGTTCTGACAACCGAGCGGGAGGCATCGAAATCAATGACAAAGCTGTACATCATGTTGGGCTGCAACACATCATGCATGTTGAACTTCAGTCCGCTGGCCTGTTCCGAAGGGGTCTGGAGGCTGTACAGCTCTCCGTCGATCACCACGTTGCTTCCTTCTCCCAGGATCAGGCGTACCTGACTGATCTTACCCGCAGGGATATCACCTTCAGCCAGTAGTACGGTCTCACCGTTCCGGTAATCAAGCAGGTTGTAGAGACCCGGGTTGCTCACCTTCAGGTCAACCCACACCGCATCATCCCACTCATCCAGGTAGGGGTCATCGGTATAGAAGTACTCCTCTGCCACCCCCACTTTTACGCCCTGGATGTCGATATTTACCTCATCATACTCCAATGCAGGGGCATCGGTCAGCTTCAGCTGAATTCTCGCTGTTTCTCCTTTAGACAGATGGTCATCCTCATTGTTGCAGGCTGTTACAAAAAAGAGGAACAGCAGGGAGAAGATCATTGTTGAACCAATTGTGTAAAATCTTTTCTTCATAGTGTTCTGTTCAAATTCATTTAGGAACTCGTTTGTTTGTTGTTTGTTTCAATGTGGAATCATTTTATGTCCATGTAACAAGCGAAACCTTCTGTTGGTTCAGCAGGGAGGATTAAGAAAGCGTAAGGAATCAGAATTTATTGAATCCGTCCAGGCCGCCGCATGGGTTGCAACGATCTATTGCAGCTGCAACCGGATAGGTTTGGGGGTGATCTCGGTAATCCTGCCCTGCCGGATAGTGTCAGAGATGAAGATGGTGTCGCGGTAGCCTGACTCAGGGTTGGCAAGCAGATGAACCTTCCAGGGTCCTTCCTGCAGACCCGAGAAGAGAAACATCCCTTCGCTTCCCTCAGGAAGGGAGAAGAGTGAATCGGCCTCACGGGTGATCATCACTACCGGTGAAGCTTCCAATGGAGCCACATAGCCTCTCAGTGAACCGCCGTAGGTCTCGGGGAAAGCTCTGGCACGCGGGTTGAGGTACCAGTTACCGTTCATTTCATACACCGAAAGGGCTGCATTGATATCGATCACGATGCTGATGATAACGTTGGCGGTGAGCACAGCATTCACATCGTTGATAACCAGCTGATCCATGATATCGGGTGATTTCTGTAGCGGGATCGGCTGATCGGTAACGGTCACCATCCGGTTGTTGTCACCCAAGGTGAGACGAATCTTGTCGATCTTTTCTCCTGCGGGAAAATATTGATCGACGAGCTGCACCATCTTGCCATTCATCAGCTTGAGCAGGTTATACTCACCACCGGGGTAAGAGAGTGTCACCCACTCACCGGCATTACCTGCGCTGTCGATGGTCTGCACTTCAATCGTCACAATCTCGATATGCATTTCTTTCAACACCGGAGCAGCTGCATCGGTCAGTTTGATCCGCAAACGGGCGGCATTTTCGCTTGACTCCTCTTTTTCACAGGAGAGAAGGGTTATCAGACTGATCAACAAGGCAGGAAAAAGATACTTTCTGCACATAGCGTAACAGATTTGGATGTTTGACTGATGCAAAGATACACAAAAGAGTGCGAAAGTATACAAACAAAACACGCTCTGGTCTGTTATATTGCTTTCCGGGTAATTGAACCACAACAGAAACCGATGGAATGAAAACAATCGACCGTTTGATCCTCCCCATGGCGTTGATGATGCTTTTCACCGCCTGCGGGCAGCAGAACAGAAAGCATTCTGCTGCCGAAACTGAAACACGAGAGCGACTAACAACGGCTGTTCCAACAACAGTTGAGCGGGAGAAGCAGGCACTGATCTACCACGAGAAGCTGATGGAGCATTTTGGAGCCGACTGGATGGAGCGGGAGTCGGATCCTGACCTCTACCCTCCCTATTACGGAGGTTCTTTCATCGATAACAGCGGCACCTTCGTCGTCGCTGTCACGGGTGATCCTGAAAGCAACAGACAACGGCTGGCGACCATCCTGGGAGGAGATGACTTCAAGGTGGAGAGGGTTATCTACTCTTATCGTCAGATGATGCAGGTGATGGACCTGATCGATGCCTTTCTGGTCGATAGCAGCGTGTTGGAGGATCATCCGGTGATGGCTCATTTTGCAGGTGCCTATCCCGATGTGATGGAAAACAGAGTGAAAGTGATTCTGACAGAGGTGAACAGTGAGATCACCAACCGTTTCAGGCGAGATATCTCAGATTCACCGCTGATACTCTTCGAGAAAGGAGAGATCCCGCAACTCTACTGAAAGGAAGAGAAAGTGAGGATATAAGAAACGTCCAGATCAGCGTTGACAGAGGCAGGCGACCAGGTTCCTGTCGCCGTAAGCATTGTCAACCCGGGCTACATTTACCCAGAACTTGTTCTCAGCCACAAACGGGAGGGGGTAGATTGCCTTGCTCCGTGGGTAGGCATGTTTCCACTCGTCCGCTACAGCTTCATACTCCGGATGAGGTGCGTTGACCAGCACATTATCCTCCAGGCTGTATTCACCGCGTGATACCTCGATGATCTCTTCATGTATCTGCTCCATCGCCGCCACAAAACGATCCAGCTCTGCCAGACTCTCGCTCTCAGTAGGCTCCACCATCAGCGTACCATGTACCGGAAAAGAGACTGTCGGTGCATGATATCCGTAGTCGATCAATCGCTTGGCGATATCGGTCTCACTGATGCCGGAGACCTCTTTCAGCCCACGACACTCCAGGATCAGCTCATGACCTACCCTGCCCTCGGCACCCCGATAAACGATGCCGAATGAGTTGTTCAGCTTCTCCGCCAGGTAGTTGGCGTTGAGGATCGCTACCTCGGTAGCCTCCCGCAACCCGTCGGCACCCATCATGCGGATATAGCCGTAGGTGATGGGGAGAACACCGGCGCTGCCATAGGCAGCAGCCGATACGGTGTTGTTCTCAGTGGCGAGCGTCACCGGGTGTCCCGGAAGGAATGGCACCAGGTGATCCGCTACACAGATGGGTCCCACACCAGGACCGCCCCCTCCATGAGGGATGGCAAAAGTCTTGTGCAGGTTGAGGTGGCAGACATCGGCACCGATGGTGCCTGGATTGGTGAACCCCACCTGTGCATTCATGTTGGCACCATCCATGTACACCTGGCCGCCAGCTTCGTGAATCAGGCGGCACATCTCCCGGATCTCTGTTTCAAAGATGCCATGCGTGGAGGGATAGGTGATCATAAATGCGGCCAGCTCCTCCCGGTGTTGTGCCACCTTGTTGCGCAGGTCCTCCATGTCGACGTTACCCCGGTCATCACTGGCCACCGTCACTGGCCTGAACCCGGCCTGGACGGCGCTGGCAGGATTGGTGCCGTGGGCCGATGCCGGGATGAGCACCACCTTGCGTGCCCCTTCGCCGATGCTTTTCTGGTAAGCAGCAATGGTGATCAGTCCCGCATATTCACCGGCGGCACCCGAGTTGGGTTGCAGGCTGGTGGCCGCCAGGCCGGTGATTTCAGCCAGCATATCCTCCAGTTCATCAATCATCTCTCTGTATCCCTGAGCCTGTTCTTCCGGCACGAAGGGATGGATTCGCTGGAAAGCCGGGAGACCCAGTGGCAGGAGCTCCGAGGCAGCATTCAGCTTCATGGTGCAGGAGCCGAGTGAGATCATGGAGTGTGCCAATGAGATATCTTTCCGTTCCAGTCGCTTGATGTATCGCATCAGCTCAGTTTCCGTGTGGTAGCGTTGAAAGGTGGGGTGTGTCAGGAACTCACTTTTACGCAGTTGCTCCTCCCGCAGGGTGATCTTCTCTTTCAGGTCGTCGATCATGAAAACCTTGGAGCTGCCAGCAGCCATGGCAAAGAGAGCCAACAGTTCATGCACCCGGTAGTCGTTTGTGCTTTCATCGATGCTGAGGCCGACTCTTCCATCTCCGTAATAACGCAGGTTGATCTCCCTCATCTCGGCATGGTTGCGGATATCCTCCTCGGTGATGCTCTCCGGAAGGGCGATGGTGAGGGTATCGAAGAAGCTCTCGTTCAGCTGGCGATAACCCATTGCCAGCAATTCGTCGCTGACAAGTGATGCGAGTGAATGGATGCGTCGGGCAATTGCTTTCAGCCCCTCCGGTCCGTGGTAAACAGCATAGAAAGATGCCATGGTTGCCAGCAATGCCTGAGCAGTACAGATGTTGGAAGTGGCTTTCTCCCGTTTGATATGTTGCTCCCGTGTCTGCAGAGCCATGCGCAGTGCTTCCCTGCCGTGGGCATCTTTCGAGATACCGATGATGCGGCCCGGTATGGAACGTTTATACGCTTCGCGGGTGGCAAAAAAAGCGGCAGAGGGACCGCCGTAGAACATGGGGATGCCGAAGCGCTGGCTACTTCCAAAAGCGATGTCGGCACCCCACTCTCCCGGCGGTGTGAGCAGCACCAGCGCCATCAGGTCGGTTGCCACAGCCACCTTGCAGTCGGCTGCGTGCGCTTTCTCCGTAAATGCACGATAATCCTCCACACTGCCGTTGCTGTTGGGATACTGCACAATCGCACCGAAGCACGGTTTGTCGAAAGTGAAGCTTTTGTAATCTGACGTAACAACCTCTATACCTGCATGTTGCATTCTCGTGCGCAACACAGCAAGGGTTTGAGGAAAAATATTTTGATCAACGAAGAGGCTCTCCACATGCTGTTTCACCTGATCACGGTTGCGCAGACCATACATCATGGTGGCTGCCTCCGCCGCTGCAGTAGCCTCGTCGAGCAGTGAGCTGTTGGATAGAGGCAGTGCCGTCAGCTCACTCACCATTGTCTGGAAGTTCAGGAGCGCTTCCAGTCGCCCCTGTGAGATCTCTGCCTGGTAAGGTGTATAGGAGGTGTACCATACCGGGTTTTCAAAAACATTGCGATAGATGGGTGCCGGTGTGATGGTATCATACCAGCCCATACCGATGTAGGAGGTATAGACCTTGTTACGGGCAGCAAAGCGTTCGATCTCCTCGGCATACTCCTGTTCTGTGAGCGCAGGAGGCAAAGAAAGGGGTGTATGTAGTCGTATGTCACGGGGGATGGTCTGATCGATCAGCTCATCCATGCTGTTCAGTTCCAGTGTTTCCAGCATCAGCTTTTTATCGGATTCGCTGATGCCGATATGACGTTTTTTGAAATGTTCCATTGCTATATTTTGATTAGTTGTTTCTTTCACTTTCATTCATGTTGACAAACGGATTGTGCCGTTTTTCAAACGCTATGGAGGTTGAGGGACCGTGACCGGGATAGACCACCGTCTCCCCTGGGAGGGTGTAGAGCTTATGTCGAATGCTGTTGATCAGCGTTTCATAATTGCCGCGTGGCAGATCGGTACGACCGATGCTGGAATAGAAAAGGGCATCACCACTGATCACGACAGCGGCTTCAGCCTCGTAGAAAGCGACACTGCCGGGAGAGTGTCCTGGAACATGTATCACCTGCAGGCTGCTGTTTCCGAAAGTGATTCGCTCTCCCTCCTGCAGATATTCACCATTGATGGGTCGGAAATCGCTATTGATGGTGGGGAATCCGAAAAGCTGCAGTTGTGAGGGGATATCTTCCAAAAGATAATCATCGTCGCGATGATAGCGAAGAGGAAGCCCAAAGCGGTTTGCAAGCAGGTTAACCCCGAAGATATGGTCGAAATGGAGATGGGTGTTGATCAGGTGCTTCACCACAAAGTCATGATCCAGAAGATAGTTAAGCAGCAACTCCTGTTCATCGGCATAATAACAAGCCGCATCGATGACCACACACTCTTTTGTCTCATCGGAGAGGATATAAGTATTGACTCTCAGGGGATTGAATTCAAATGTTTTGATCTTCATGCAAATCTCAATTATTGTTCATACGATTGTTCAGCCCAAAGGTACATAAACCAGCTTTTTTGTCTGGAAAAAGGGATCACTGAAGTAGTTGCTGAGGGCAACCTCTTCGGCTACCTGCCGGAACGGATGCAATTCTGCAGTCAGCTCACCCCCTTTCAGACAGATGATGCCGTTGGGCAGTGCATTGATCTGTTCCTTTGCGATGTTCTTCCGGATGATACGGATCAGATCAGGCAGTGGCATCACTGCACGGCTCACCACAAAGTGAAATTTTCTTTTCTCCTCCTCGGCACGTGATTGGATCGCCTCCACGTTGGTCAGACCAATGGCCTCAGCTATTTCCCGTACAACCCGGATCTTCTTCCCGATGCTGTCGAGCAGGAGGAAGTGTGACTCAGGGAAGAGAATCGCCAGCGGGATGCCGGGAAATCCGCCTCCCGTACCCACATCCATGATGCGGGTACCATTGGCGAAAGTCACATACCTGGCGATGGCCAGCGAGTGGAGCAGGTGATGCAGGTAGAGGTTGTCAATATCTTTGCGTGAGATCACATTGATCTTGTTGTTCCACTCTTTGTAGAGGTCGCCAACTGCTTCGAACTGCCTGATCTGCAGATCGGTAAGAGTTGGAAAATGGGTTAGGATCTCTTTCACTTCTGGTCGGCCAGTTTGGATGCAACACTTTGCTCTCTCAACAGGGATCGGATGGATCCGTAGGGAATCATGATCTCAGGTGCATCGAGTTGATATGCCGAATACTCACCTTTGTTAAAGGTATAGATGATCCCCTCGTCGTTGAGCAGGAAGTTTTTGTTTGGCAGTATTTCGTGGATACCAAAGAATCCCAGCTCTTCCAGCTCTTCAACGCGCTTCACTCCATTCTGTTCGAGAAGCGACGCGATGATCAGGTTGCGCAATGCCGTATCATATCCTGCCTTGAAGAGATCACTCTCAATTACAGGAGCGCCCCGCTTCAGGTTAAAGACATGGTTGCGATAGAGCTGGTAAGAAGCAGCTCCTCCCTTGTTGTTCGACTGTCTCACCTGGAAGGAGATTAACCCATGACGGTTGTAGATGATGGTATCTGAGATGCTTTCGTAATAGGAGTAGAAGCTGTCAGAAAGGGTATTTCCATTCTGGTCATGACCATGGATCTCCTCCACCTGCTCACCCGGTAGCGTTGCATTTTTGCGGTAGATGGCCGCATCATGGATGTAGTTCTCCACATAGTTCTTTACGTATGTCTCCACTGCGCTGGCTGGATCGAGACCTTCATATGCCTGTCCGAAGAATGCCGTTACGAAATACTGCTGCAGGGTGTCCAGGTTGGTCTCCTGACTGCTGACCGGATAGATAAACTCCAGACGGATATCACAGTAGGGACTGGCTGTATCGCCATCGAGGTGTTGTCGCGACTCAACCAGGATGGTGTCTAAAGTCAGACTGTTGGTTGCCCGGCTGGAGCTGCTTCCCCTCTCACCGCAGGAGGTGATGAAGAACGCGGCAACAAGCAGCAGAGAGCAGAGCGGCAACAGTAAAAATCTTCTCTCCATAAACAAAGCTGTTATATTCTATTGCAAAATTACACTTATTTATCGACATCAGACCATAATGCCAAGTGAAAATGAGCAGCCGAAATGAAAAAAGGGGGATGCAGAGAGAAGCACCCACCCTTTTGTTTCAGGATGCAAACAGCTCAGTAGGCATGGCCATCGCTGTTCAGATCATCCAGGCTCAGTTTCTTGCGCTCAAGCGCTCGCCAGGCATAGAAGATGTAGGCAGCCACTACCGGTACCAAGAGCGATACCACTGCCATCACTGAGAGGGTAAACTCACTGGAAGAGGAGTTCTGCAGGGTCAGCGAACTTTGCAGATCGACCGTCGAGGGATAGTAGGCTGTGTTGTTATAGCCGGCAACAAGCAGCAACATGGTCACCGTGAGAATGGTTCCTGCTCCGGAGAACCAGACTCCTTTTTTGAAAGAGGAGCTGAAAACGGTTCGTATGATGCCGTAAAGAACTGCAACCACCCCCAGGAGGAAGAGAACCATCACCAGGGGCATCTGAATGAAGTTGTGCAGGTATTTCATCTTTTCCAGGTAGACCTCTTTGGTGACGGGATCTACGGCATACCCATCTGCTAAAAGTGTCCAGATCAGGAAGATCAGAAAAAGAACCACAAAAGGGAGTCCGTTGAACAACACGAACTTGCGGGAGCGTTTTTCCAGGGTCTCGTGACTGAGACGATTCACAAAAAAGAGACTCGCCTGGGTACGTGCCAGGAAAAAGATGGCCAATCCCAGTGTCAGGTTGCGCGGGTTACCCAGCAGCTCCAACCCGTGTAGCGGGTTCTGCCACTGGCTGATCACCGGACCAACTGTGCCCAATCCTGCGATATTACCCTTACTCATCATGAACTCTGATCCGGTAAAGAAAGTGGCGACCAGCACGCCCAACAGGAAGGTGCCGAGCAGACCGTTCACAAAGAGAAAGTTACGATAGACACCGGCACCAAAGATGTTACCAGGTTTCGACTGAAACTCGTAAGAAACTGCCTGCAGCACGAAGCAGAAGAGCAGGATCATCCATGCCCAGTAAGCCCCCCCGAAGCTGGTGGAATAGAAAAGCGGAAAGGAGGCAAAGAAAGCACCCCCAAAAGTTACCAGTGTGGTGAATGTATATTCCCATTTCCTGCCGAGCGCATTCACCAGCAACCTTTTTTCATCTTCTTCCCGGGAGAGGGAGTGTAGCATGGACTGTCCACCCTGTACGAATAGCAGGAACACCAGTAATCCGCCGAGCAGCGACATGATGAACCACCAATATTGTTGCAGAAATTCGTATGTGATCATAATGTTATTCTTTTAGTCCGTTCAATCTGTATGAAATCAAGTATTCAGCTCTTCACTATCGGGTCCTTTTCTGATCTGTTTCACCATGATGGTCACCTCTGCAACCAGCAGACTGGTGAAAAGCAGGGCAAAGAGGATGAAAGAGGTGATTACATTCTGAGCAGATATTGCCGAGGAGGAAGCCTGTACCGGTAGAATATCCTGGATGGTCCAGGGTTGTCTCCCTACCTCGGCCACCACCCATCCCAACTGAGAGGCAAGGTAGGCCAGTGGGAGGCTCCAGAGGGCCACATACTGCAGCCAGCGGCTATTGACCATATCTTTCTTATAAAGGAAGTATAGCATGACCACGAAGAAGAGGATGAAATATATCCCGATGATCACCATCAGGTGAAAGCTATAGAAGGTGAGCGGGATGTTGGGTATCAGATCCTCTTCCGTCTCGAGATATCCATATCCGAAGTGGGCATAATTCTCCCGCAGGATGGTCTCATGGTTGGCAGCATCGGCATCACGTCCCTCCTTCTTTGCTGTTTGGTAGTCAGCCAGCGCCTGAATGGCTTTCAACCCTCTCTCCCGCCGTTCCTGAAAAGAGAGGGAAGTGGTTCCGTCGGGAAGGAGGTAACCACCCTCAATGATATCCGCAACGCCGGGCACAAAGGCGTTGATATCCCTGTAACCCAGCAGGGAAAGCAACTTTGGGATTTCAATCTTGAAGATATAGGGGTCCACATCGTCGTTGTATTTTTCCTTGGCAGGGTTGAGCATGCCTACGGCCACCAATCCGGCGCCCTCGGTACCCTTGTAGAGACCCTCCATGGCAGCTAGCTTCATGGGTTGCTTCTGTGCCACGTGATAGGCAGAACCGTCACCGGTGACCGCCAGCATGATGAATGACACCAGTCCAACCAGCGAGCCGATCTTCAAGCTCTTGATGGCAAAGTCGGTATGCCGGCTTTTCAGCAGGTACCATCCTGAGATGGCAACCACAAAGGCGGCACCCATGGCCCAGCAGGAGAAGGTGGCGTGGAGGAACTTGTTGTAAGCCACAGGAGAGAATGTTACTGCCCAGAAATCGGTCATCTCGTTGCGTACCGAGTCGGGGTTAAATTCCATGCCAGTGGGATATTGCATCCAGGCGTTAGCCACCAGAATCCAGAAAGCGGAGAGGGAGGCACCCACGAAAACCAGCCAGGTGGATGCCAGGTGCATTTTTTTGCTGACCCTGTTCCATCCGAAGAACATGATGGAGACAAAGGTAGCCTCTAAGAAAAAAGCTAAGATTCCCTCTATGGCGAGGGGAGCACCGAAGATATCACCCACGAACCAGCTGTAGTTGGACCAGTTGGTACCGAACTGAAACTCGAGGATGATGCCGGTTGCGATGCCGATGGCAAAGTTGATTCCAAAGATTTTCTGCCAGAACTTGGTGGCTGTTTTCCATTTCATGTCCCCTGTTTTCACGTAGAGACTCTCCATGATGGCCATGATGAGACCCAGTCCGATGGTGAGTGGAACGAACAGCCAGTGATAACCGGCTGTCAGCGCAAATTGCCCCCTAGACCAGTTTACTGCAGATGCACTTAATAGATCCATAAATATCTTTTTTTAGGTTTGTTGGTTCATTTGATTTCCATTCCCATAATTGCTGTGATTGGTGATACAAAAAAAGCTTGTCAGGCCTCCCCCATCCCACCCAGGGGTGGCAGAAAGCCAGGGTCGTTTTGAATACGAATGGGGCCGTTCTGTTGCTCAAAGTTGTCAATGTTCTCTTTCAGGGCATGCAACAACCGTTTTGCATGTTCAGGTGTCAGGATGATCCTGGACTTCACCTTGGCTTTTTGCATACCTGGTACGATGCGAATGAAATCGATCACAAACTCTGATATGGAGTGCGAAATGACCGCCAGATTAGAGTAGATTCCCTGTGCAACCTCTTCACTTAGTTCGATTTGTATCTGGGTATCCTTGTTAAATTGTTCCATAGTGATGCTGTGATGTGGGTGCTGTATAAAGATATTCTAAATAAGGTAAACAAAGAAAAATAATTTTTCCTTATCTACAAAGAAAAAAGGGATAATCTTTCCCGATTGATCCCTTTTTTTGAGGAGCAGCAGATGCACCCTCCTGTAACGGCCTGCGTTACGTTGATACCACTACCACCGTAGCTCCGTGTAGGGCAGATCCAGCGAATCAGCCACATTTTTATAGACCACCTCTCCATTGAGGATGTTGAGGCCCTGCCTGAGATCTTCATATCGCTTGCAGGCCTCTTCCCATCCATATTCAGCCAGCCTGGTCACATAGGGCAGCGTGGCATTGGTCAATGCCCGGGTGGAGGTAACAGGTACCGCCCCCGGCATATTGGCCACACAGTAATGGACGATGCCATCCACCTCATAAATCGGGTCCATATGGGTTGTGGAATGGGTTGTTTCGAAACATCCTCCCTGGTCGACAGAGACATCAATCATCACCGTGCCGGGAGTCATCTCTTTGAGCATCTCACGTGACACCAGGTGTGGTGCTTTTGCGCCGACAATCAGAGTGGCTCCTATCACCAGATCGGCACTCCTGAGTGATTCTCTGATTGACATCTCTGTGGAATAGAGCGTCTTCACGTTAGAGGGAAGCACCTCGGAGAGGTAGCGAAGTCGGTTCAGGTTGACATCCAGCAATTTAACATTTGCACCCAAACCGGCTGCCATCAGTGCTGCATTGTGTCCTACCACACCGGCACCGATGATCACCACTTCGGCCGAACTGACACCCGGCACACCCCCCAACAGCACCCCTTTACCACCTTGAGGTTTCTCCAGGTATTTTGCTCCCTGTTGTACCGAGAGCCTGCCGGCCACCTCGCTCATAGGGGTGAGCAGTGGCAGCGCTCCCTGCCGGTCCATCACCGTCTCATAGGCGATGCATACGGCACCGCTCTCCATCATTGCTCCGGTCAGTTTCTTGTTGGAAGCAAAATGGAAGTAGGTAAAGAGCACCTGTCCTTTCCGGATCAGCCCATATTCACGCTCCAAGGGCTCCTTCACTTTTACAATCATGTCAGCAGCAGCGTATATCTCCTCAATGGTATCCAATATCATGGCTCCCGCCTGCTGATAACGCTCATCGGGCAGATTGCTGCCTTCACCGGCACTCTTCTGCAGATAGACGGTATGCCCTCTACGGGTCAGCTCCATCACTCCGGCAGGAGTCATGGCTACCCTGCCCTCTTGTGGTTTGATCTCTTTCGGTATTCCAATAATCATAATAGCAATGTAAAATTTTGATTGTTATAATTTTGTTAAGGCAATAAATGCCGCCAGATGAATCCTCCTCACAGGAATAAAAGACAGCTGACCGGACAACTACAAAAGTAGAGAGAAAAATAAAAAAAGCAACCTGATGATCTATTTTTTTCATCTTTTTCTCACGTTTTTTTCGCCTACTGCAAAAATCTTTCTTCACTCTTTGGGTAAATAATTTCATTAATTGCAGATTTAATCGTATTTTTGTGATATAAAATTGAATCACGATTATCATCCAAATTAAAAAAATAAGCTTATGGTAAGTTATAAAGAATTGGGTCTTGTAAACTCAAAAGAGTTGTTCAAGAAAGCGGTAGATGGCGGTTATGCCATTCCGGCTTTTAACTTCAACAACATGGAACAGCTGCAGGCCATCATATCGGCCTGCGTGGAAACCAAATCACCCGTGATCCTGCAGGTCTCCAGCGGTGCCCGCAAGTATGCCAACCAAACGCTGCTGCGCTACATGGCACAGGGGGCGGTACAGTATGCCAAAGAACTGGGATATGAGATCCCCATTGTGTTGCACCTTGACCATGGTGACAGCTTCGAACTCTGCAAGGATTGTATCGAAAGCGGCTTCTCGTCGGTGATGATCGACGGTTCACATCTCCCTTACGAGGAGAACATCGCACTCACCAGGAAGGTGGTGGAATACGCTCATCAGCATGATGTGACCGTTGAGGGTGAGTTGGGTGTGCTGGCTGGAATTGAGGATGATGTGCAGGCAGAGCATCACACCTATACCGAACCGGATGAGGTGGTTGACTTTGTGTCGCGCACCGGTGTTGACTCACTGGCCATCTCCATCGGCACCTCTCACGGAGCGTTCAAGTTTACACCTGAGCAGTGTACCCGCAACGAAGAGGGCCTGCTGGTTCCGCCGCCGTTGCGTTTCGATATCCTGGAGGAGATTGAAAAACGGATCCCCGGCTTCCCCATCGTGTTGCACGGATCCTCCTCCGTACCGCAGAAATATGTAGAGACCATCAACAAGTATGGCGGCAAGCTGGCTGACTCCATCGGTATCCCCGAAGAGCAGTTGCGCAGGGCAGCCAAGTCGGCTGTCTGCAAAATCAACATCGACTCCGACGGACGTCTGGCAATGACGGCTGCCATCCGCGAGGTGTTAGCCACCAAGCCGGCTGAGTTTGACCCCCGCAAGTACCTGGGACCGGCTCGCGAGGAGTTGAAGAAACTTTACATGCACAAAACGGAGAAAGTGCTGGGCAGTGCCGGAAAGGCGTGACCCAACCTAACCCATAAAAAGAGACTGTTCAGCTGAACAGTCTCTTTTTGTGTGTGGTTTTTTCGAATAGATTTAGATCATGCTTTACATTCTGTAACTCATCTCAGCAAGCCGCTCGTTGAATGCAGATTCTTTCAGCAGCTCTTCGAGTGTGAGGTGCATACGGTAACGCCAGTAATGCTCGGGGTTGGCTGGGACATTGATCCGTTCGGCCGACACATCGGGATTGCGTAGCCGCTCATCGAGCGACATCCAGTCCTGCCAGGGAAGGATCACCCACATGGCTGTCGACCGCATATGGGCAGCGATGATCTCACTGCATATGGCGGTGGTACATTCCTTAGGTGCTGTTCCTTCATGATGCAGCACCTGGTTGTAGTATCGCTGAGTCACCTCCCTGTTCTCCAGCCACCAGCTGCGTAGGGGTGACATGTCATGTGTGGAGGTGGTGCAGACAGAGAGATAAGGTAGCCATTCCAGGTTGGTGAATTCTACGCTGGAATCCTTCGGCATCCGTTGGATCTCCAGGCTGAGTATCTGAAGTTCATGCATCACCGAGGGAACACAATCGGGAACCATCCCCAGATCCTCCCCACAGACAAGCATGGGGGTGGATGAGATCAGCACCGGTAATTTTTTCATTGCCTGTTCACGCCAGAAATAGTTGTGGCGATGATAAAAGAAATCGTTATAGAGGCGATTGAAGGCCTCTTTCACATGCTCATCCAGGTATCGGTAGGAATAGGAATATTGTGCGGTGATACGGGGATGGAAGCGATTATGATCGAGCGGATCTCTTACAAAGAGCACTTCGGTGCAAAGCGAATATAGCCCGTCGCGCAACCGGATTGACTGCTCATCCTGCTCACCTTCAAAAAGATGCTTGATCTTTCGCTGGGTATCACAAAAGCTCTTCAGCCTGAAACGCTGCCAACCCGACACTTCAAGGTATCTTTCTTTCACCTCATCAGCCAACGCTCCAAAAATGTCCGGCAGGAACTGTTCATGAATGAACGGCTGTACCATTCGTTCCTCATCAAAAGGAATGCCGGCACGGTTGATCTCTTCGGCCCAGTAGGGCAACGCAGGACTGAAATGCCCCAGCAATCCCTGAACAGCGTCTAGTGGGATCTCCCAGATGCGGAAGAAACCCAGGATATGATCGATACGATAGGCGTCGAAATAGTCGGTCATCTTCCTGAAGCGGTTGATCCACCAGGAGTAGCCCTCTTTCTCCATGGCATACCAGTTATAAGTGGGGAATCCCCAGTTTTGGCCGAAGAATGAGAAATCATCGGGAGGTGCACCACTCTGCGTATCCATGTTGAAGAGATTGGGAGAGGTCCATGCTTCTATGCTGTCTCGGTTGATCCCGATCGGGATATCCCCTTTCAGTGTTACACCTCTCGTGTGGGCATATGCTTTGACCGAAGAGAACTGTATGTGTAGAAGGTATTGCACGAAATACCAGTAGTATGTCTCTTCAACTGCCTCAGGATCGGCAGCCAGCATCCCTCTCAGTTGTGCCTCGTTGTATGCAGCGAAGCTGTTCCACTCCCTGAAATTGGCCGTACCATACCGGTCACGCAGGGTGCAATAGCAGGCATAGGAAAAAAGCCATTGTTGGTTATTTGCAAAGAATGTTTTGTATGCTTCCGATGAGAGCATATCTGCGCCCTTTTCATGGAAAAGCGCTTTTGTATAATCATGCTTGAGCAACAATACCTTTTCATAATCAATCTCTTTCAGTTGGTTGAGCGCTGCTGCCTGCTGAAGAAAAGCTTTCTGTTTCTTTTTATCTTTCAGCGGGTAGTCGCTGCATCCCAGGTAAATGGGATGAAGGGCATAAATCGATATGGTACTGTAGGGGTAAGAATCTTTCCATGTCCAAGTGGTGGTGGTATCGTTCACTGGCAGCAGTTGTATCACCTGTTGACGGGTGATCGATGCCCAATCGACCATCTTCCGCAGGTCGGCAAAGTCACCGATGCCAAAGCTCTGTTTTGTTCTCAGTGAGAACAGAGGCACAGCCGTTCCGGTTCCTTTGAATGTGAAGCCCGGGTAACGATATTGCAGCGACATCTCAACCTTGACCACACCCGCCACTTTCGCGGCACGGGCATCCAGAACCCTGTCCGGGCCATCCTCCCAATGCAGCACTTCACCACTTTGGTTATCCACTATCACAAATTTATACGCAGAGCGATCGGGTAGCTGGCTGGCATCGAGCATTACCTGCCATTCACCGTTGTTCACACAGGTGAGAGGCAATGCTTTCACCGGATCCCAACCACCCAGCAGCGGACTTTCTCCGCAAAGAGCCACTTTCTGGTTGCGATAAACGAAGGGGCAGATCACGTTCAGCAGCAGGGAGCGGGAATGATATTTTTGGGGAAGTGGTTCTTTTGGATGCAAGCAGATGCTGTCTGTGAAGACCGACGAGTAGAGATATGCATGATAGGGCTTATCTTTCCAATGATCCTGCACCAGATAGGCTTTCTTGCCCTTGATGACGTGGAGCTGGCGGTGACTGCCCCACTCCCGCCGGATGACACTTCCCCCTTGCCGCACCAGGTAGTAGTAATTGAGGGTACCGGTCACCTTCATCTGCAGGGTGACACTCCATATGTCGCCATTGCATTCAAGCGGCAATGCCTTTTCCTCATCGAACTGTCCCATTTCCGGTGTCGATCCGCAAAGAGATACCTGTTGACCCCAGGTAGTATGGTAATTGAGTTGAAATGTAAGAAGAGCCATTCCGATTCTTTAGTTAAGCCATTGTCACGGGAGGAGGTCCCATTGAAATGGTCTGTGTATTAAATTCGTGTCATCGACCACAAATCTACGACGAAACAGATCGAAATAGATCGCTTGCATGGATCATTTGGATAAAATCGTGTGCAATCGATTGCGACCTTCAAAATTGATCTTGTGCAGGCTGATGAATTCATTCAGAGAAAAATAAGGATCAACAGCTGAGCAGATATGACCCTGAGGAACATGGTGAGCGGATAAACTGTTGCATAGCTCACGGCAGGTACATCATTGCCGGCGCTGGCATTGGCATAGGCCAGTGCCGGCGGGTCGGTCATGCTTCCCGCAATCAGACCCATCAGGGTGAAATAGTTCAGCTTGCAAACCTTGCGACCGATCAGACCAATGATCAGGAGCGGTAAGAGAGTGATGATCACCCCATAGTCAATCCACAGGTAGCCACCGTTGAGAACCGTTTCCACGAAGTTGCCTCCTGCCCCCAGCCCCACGCAGGCAAGGAAGATGGCGATGCCGATCTCTCGTAACATCAGGTTGGCACTCATGGTGGTATAGGTGACCAGCTTGTATCTGGGGCCGAAGGTGCTGATCAGAATGGCAACGATGAGCGGTCCTCCGGCGAGACCCAGCTTCACCGGCTGTGGAATGCCGGGGATCACGAAAGGGATGCTACCCACCAGTACACCAATGGCAATACCGATGAAGATGGAGATCAGGTTGGGTTCACGCAGTCTCTTCAATGAGTTACCCAAAAACTTCTCTACGCTGGCAATTGCCTCCTCCGTACCGACCACGGTAACACGGTCGCCCAACTGTAGTTGCAGCCGGCTGTCGGCGATCAGATCTACCCCGGCACGGTTCACCCTGGTGATGTTGATACCAAAAAGGTTCCGCAGGCGCAGGCTACCGATGGAACGGCCGTTGATAGCCGAGCGGGTGATGGCAATCCTGCGCGACACAAGCTGGGAGTCAAGTTTTTGCCACTCCTCCCGGTTCATGTCGATCCGTTTACCGATCAGTGCTTCAATTGCTTCAATATTCTTCAGGTTAGAAACCACCAACAGCTTGTCTCCCGCCAGAAGCTTTGTATCTGTCTGTGGAACAACCAGCTCACCTGTCTGTGTGTGCAACACGCGGGATATCACAAACTCACGGTCCAGCAGCTTTTTGATCTCCCTGATGGTTTTCCCCATGATGGCTGGGTTCAGCACAGTGAGGGAGAACATCTGCGCTTCGGTCTGTCTCGATTCGCTGAGCTGATCCAGTTGGCTGTTTTCCTGTGCCATATTGATACGGAAGATATAGCGGAAGAGGAGCAACGAGAGGATAATGCCCACCACGCCCAGTGGGTAGGCCACAGCATATGCGGTGGCGATGGTTGGATCGGTAGCACCGGTTGCATCGGCAAAGGTCTGCTGTGCGGCACCCAGTCCGGGTGTATTGGTTACCGCTCCTGAGAGGATCCCCACCATGGTAGCGATGGGCAGTCCGGTAATCAGGTGAATCACGATGGTGATGGTTACCCCAAGCAGCACCACACCGGATGCCAACAGGTTGAGTGTGACGCCCCCCTGCTTGAATGAAGAGAAGAAGCTGGGGCCAACCTGCATACCAATGGAGAAGATAAAAAGTATCAGTCCGAACTCTTTCAGGAAATTGAGCAGTTCGGGTTCAATCTGAAGTCCCAGGTGACCAAGGAAAATACCGAAAAAGAGGATCCAGGTAGTACCCAATGAGATCCCGAAAATTTTTATCTTACCCAGCAGCAGTCCCACTGCAATCACCACTGCCAGGATCAGGATCGAGTGTGCAATCCCCGGTCCACTAATCAGTTCTACTAACCATTCCATTCTGTCAATAACCTAAAATTGTGTAACAAGCTGCAAAGGTAAACCTTTTTTCACTTCTTTACAAAAGTTGCAGCTACCCAATGATCCATCTCGGCTAAATGATCGAAGGTGAGTCCCAGCTCTTCCGCTTTTGAGCGGATAGAGGGGAGCTCATCCAGGTAAAATCCGCTCATGCTGTATGGAAGGGATACCGATCAACGCAACAGAAAAATGTAAAAAAAATTATATTTGCCATTGCCATATGTTTATTACTGTTACAAAAAAGAGGAAAATCAATGGGAAAATATTTGCAGCCACTTTTTTTTGCTTACTTTTACCCACTGAACGGTTCGTTTTTATTTGCCACAGAAGATGACATGGCATCATTAAACCTACCGGAAAACAGGAAAGGTACAAGAAAAGGTACGACAGAAAACAGAAAACAGATTATGTACAAGACATTCATATTGTTTACTTTATTAATGATAAGCCTCCCCACTCTACTGCCGGGACAGCAATCAACCGCACAGCAACTGGTGGATGAAGGAGTGGCTTTGCATGATCAGGGGGAATATGAAAAGGCAATGGCAAAATACCGGGAGGCGTTGGCACACGACCCCGGACTGATGCAAGCGGTATATGAGATGTCGCTTACTTCTCTCGAAATGGAAGATTATGCCGGTGCCGAAAAGTACAGCAGTGAGGTGATCAATAGCAATGATCAAAAATTGGGACCGGGGGCCTATGCAGTGAAAAGCGAGGCACTCATGAAAACCAATCGTTCTGAAGATGCCATTGCACTCCTCCATGAGGGATTGAAGAGATATGGTGAGGGATATCTGCTCCACTTTAACCTGGCACTGAACTATTACAAGAGTGGTGAACAGGAGAAAGCGTTGTTGCATGTCAGCAGGGCAATCGACCTGGACAAGAGTCACAGCGGTGCATTTTTATTGAACGCCTATCTTCTGAAGGACAGTGGATTATGGGTTCAGAGCATCCTCTCTTTTCAAATGTTCCTCCTGTTAGAGCCAGACAGTGAACGATCGAAGAACGCCTTTGAGGAAATGCTGCAAACAATGTCTATTAAAGAGAGAGAGGAACCGTTACAACGCTCATTCATTCAGCAACAGATGATCCGCAACAGACCTGCACAAGTGAAACAGGCCGAATCAACACCACCGCTCACACCAGAGGATGGCCTCGATCGCAGTCTTGTGTACCAGGCCATTCAAGCCACTCTCGACTCACTCCAGACCTTGGACAACGAAACTGACCCTTTTTTGCTGTTCGCAACCGTGAACCGCTCAATCATGAAAGTGCTTGAAGCGGAAAGCATCGGTCCGAAGGAGGGCATTCTATGGACCTATTACATTCCTTTCTTCACCCACATTGAACAGTCGGACTATTACGAAACCTATTGCCGTTACATCAGTGTCTCATACTACCCGGAATCACTACAATGGTGGCAGGAAAACGAGGAGGCCGCGGGGGATTTTGTGCAATGGTTTGAAAATGGAGATGCGATTCGAGCGGGAAGCAAAAAATAGTTACCTTTGCTTTGAATGCCACACCTATGGAAATGATTAACGAGGAAACCTTACTTGAAGCACTACGAGATCCGCGAACCGTCAGAGAAGCGTTTGCCAGTCTGGTTGCTGCATACAGTGAACGGCTCTACTGGCAGATACGTAAGATGGTGCTCTCGCACGATGATGCCGATGACATCCTCCAGGATGTATTTGTGAAAGCCTGGTTGAACCTGGAGAACTTCAGGGGGGATGCCAGGCTAACCACCTGGCTTTATCGCATTGCCATCAACGAGAGCATCACGTTCCTTAACAAGAAGCGCAGCCAGAACAATATCTCGATCGATGAAGATGATTCATTCCTGATCAACGTGTTGGAGAGCGATGAATATTTTGATGGTGATGAGGCAGCTCTTCAGTTACAGAAAGCGATCCTTACGCTACCGGAAAAACAGCGACTTGTTTTTCAGATGAAATACTTCGATGAGATGAAATATGATGAGATGTCTGAAATCCTCGGCACCTCGGTGGGTGCACTGAAAGCATCCTATCACCATGCCGTAAAAAAAATTGAAAAGTTTTTAGATGAAAACAATTAAACCTTTTCTGTGGTAGCAGGTCTATTCAACAGTAGCGCATGGTAAAGAAATGTAAAAGAGCATGAACATCAAATATATATCGTATGAAGTCTCATTTCAGCAAATTAGAAGAAATAGATCGAACCCGAAATCCGTTTAAAGTTCCGGACAACTATTTCGCCCGATTTAACGAAGAGATAATAAGTCGTCTTCCTGAGAAAGAGATCGTTCCTCCGCGTACGGTGCCTCTCTGGGACAAGGTAAAACCCTGGGTATACATGGCAGCGATGTTTATCGGTCTATACATCACCATCCAATTTTTGACCAGAGAGAATGAGAGTGGCAACCTTGCATCCCGTCAGTCGGTGGTTCAGACACCTCTCGAAAATGATTCCTTTCCGACAGAAAATTACTGGTCAACGATAGAGGTCACCGAAGAGGAGTTCTACCAGTACCTGGAGGATGAGCTGGTGGAAGAAGGTTATTTTGATTATATGTACGATCTATATTATTTGAATTGAATCGATGATCCAACTCATTTAAAAAAGAGCTATGAAAAAAGAGATCCTATTCCTAATTTGTCTGATTCTGTTACCGATGCAGGTGGTGAACCTGACCGCGCAGGAGAAAAAGATGAATATGGCAGATTACGAAAAACGTAAAAGAGAATTTATACAGCGAGAAGCGGGGCTCAGCAAGGCGGAAGCCGAT
>DPAC01000108.1 GCA_003517675.1 Porphyromonadaceae bacterium | reverse complement strand
AAAGCACCCACCGGGATGAACCGATAAGTGCTTGATTTTCTGGGAGCGGCAAACGAGACTCGAACTCGCGACCACCAGCTTGGGAAGCTAGTGCTCTACCAACTGAGCTATTGCCGCAAAAGTACCCTGCAAATGTACCGAAATTTTTTTATTCGATCTACTCATTGGCTTTGTTTTTTATCTCAAATTTGAAGGAATACAGAAAAAATATTTACCTTTGCACCCACAAAACAGATCGGGATGTAGCACAGTTGGCTAGCGCGCCACGTTCGGGACGTGGAGGTCGGGTGTTCGAGTCACCTCATCCCGACGCAGAAAAAGACGAAGGTGATTGCTTTCGTCTTTTTCTTGCTTTTTTAAGAACCTGGCCGGATCCAGTGACTTGGTCTGAAATGGATCAGACTGTCACCTCTTTCATGATCGGTATCTCGCGCTTTACGCTCTGGCTCAACGAGATCATGGTCTCGGTAGCGACCACACCAGGGATCTCCTGGATGCGGTTGTTGAGCAGGTCCATCAGATGCTCATTGTCACGAGCAAAGAGCTTCACCAACAACGTATAGGGACCGGTGGTGAAATGACACTCGGTTACCTCCGGGATCTTTTCAAACTCGGGAATCACATTCTTGTACATTGATCCTTTCTCCAGCTTCACACCGATATAGGCACTGGAAGCGTAGCCCAGCACTTTCGGGTTCACATGGTAGCCCGAACCGGTAATCACCTCGTTCTCAATCATCCGCTGCACACGCTGGTGGATGGCGGCACGCGATACACCACATTGCTCAGCCACATCACGAAACGGTATCCGGGCATTTTGTGAGATGATCTCCAGTATTTGTCTGTCTAACTTGTCAATTTTTTCCATGAGAAATGTACTTTGTAATCTTCCATCAAAAATAATAAAAATCTATGATATGATGACAAAATGGAATGATTTTTTTCTAAAATAACCTCATTTTACCCTATTTATTGAAAAATAGGAAGCACTTCTATCATTTTGGCAGCTGTAGAAGAAGCTGCTCCGCTATCAAAAAGTCAAGCGGTGTCGTAATCTTGATGTTGCTCTCCTCACCTTCTTCCAGGCAGATGTGCAGACCATGCTTCTCGGCTACAGAGGCATCGTCGGTGAAGGCGGGATCGTACACTGTTTCGTATGCCTTCTTTAGTGCTGCAACAGGAAAAAGCTGTGGTGTCTGCACCACCCGCAGCAGATCCCGGTCAATCATGCTGCTTCCCTCTTTTGTGAGCAGACGTACGCTGCCCGTCACGGGCACCACCGGGATCACCCCGCACTGCTGAGCGGCACAGGTAGCGAAACAACGACCGATAAGTCCGGGACTCACCAGGGGACGTACGGCGTCGTGCACCGCCACAACCCCTTCCGCGGGAATCAGATCCAGTCCGTTTCGGACCGAGTGAAAACGTGTCTCCCCACCGATTGCGGTGCGAAAAGGAACAGTGAATTGATGAGTGCAACAGAGCTGCTGCCAATAATCAATGAAGTCCTCCGGCAGCACCACCACGATGTCGATCGCAGGGTTGTAACGATAAAATGCCTCCATGGTATGCATCAATATCGGACGACCGCCAATCAAACGGAACTGCTTCGGCAGCTCCCCACCCGCACGGAGTCCCCTGCCACCGGCAACGATGACCACGCTCTCCTGTTCAGTCCGTCTCATGCGATGTCGTCGAGTATCTTTTGCAACTCCTGATCGGTGTGGGTCAGCTTCTCCCGGCAAAAGAGAATCAGCTCCGATGCACGCTTCACCTTCTCGGTCAGGGCATCCACGTCGAGCTCACCCGTCTCGATGGCGGTGACAATCGCGGTCAGTTCTTTCTTTGCTTCCGTATAGCTCAATTTTTCCATGTTGGTTATTCTATCTGGTTTGTTTGATTTTAACTCTTTTCGTTCTTTTCCGTCTCCGGCTCACTGCGCAGAGCGCTCACCACCGAGGTGGCGACACCGTCCCGGAAGTGGGTTTCGATCACATCATCGGGTGAGAGCGCTTGCAGGGAGGTGATGATGCGTCCCTGACGGGTGGTGAGGGTATACCCACGTTTTAGAATATTTGCCGGAGAGACCATGCGGAGATATTGCTCTCTGGATTCCACGTAGTGCAATTGGCTCTGAATCTGCTGTTTCAATAGATGTCGCATCGCATCGGAAATCTGCTGCACCTGTGCACGCTCCTTTTGCAACAACAGGAGGGAGAGATGAACCACCTCCTTTGTCAGGAGACGGAGTTGCGACGCCTCCTCCTGCAGAATCGAACGGGTCCGGTTGAACAACCGCTCCTCCAGGTCAGTCAGCTCCGTGGCCGTTCGGGTGATGTGACCGATGAAAAACTCGGCAACCGCCGTGGGTGTCTTGGCACGGGTGTGCGCCACATGATCGAGCACCGTCACATCGCGCTCGTGGCCGATGCCGCTCACCACTGGCAGCGGGAACTGTGCCACGTTGACAGCCAGCGCGTAGCTGTCGAAGCAGCTCAGGTCGGAGGTGGCACCGCCCCCCCGGATGATGGCTACCGCATCGAAGAGGTGGCTGTAGCGGAACACCTGCTCCAGTGCTTCGATGATGGAGCTCTCGCTTCGTTCACCCTGCATGATGGCGGGGAACAATTTCGTATAGAAAGCGAAACCACCTGGATTACGGGCCAACTGGTCGCAGAAGTCGCCATAGCCGGCGGCGGTGGGTGAAGAGATCACCGCGATGCGCTGTGCCAGCTCCGGCAGTTCCAGCTCCCTGTTGAGTGTCAGCACCCCCTCCTCTTCCAGCTGCCGGAGCACCTGCTGCCGGTTGCGGGCGATCTCACCCAGCGTGAAGGAGGGCTCGATATCAACCACGGTGAGCGAGTATCCGTAGAGCTCGTGGAAGTCCACCATCACGCGTACCAGCACGTTCAGGCCGGAGGTGAAAGCCTGCCCAGTCTCCGCTTCGAAGTAGGCAGAGAGCATCTGGAAGACGTTCGACCAGATCATCCCGCGAGCTTTGGCCACGATATGTTGTTTTTCCGCATCTTTCTCCACAAACTCCAGGTAGCAATGTCCATTCTGGTTGAGGCGCACATCGCTGGTCTCAGCCCGCAGCCAGTAGCTCTCCGGCAAATGATCGCGGATGGCATCCTTCACGCGGCGGTTCAGTTCGGTAAGTGAGAACGAATCTTCTATCATGCTTTGATATTGAATAGCTCAACAAATATAGCATTTTGTGAAATAGCTTCCTAACAGGTGGAGAAGAAAAAACCGGACGAACAGATGTTCATCCGGCAGCGATTCAGTGAAGCGGCAAATAGATATCTGCCGGATCACTTCGTTATTCCTCTCCCTTGAAGCGTTTGCGGACCTGGTGCCTGCGTTTCAACAGAAAGTGAAGAATCAGCGCCAGCAGGAGAGTGATTCCGATAATGGTGAAGTACTCACCCCAATTGCCGGAGTTGCGGTAACGGGGATATGCAATGACACCCATGATGAGTGCGTATGCCGCCAGCACCAGCGGCAGGAGGATATGTCTTTCAAGCTTTCTCATGATGATATGAAGAGATGATTTGAGCGAAGCGGGCAATCTTATCTTTAAAGAGGAGCGGCTCCAGCCCTTCACTCCGGACAATCTGCCACGTGATGAAACGCTCCCAGAAGTTCATTTTTTGCTTATACAGTTCACCCCCAAAGTAGTCCCGCACAAGTGCATGGCGGGCCAGGCTCTCAGGGAATGCCCTTTCCAACTGTTGTGCTGCTTTCTCTCCCGTGTAAAGGCAATTGATGAAGAGCCCCAGCCGCTTACCGGCCAACACTGTCTGATTGCTCTTGCAAAAATCGGCGATCACCTTCTGGATCTTCCCGTAGTGAATGGAACCACCCACGATGATCGTATCATAGCTCATCAGATCTGGGAGTGATTCACGACGATTTAAATTACACAGATCCACCTTCCCCTCGATAAGCTTAAAAAGCTCACGTGCGCAACGTTCTACCGTTCCGTGGTTTGAAGCAAAAACAATCAGTGTATTGTGCATGACCCTTATTTCAGATTCTCCAGAGTAGTCACCAGGTAATCATATGTGCGGGCTACCGTATCGATCTTCACTGCTTCGTCGGGTGAGTGTGCGCCCGTGATGGTGGGACCAAAAGAGACAATATCCAGCTTCTGTGTTACATTCGACTGAATGATACCGCACTCCAGACCGGCATGAATCACCATCACCCTGGGTCGCTGGTCATACTTCTCCAGGTAGATCCGTTCCATGGTATGCAGCAGTTCACTCTGGGCGTTGGGTTGCCAGCCAGGATAATCACCATCGAACTCCACCCTGGCACCAGCCAGCAGGAAGAGGCTCTCCACCGATGAGCAGACCCAATCTTTACGGCTCTCAGAAGAGCTGCGTACCAGCAACTTCACCTCGATGCTATCCGCTGATGACTGCACCAGTGCCAGGTTGAGCGAGCTCTCCACCACACCGGGGAAGTCGGCAAGATAGCTGATCACCCCGTTGGGGCACCCCTCCACCGCGTTGATCAGGTCATCCTGTATCTCCTCTGGTATCAGGTGCTTCGGCAGGTCGGTAGGCTCCGCCTTGAAAGAGATCCCCTCCTCGATGCCGGCAAAATCGTTGCGGAAGAGCTCTTCATATTCAGCCACCAGATCCAGCAGGTCATCAGAGAGTTGCTCGGGGATGGTGAGCACCACGAATGACTCGCGGGGGATGGCATTGCGTAGCGATCCCCCCTGGATGGAGGCGATGCGTGCCTCATAGTTGCGGACCACCTCTTTCAGGAAGCGGTTCATCAGCTTGTTGGCATTGGCACGACCCAGGTGAATCTGTACACCGGAGTGGCCACCCTTGAGACCGCGCAGGCTCACCTTGAAAGCAATGTCACCCATGTCAATCTCGGTAACAGGCTTGTAACGGAAAGAGGCATTCACATTTCTTCCACCTGCACATCCAATGCAGAGCTCGCCCTCCTCTTCCGTATCCAGGTTGAGCATCAGCGTGCCTTCAAGGAACCCTTTCTCCAGTCCGTTGGCACCATCCATACCCACCTCTTCATCGATTGTGAAGAGCGCCTCAATGGCCGGATGTTCAAGTGACTCATCTTCGAGCACCGCCATCATCATGGCACAACCGATGCCATTGTCGGCACCCAGGGTGGTAGAGCGGGCTTTCACCCACTCACCGTCGATATAGGCCTGGATGGGATCTTTGGTGAAATCATGCGCTACATCGGCATTCTTCTGCGGCACCATATCGAGGTGTGATTGAAGAATCACCGTCCTGGCATGCTCGTACCCCTTGGTGGCCGGCTTGCGTATCAGCACGTTGCCCACCTTGTCCTGCCGTGTTTCCAGGTTCAGCGACTTTCCAAACTCCATCACAAAGCGGGTCACCTCATCCATCTGACCGGTGGGTCGTGGTATGCGTGTGAGTGAATGAAAATGTTTCCATACACTTTGTGGTGTCAACTGTAGCAAATCTGTAGTAGCCATGTTATATGATCTTTTTTTTTATTGGTTTTCATCGTGATTCACCTCTTTAGCGTTTCTCTTCACATGCGGCATGGCGAAGACACCCACCAGCCCGTAGAGGATCTGCCAGACCGATTGGATGGTAAAGACAGCACCTGCAAAAGCGAGTGCCTCATTCTCAGCCACTCCCAGGATTATCAGGGAGGAGATCACCATGAAGTGCCAGGGTCCGATACCACCCTGTACCGGCACCGATATGCCGATATTGGTCATGGCAAATACAATAAGTCCCGCCCGCGGTACCAGATCACTTGTGAAATCGAATGCATAGAAGCAGATGTAAAAATACAAATAAAAACATAACAAGAGAAGAATCGTGTAAATTATTATCCTCTTTTTCTCTTTTATATCTGAGATGAGCTTGAGGTCATAACGGAGCGTGTTGA
>DPAC01000122.1 GCA_003517675.1 Porphyromonadaceae bacterium | reverse complement strand
ACGCTACCAGTTTCTGTTATTTCGTCTGTTTTCTTCCGCTTTCTGCTCTCGCTCCTGTGCCTTGATCTGCTGTACTTTCTTCTGCGTTTGCTGTTCATCCTGCTCAATGGCTTGCAACAACTGACGGGCATTGTCACGCGACATCTGCTCCGGCTGGTCTGGCTGCTCGGCCCGTTTATCCTCTTGCGGCTGGTTTTGCGGCTGTTGATCCTGTTGCTGATCCTGTTGCTGATCCTGTTGCTGCTCACTCTGATCCTGCTGATCATCCTGCTGATCCCTGATCATCTTCTGTACCACTGCCAGGTTGTAGCGGGTCTCATCATCATTCGGGTTGATCCGCAGTGACATCTTGTAAGCCTCCATTGCTTGCTGCAGATCTTTTTTCTGCAGACGAGCATTGCCAATGTTATGCCAGCCGGCGGCTGCCTCCTCCGGATTCTCCTGTTCCAATGTCACAAACTGCTGGTATTGCTCAGTTGCTTTGTCCCACTCTTTTTGCCGGTAATATGTGTTCCCCAGATTGAAGGTGGCCTCCTTCGATTCGGGATTCTCCTCCACCGCTTTACCGAAGTAATCGGCTGCCTCGGAGTATTTCTGCTCCTGATATACCTTGTTCCCTTTCCGGATGTTCTTTCTGACCTCTTTCTGTGCCATTGAAGACAGCGGTATGGAGGCCGTTATCAGGAATAAAAGGGTTTGTAAGATTGCTGCTCGTTTCATCTGAATAACCTCACGTTTCTGAATAATCTGTTTTTCTTGTCATAGATGAGCAGCTCCACGATGAGAATCACCAAAAGAATCCAACCCAGCAGGGGAAACTGCTCATCATACTCGGAATAGGTGAGCGAAGCGGTACGCTTCGTCTCAAGTTCATCCAGCTGTGCTTCCAGCGCACGAATAGCCGTGTTGGAGTTGTCGACACGCACATATAGCCCTCCACCGGTGCGGGCGATCTCCATTGCCATCTCCTCGTTCAGGCGCGACACCACCACATTGCCCTCGCTGTCGGTCATGTAGTTGCTGCCGGTGCCATCACCCGGCACAGGAGCACCCTCAATGGAGCCTACCCCCAGTACGTTGATCATCACACCCGCCTTGGCTGCTTCGGCTGCCACCTCACTGGCGTTGCCCTCATGATCCTCTCCGTCGGTGATGATCACCATCGCTTTGCCCACCTCCTTGTCAGCAGAAAAACAACTCATACCCAGACTAATAGCCTCAGCAACAGCAGTACCCTGCACCGGCACCAGCGAAGGATCAATGCTGTTGAGGAATATCTTGGCCGATTGTGTGTCGGAGGTAAGCGGCATCTGTACATATGCCTCTCCGGCAAAGACAATCAGTGCAACCTTGTCGTCCTTGCGCACATCGATGAGACGGGAGAGGATCTGGCGGGCAAGACTCAACCGGTCAGGAGAGAGATCCCTGGCAAGCATCGAGTTGGAGACATCGATGGCAATCACCAGCTCGATGCCCTCTTTCTCAACCGTCTCCACCTTGGTGCCAAACTGCGGACGGGCAACCAGGAAGATGCCGATGCAGAGGGCGGCGAAAATCAACCAGAACTTCAGGTAGGAGCGCTTCAGCGAGAGCTCCGGCATCATCATCCTGAGCGTGCTGAGGCTCCCCATCTTCTCAACATCTTTCCGCTTTCTGATGCTCAGATAGAGGTAAAGGGCCAGCAAGAGGGGCATAGCCGCAAACAGCCAGAGATATTCCGGATTTCCGAATCTAAACATTTTATCTTTAATTCTCTTTGTTCATTTTTATGCATCAGTCCCCACATTCAGTGCTTCACTGGTCAGGGAATGCTTCTCAACCAGGTACGCCTCAACAGCAACTCCAGCAAAATTAACGCCAGTGCGGCGAGTGCCCAGGGCAAAAAAAGCTCCTGCCGCCGTGTCACGTTCTGCACGCTGATCAGGTATTTCTCCATCTCATCAATCTCATTGTAGACCTGACGCAGTCCCTCCGTATCCTGTGCACGGAAATACTGTCCCCCGGTTAAGGCCGCTATCTCGGTGAGCGTCTCCTCATCGATATCCACCGGCATGTTCTGCATCCGTATGCCAAAAGGGGTGTTGACCGGTGTGGGTGCCATCCCCTTGGTGCCTATACCCACGGTGTAGACCCTGATTCCGTAAGATCGTGCCAGGTCGGCCGCAGTGAGCGGTGCTATCTGGCCGCTGTTGTTGGTGCCATCGGTGAGCAGGATCACCACTTTCGACTGTGACTGGCTCTCCTTGAGTCGGTTCACCGAGGTAGCCAGCCCAAGTCCGATGGCGGTACCGTCGTCTATCATGCCAAAATTGATCTCATTGAGCAGGTTGAGCAATACCTTGTGGTCGGTGGTAAGGGGGCACTGCGTAAAGCTCTCCCCGGCAAAGATCACCAGTCCGATGTTGTCGTTGCTCCGGTCTGTGATAAACTCAGCGGCAACCTTTTTGGCGGCCTGCAAACGGTCGGGTTGCAGATCCTGTGCCAGCATGGAGCCGGAGACATCGAGCGCCAGCACAATATCAATACCCTGTGTCTCTGACTCTTCCCAACTGCTCACCGACTGCGGGCGAGCAATCACGATGATCACCAGGGCAATGGAGAGCAGCCGCAGCAGGAAAGGAAAGTGTCGCATGTAGACCCTGAAGCCGGGCTTCATTTCGTTGAAAGCATCCGTTGAGGCAAGCCTGAAGGAGGCCTGCGCCTTGGAAAGGCGCACAATGTACCATAGCGTCAGCGGTACCAACAACAACAGCAGATATAGATATTCAGGATGCAAAAACTCCATGCCAATTCACTCTTATTCGTTATCGGATTGATCATCTCTCTGTTTCCCCTCCTCCTTCGGATCAGGGATGGGGTCATCCTCTTTGGTCTGGTTCACGAAGAAATAGGCGTTCACCATGCTCAGGTCATTCTCATCGGGATAGGGTTTGTACTTGGCAAACTTCACCAGATCGGCAGTGGTCAGTATCTGTTTCAGGTTGTCGTAAACCGAATCGGTCTCAGCCACCTTACGGATGGCGTTCAGGATCTCTCCCGTGGTCATCTCCATCGCCTGTATCCCCTCACGCTCCCAGATATAGGAACGCAGGATATCGGTTAGCCGGCTGTAGAACTCTTTCTCCCGCCCCTGAAGCCACATCTTCTCCTGTTTGAGCTTGTCCAGCTCTTTCAAGGCACGAATGTGCGCCGGCAGCACTTCGGGAGGCTTAAAGAAATAGCCTTGCCGCTTCTTGCGCAGCACCAGGTAAACCACCAAAGCGATGAGTGCCAACAGGATCAACACGCCCAGCAGGATCCAGAGCAGCCAGAGATAATCGGTCCAGACAAATGGGGGTTTGCGAACCGGTTTGATATCGTTGAGCTGCAACTGATTGAAATCGATTGAGTCGGTTTCTCCCTTGTTGATTCGCTCCAGATAGGCCAGCGTGGAGTCTGATAGCTCTGGTGAAGTCACTTTCAACCCGAAAGAATTGGAGTAGAGGGTGTCGGTTCCGTCAAATATGGGTATGTAAGGCACATGGTAGAGGGTGGAATCGAACGAGGTGACCAGATAGCGGAAATTGAGCGTCATCACGTTGTTCTCGATGGTGGTATCGGGTGGCAACATCGCAATCACCTCAATACCGGGGATGATCTCTTTTTCATACACAGGAAAATGGATGATCTTCTCCTTGGGTGTGATCACTTTCAGGTTGATCACCGCCTGCTCTCCGATCAGGATCTCGGTGGGTTGCACGGTGGCATGCACTGACGCCCGCTGGGCGTTGAGCATCCCTCCCATCAGGAGCGCCACTGTTGTCAGCATCCCCTTGTATATCCAACTGTTATGGAATCTCTTTGTCCTCAATGCTATCTTCTTTGTTGGAATAGTTGCAGCAACGACTTCACATAATCACTCTCCGTGGAAACAGAGACACTATCTACGCCGCTCTGGCGGGTGGCAGTGATCATCTTATCCTGCAGGCTGTTCCACCAACGACGGTATTGTTCGCGTACCTGTTTCGATGAGCTATCGATCCAGCGTTCATCCCCTCTTTCAGGATCCCACACTTTCATCAATCCCACTGGCTCGAGGGCGGTGCTCAGCTGGTCATAGACCTGGATGGCCACCAGGTCGTGCTTGCGACCGGCTATCTGCATCGCCTTCTGATAGTCACCCGGATCAATAAAGTCGGAGATCAGGAAAGCGGTACAACGTTTCCTGATGGCGTTGGTCATGTAGCGCAGCGCCATGTTCAGGTCGGTGCCGTGGCTCTCGGGGGTGAACCCGAGGATCTCACGGATGATGAAGAGGATATGCTTCCTCCCTTTCTGGGGAGGGATGAACTTCTCCACCTTGTCGGTAAAGAAGATGACGCCGATCTTGTCGTTGTTCTGTATCGCAGAGAAAGCGAGTGTGGCAGCTATCTCGGCCACCATGTCACGCTTGAGCAGCGACCTGGATCCGAAGCCGAGGCTCTCCGACACATCAATCATCAGCATCACCGTCAGCTCCCGTTCCTCCTCAAAGATCTTGACGAAGGGACGGTTGTAACGGGCAGTCACGTTCCAGTCGATGTCACGCATATCATCCCCATAACGATACTCCCTCACCTCCGAAAAAGCCATGCCTCGCCCCTTGAAGGCAGAATGGTACTCTCCGGCAAAGATGTTTCGCGAGAGACCTCTTGCTTTTATCTCGATGTGGCGTACTTTCTTGATCAGGTCGGTAGCTTCCATAGAATTATTGCTGATTCGCTCCGTGGGGTGTTACAACGTCAGGTAGATTGATCCCGGTACAGTCTGTAGCTGATCAGGGCACCTCAATCTTATTGAGGATCTCGCTGATGATCTCCTCAGAGGTCATGTTATTGGCTTCTGCCTCATAGGTGAGCCCGATACGGTGACGAAGTACATCCTGGCATACAGCCCGGATATCTTCGGGAATCACATAGCCACGGCGCTTAATGAAAGCAAAGGCACGTGCCGCCAGGGCCAGGTTGATCGAGGCGCGGGGAGAGGCACCAAAGCCGATCATATCTTTCAGGTGAGCCATGCCGAACTGATCGGGAAAACGGGTGGCAAAGACAATATCGACGATGTACTTGCTGATCTTCTCGTCAATATATACTTCCCGCACCACCTTGCGAGCCTCCAGGATCTCCTGCGTGGTGATGACCGCACGGTCAGGAACCACCGGCTCGAAGATATTTTGCTGGATGATCTGCTTCTCCTCCTCACGTGAGGGATAGCTGATCACCACTTTTAGCATGAAACGGTCTACCTGTGCTTCGGGCAATGGATAGGTACCCTCCTGTTCGATCGGGTTCTGGGTTGCCATCACCAGGAATGGGTTTGGCAGCTTATAACTCTCTTCGCCAATGGTCACCTGCCGCTCCTGCATTGCCTCCAGCAGGGCACTCTGCACCTTGGCTGGGGCACGGTTGATCTCATCGGCCAGCACAAAGTTGGCAAAGATGGGGCCATGCTTCACCTGGAACTCCTCGTTACGTTGGCTGTAGATCATGGTGCCAACCACGTCGGCGGGCAACAGGTCGGGCGTAAACTGGATACGGTTGTAATCGGCATCGATCAGTTGTGCCAGGGTCTTGATGGCCAACGTCTTCGCGAGCCCCGGCACCCCTTCCAGCAGGATGTGTCCATCGGAGAGGAGCCCGATCAGGAGTGACTCCACCAGGTGTTTCTGTCCCACGATCACATGGTTCATGCCCGTGACAATTGTCTGCACAAAAGCGCTTTTCTGTTCAATTCTATCGTTCAGTTCTTTGATATCGACTATTTGGCTCATTGGGTTGATTGTTAAAAGGGTTCTCCGGATATGAGATACAAAAGTAGAGATGTTAAATTGGTTTCAATTGGAATCGCCGTTAAAAATGTTTAAGTAACAGCAGTTTCCCAATCTGGGTTGTGAGGCGGTTTTCGCTGATCGGCTAAATCCATATCAAACAGCTCCCGGAAAGCACGCTTCAATCCGTTGGAGACCTCCCTGAAATCAACCTCCTCTCCCACCTCCTTTTGCATGGAGGTAACCCCCTTGTCGGTAAAACCACAAGGATTGATGAAGTTGAAATAGGTGAGATCGCTGTTGATGTTAAGCGCCAGGCCGTGCATGGTGACAAAGCGGCTGGCACGGACGCCGATGGCACAGATCTTACGTACCCGGAGAGGGTCACCCAGGTCAATCCAGACCCCCATTGCCTTCTCATCCTTCTCCCCCTTGATACCGTATGGTTTCAATGCCTCGATCACTACATCCTCCAACAGGGAGATGTAACGCTTGATGCCAATACCGAACGCCTCCAGGTCAATGATCGGGTAGGCCACCAACTGACCGGGGCCATGATAGGTGATATCACCTCCACGGTCAGTCTCATGCAGGTCAATCTGCCTGCTCTCACACATCTGACGTGTGATGAGCAAGTTCTGCCGCTTGCCGCTCTTGCCGAGCGTGTATACATGCTCGTGCTCACAGAAGAGCAGGTACTGCTCTTTCTCCTGCTTCTGCTCCTGCTTGTCGCGAATCACCTGTGCAAACAGCTTCTCCTGATACTCCCACGCCTGTTGATAGCGGATGCGACCCAGGTCTTCAAAAATCACTTTTCTGCTCATCCCTTATACATGTTTCTCTGCGTGATAGGAGGAGCGTACCAACGGGCCACTCTCCACGAAGCGGAATCCTTTTTCGAGTGCCACCTCGCGGTAACGGGCAAACTGTTCTGGCGAGACATACTCTTTCACTGTCAGATGCTTCCGTGTGGGTTGCAGGTACTGCCCGATGGTGAGCACGCTGCAACCAACGGCCAGCAGGTCGTCCATGGTCTCATAGACCTCCTGCCCGGTCTCCCCCAGCCCCACCATCAGGCCCGACTTGGCTCTCACCTTGCCGCTGGCTGCGATCACGCCGAGGGTCCTGAGACTCACCTCATACTTCGCACGGCTCCGCACCTTGGGTGTCAGCCGCCGTACCGTCTCCATGTTGTGTGATACAATGTTGGGGCCGGCGTCAATCACCTTGCGTATCAGCTCCTCCTGTCCGTTGAAATCGGGGATCAGCGTCTCGATGGTCACCTGCGGACAGCGCTCCTTGATGCGTCGCACGGTACGCGACCAGATCTCAGCCCCCCCGTCGTCCAGGTCGTCACGATCGACACTGGTGAGCACCACATGACGCAGGTTCATCTGCTCAATGGTATCGGCCAATCGTGCCGGCTCATCCCAGTCCACACCCAGTGGGGTGCCGGTCTTCACATTACAGAAGCGGCAGGAGCGGGTACAGATCTCTCCCAGGATCATGAATGTGGCGGTGCCCCTGCCCCAGCATTCCGCCAAGTTGGGGCACTTTCCGCTCACGCAGATGGTATGCAGTTCTTTTCTGGCGATGATCTCTTTCACATCGAGGTATTGCTTGCCCTGGGGCAGTGATATCTTCAGCCATTCCGGCTTTCGTTGCATGGTTTCTGTTGTTTTTTCCATAATGAATAAATGTTGCTTGCAGACAGTTACACGGTTA
>DPAC01000168.1 GCA_003517675.1 Porphyromonadaceae bacterium | reverse complement strand
AGGATAAAAAATAGCTTTTTTTTGCCTTTGCATTCGATAAAATGAAATCTTTGTGTTATTTTTGCACATATATATCATTAATGTGCAGATATCGTGACATCCGCTATTTCAAAAACAAAAAAAAATCTGATAGATGTAGCCCGGCAACTTTTTGCAAAAAAGGGGTTTGAGAACACCACGATGAATGATATTGCTGAGGCGTCACACCGGGGCAGGCGAACGCTCTATACCTATTTCAACAGCAAGTATGACATCTATAAAGCGGTCATTGAGTCCGAACTGGATGTGCTTTACGCTAAACTGGAGGAGGTTCTTTCGCGTGACATCCCGGCCGATGAGAAACTGATCCTGATGGCATTTACCCGTTTGGCCGCCATCAAGGAGGTGGTAACCCGCAACGGTACGCTGCGAGCCGATTTCTTCCGGGATATCTGGCAGGTGGAGAATGTACGGAAAGAGTTCGACCGGAAAGAGATCCATTATCTGGAGACCATTCTGCAGGATGGCATCGACAAGGGTATTTTTCAGCTGAAAGATACCCGGCAGACTGCCGCGATCCTGCATTATGCCTTTAAAGGGCTGGAGGTGCCAACCATACGGGGTGTCATGAGGCTCGATTACAACAGGAAAGAAGACCGGGAGATTGTTTCCGGAGTCCTCTTCAAGGGGATCTACGCGAAACAATGATCATTTACTGAATTTTCAAAATCAACACATCAACACATCAAAAAATGAAGTTACTGGAAGGAAAAACGGCGCTCATCACCGGAGCAGGGAGAGGGATAGGAAAAGCCATCGCGCTTAAGTTTGCCGCTGAAGGGGCAAATATCGCGTTCACTGACCTGAAGATCGACGAGACGGGGGAAGCAACGGAACATGAGATTGCCTCCATCGGGGTGAAGTGCAAAGGTTATGCATCGAATGCGGCTGACTTTGAAGCATCCCATCGGGTGGTGGAGGAGATCATGAAAGATTTCGGCCGTATCGATATCCTGATCAACAACGCAGGCATCACCAAGGATGGTCTGATGATGCGCATGAGCGAACAGCAGTGGGATGCGGTAATCAATGTGAACCTGAAATCGGCATTCAATTTCATCCATGCCGTTACCCCGGTGATGATGCGCCAGAAAGCAGGCAGCATTGTGAACATGAGCTCGGTGGTGGGTGTCTCGGGCAACGCGGGTCAAGCCAACTACTCTGCCTCAAAGGCAGGTATGATCGGACTGGCCAAGTCGATCGCCAAGGAGCTGGGCTCAAGAGGGATACGCGCCAACGCCATCGCCCCCGGGTTCATCATCACCGAAATGACCGGTGCACTCTCCGACGAGGTTCGTAACGAATGGGCAAAGCAGATACCGTTGCGCCGCGGAGGGACCCCCGAGGATGTCGCGAATGTTGCTCTTTTTCTTGCCTCAGACCTCTCTTCGTATGTGAGCGGCCAGGTGATCAATGTCTGTGGCGGGTTGAATACCTGATTGGGTATGACCGTATTGTACGAAGACAATCATATCATCGTCGTCAATAAATCACCGGGTGAGATTGTTCAGGGGGACAAGACCGGTGACAAACCTCTTTCCGACATCGTCAGGGAGTATCTGAAAGAGAAGTACCAGAAACCCGGCAATGTCTTTTGCGGGGTGACACATCGTCTCGACCGGCCTACCAGCGGGGTGGTGCTTTTCGCACGTACCAGCAAGGCGCTGTCGCGGCTCAATGAAATGTTTCGGAACGGGGAGGTGGATAAAACCTACTGGGCCATCGTGAAAAACAAACCGCCCAAAGAGGAGGATACGTTGGTTCACTATCTCATCAAGGACGAGAAAAACAACAAATCAACCGCTTACGACAGTGAGAAGCCCCATACAAAGAGAGCGGTGCTGCATTACCGGCTGATAGCCGCTTCTCAAAAATATTACCTCCTGGAGGTCAGCCTTGAAACGGGACGTCACCACCAGATCCGCTGTCAGCTGGCAAAAATTGGGTCTCCCATCAAGGGGGACCTGAAATATGGGGCTGAGCGATCCAATGGCGACGGCAGCATCAGCCTCCATGCACGCAGCATTGCGCTGATCCATCCGGTTTCAAAGCTTCGGATTGCAGTCACGGCACCCGTGCCGGAGGAGCTGCTCTGGCAGAGATTTGAGAAGGCAGTATCAGCATGTTGAGTGTTTCGGCGCTCCCCTGAGCCAGGGAGAGAGCAGGAAAAACCAATTTGATGGAAGTTCATTTGAATGGTTTGCACAAAAAAACGTACATTTGCGTTGCAAACATCAATCTGATTAAATTGAAAGAATGAAACCTACATTATTTGTGCTGGCAGCAGGAATGGGCAGCCGTTACGGTGGCCTGAAACAGTTAGACGGGGTAGGCCCATCGGGCGAAACAATCATGGATTATTCCATTTATGACGCGGTGAACGCCGGCTTCGGCAAGCTGGTCTTCGTGATCCGTAAATCGTTCGAGGCTGATTTCAGGGAGAAGATCGTGAAGAAGTATGAGAAAAAGATACCGGTGGAGCTGGTGTTCCAGGAACTGGATGCATTGCCGGAGGGCTTCACTCCTCATCCCGACAGGGTGAAGCCGTGGGGTACCAACCATGCGGTGATGATGGGCAAGAATGTGATCCATGAACCGTTTGCCGTGATCAACGCGGACGATTTCTACGGCCGGGAGAGCTACAAGATTTTAGGCGATTATCTGAAGCAGCTCGCAGAGAGCGAAAATCACTATTGCATGGTTGGTTACCGGGTGGGGAACACCCTCTCCGAAAGCGGCAGCGTGGCACGTGGCGTCTGTGAAACCGATGCCAGTGGGAACCTCACCGGTGTGGTGGAGCGTACCCAGGTGATGAGGGTGAATGGTCGTGTCTGCTACAAGGATGAAAACGACCAGTGGGTACCCATCGATGACAATACACCTGTATCCATGAACATGTGGGGTTTCACTCCCGACTATTTCCGCTATTCAGACGATTACTTCGTGCAGTTTCTCCGTGAGAATGCGGACAACATCAAGGCAGAGTATTTCATTCCCCTGCTGGTGAATCACCTTATTGTAGAGGGGATTGCCACAGTGAGAGTGCTCGATACGCCCTCACACTGGTTTGGGGTCACCTACGCCGAGGACCGGCCCGCCGTCGTCGCCAGACTGAAGGAACTGACTGAGGAGGGAACCTATCCCTCACCACTATGGGAATAGCCGGTATGGGAAAAGCCGGGAAGCTGCATCTCCGAGGGAATAGATTATGTGGTTAGACATCATCATCATTTTTCTGCTCATCCTGCTCAATGGTTTCTTTGCACTCTCTGAGATCGCTATCGTCTCGGCAAGGAAAAACAAGCTGGAGAGTGAACGCAAAAAAGGCAGCAAGGGGGCACTGCGAGCTCTTATCCTGCGTTCAGAGCCGGATAACTTCCTTTCCTCGGTACAGGTGGGGATCACATTGATCGGTATCATCAACGGTGCTTACGGGGGACAGGCTTTTGCCCTTTACCTTGTACCTTTCTTTGAGCAGTTTCCCGTGACAGCCCCATTTGCGGATGCCATCGCCATGGTGCTGGTGGTCTTCATCATCACCTACTTCTCCATCGTGATAGGTGAGCTGGTGCCCAAGACCATGGCACTGAACAACCCGGAGAAACTGGCCATCGCTGCCGCTCCTGCCATCCACCTGGTGAGCATCATCTTCTATCCGTTCGTGAAGTTACTCTCCCTCTCCACCAACCTGATCAGCCGACTGATCGGCATCAGGCCGCGGAGCGAGGTGGTTTCCGAGATGGAGCTGCGGGCCATGCTGAAGACAGCCTCCCGCGAGGGGGTGATCGATGCTGAGGAGAACATCATCCATGAACAGGTGTTCTATTTCTCCGACAAACGTGCCATTCACCTGATGACCCATCGCACCGACGTGGAGTGGGTTGACATCGATAAAAGCAGGGAGGAGATCATCCAGGATCTCCTGCAGACCAGACATAGCAAGATTCTTGCCTGCCGCAAACGGATCGATGAGTTCATTGGTACCATCACCGTGCGTGATCTGCTGCTTCGGCTTTATAAGCACGAACCGTTCGAGATTGAGGATCTGATCATGGAGCCTATCATCGTGCCCAGCACATTGAGGGCACAAAAAGTACTGGAGAACTTCAAGAACAACCATAAGTTCGTGGCAGTGGTGGTCGATGAATACGGTAGCCTGGATGGCATCATCACCATTCACGACATCTTCGAGAACCTGGTGGGAGCCATCCCCGAGGAGACAGATGAGCCGACAGCCGATCCGCTATATTTTCAGCGCGATGAAAATTCAGCACTGGTGAGTGGTGAGGCTCCCATCGAGATCCTGACCCGTCTCGATGAGGAGTTTATTGTCAATTTCGATCAGATAGACTATGCCACCGTGGCTGGATTCGTGTTAGCATGCATCAACAAGATACCCTTTGTGGGGGATACCTTTGAATATGACAACCTGCTCTTTGAGATCGTTGACATTGATGGCAACCGAATCGATAAGGTGCTGGTGACCAAAAAGAACAGGGTCAAAAACAGGAGCTGAACAATACATAGAAACAGGGTATGATTGTGACCGAAGATTGATCTTTGACAATAAAACAACAATAGGAATGGAATGTTAATTACAGAATATATGTTGTAGAACACATGTTTTAATTGGGATGCCTGAGAAAACTGTGTTAATTTTACACCAATTTTACAAAAAGATCAATCTTCATCGCAATCTTATCTTTAAAACCAGAAGAACTACATGAAAGCAATGTATAGCAAATCCGGTTTGCTTGTCGAAGCCTTTGAAAAAACAGTGGATGGCAGGCAAACCGGGTTATACACTTTGACAAACAAGAGCGGTTGTGAGATCACGGTGACCAATTATGGTGCCAAAATCGTATCGCTGATGGTGCCCGACCAGAAAGGTCAACTGACTGATGTGGTGCTGGGACATCCCTCCATCGATGATTACCTCACATCGGAAGAACCCTATTTCGGGGCCGTTTGCGGCAGAACAGGAAACCGTATCGCCAAAGGTCAATTTACCCTTGACGGTGTCAGTTACCAGCTGGCTGTCAACAACGGGCCCAATTCCCTCCATGGTGGAATCAAGGGATTCAATGCCGTGGTGTGGGAGGTGAAACGGGTGACTGAGTCCAGTATCGAGCTCTTTTACCTCTCTCCCGATGGGGAGGAGGGATATCCGGGTAACCTGGCCGTGACCGTCATCTACGCGCTGACCGGGGATCATGCACTGGATATCACCTACAAGGCTGAGACTGATAAAGCTACCATCATCAACCTTACAAACCACTCCTACTTCAACCTATCGGGACAGGGTGACCCCTACATCGGTGATCATCTCTTGATGCTCAATGCCGAATCCTACCTGCCTACCGATGAGACCGCGATTCCTTATGGTGATCCGCAGCCGGTAAAGGGTACACCAATGGATTTTACCCAACCTTTCAGCATCGGGGAGCGGATCGATGAGGATTTTGAACAGCTCCGGTTCGGAAACGGATACGACCATACCTACCTGTTGAACAAAAATGCACCAGATGAATATTCCTATGCCGGGATCTGCGAATCGCCGAAAACAGGGATCAAGATGGAGATCTATACCACTGAGCCGGGTCTCCAGCTCTATACTGGTAACTGGATGACCGGCAACTTTGCCGGGAAGCAGGGGAAACATTACCCCCGCCGATCGGCTGTATGCTTCGAGACACAACATTATCCCGACAGCATCCACAAACCGGACTATCCAACCATTATCTTACGCCCGGGTGATGCGTTTGAGTCACGTACAACCTATAAATTCTCAATATAAATATTTTAATAAAGTAAGTGAATCGTAAATTAATCTATTTTTTCAGAAAATGAATACAAAAACTAATCAGACAACTAACCGGATCGTACCCATCATCATGATGATCGTACTGTTTGGTATGATCTCATTTGTTACCAATCTGGCAGCACCGATGGGACAAGTATTGAAAGAACAGTTCGGCGTTTCCAACTTCCAGGGATTGCTGGGAAACGCAGCCAACTTTATTGCATATGCCGTGATGGGTATACCGGGTGGTATCCTGTTGCAGCGTGTGGGTTATAAAAAAACAGCACTTATTGCAATTGCCGTTGGCTTCCTGGGCATCTTTGTTCAATTTCTCTCGGGACACTCTCCCCAAAGCGCCGCTTTTGGTGTTTATCTGTTGGGTGCATTTATTGCAGGTTTCTCCATGTGTCTGCTTAACATTGTGGTCAACCCGATGCTCAACACGCTCGGTGGTGGTGGTAACAAGGGTAACCAGCTGATTCAGGTGGGTGGTTCTTTCAACTCGCTGATGGCTACCTTTACACCTGCTTTCGTAGGTGTACTGATTGGTGAGACGGCCAAGGCCAACATCAAAGATGTGTTTCCAGTGATGTATATTGCCATGGGTGTATTTGCTGTGGTATTCTTCGTGTTGTGGGCGGTCAGCATTCCTGAACCCTACATCACCAAAAATAAAGACTCCTTGAAACAGCTGATGACGGGTGCGCTCAAGTTCAGACATTTCCTGCTGGGAGCCATCGCCATTTTTGTGTATGTAGGTGTGGAAGTGGGTACACCCGGCGTGATGATCTACTGGTTGTCGGAACACCCCGAAGTAGGTAAAACCATTGCCGGTGTCGTTGCCGGAACCTATTGGTTGTTGATGCTCGTGGGGCGTCTTATCGGCGCTTCAATCGGGAGCAAGGTCTCCAGCAAAACCATGCTTTCCGTCACCTCTTCTGTTGCCATGGTATTGATTCTGTTGGCTATCTTCTCTTCGACTTCTACCATGGTCTCCCTGCCGGTGCTGGAACGAAATGCAGGTTCACTCTCGTTTGGTTTCGCAGATGTGCCCATCAATGCCATGTTCATTGTGCTGGTAGGTCTCTGTACCTCTATTATGTGGGGCAGTATCTTCAACCTCGCCGTGGAAGGATTGGGTAAATATACTGCTGCGGCATCCGGAATATTCATGGTGCTTGTCTCCGGTGGAGGAATTGTTCCTGCCATCCAGGGAGGCGTGGCCGATGCAGCCGGTTATCTCTCCAGCTATTGGGTGGTACTGATCTGTCTTGCTTACCTCTTTTATTACGCCGTGATCGGTTCGAAGAATGTCAATCGTGACATCTCTGTTGCCGACGAAGATGAGCTTCCTCCGGAAACAGTTTCGCACACGATACCTGTAGAATAATTGAAAAAATAATCACATTCCTATTCTCATTTTATGACCAAAAAAGAAATCATCCCTATTTTTCAGGAAAAATTTGGACAAAATAATCCCGAGGTCTATACCTCTCCGGGACGCATCAACCTGATCGGCGAACATACCGATTACAACGGGAGCTTTGTGTTTCCCGGTGCCATCGACAAAGGCATGATCGCCGCCATTCATTTTAACCACACAGATAAGGTAAGGGCTTACGCCATCGACCTGGATGAGTCGTCAGAGTTTGGACTCAACGAGGAGGATCTCCCGAAAGAGGGATGGGCCAAGTATCTCTTTGGGGTGTGCCGCGAGATCATCAAGCGAGGAGGCAGCGTGAAAGGATTCGACACTGTTTTCTCGGGCGATGTACCCCTCGGTGCCGGGATGTCCTCTTCGGCCGCCCTGGAGAGCACCTACGCCTATGCCCTGAACGACCTGCTGGATCTGGGTATCGACAAGTTTGAGCTGGCCCGCATCGGACAAAGCACTGAGCACAACTACGTGGGAGTGAACTGCGGCATCATGGACCAGTTCGCCTCCCTCTTCGGGAAAAAGGGACACCTGATCCGTCTCGACACCAAGTCGATGGAGTATGCCTACTTCCCGTTCGATCCCAAGGGGTACAAGCTGGTACTGCTCGACACGGTGGTGAAGCATGAACTGGCCTCCTCGGCCTACAACAAAAGGCGTGCATCGTGCGAACATGCAGCCCGCACCATCGCGAAGCGGCATCCCGAAGTGGAGTTCCTGCGCGATGCCACGATGGAGATGCTCAACGAGGTGAAAGATGAGATCTCTGCGGAGGATTACATGCGTGCCGAGTATGTGATTGAGGAGACCCAAAGGGTGCGGGAGGTCAGCGATGCACTGGAACGCGGCGACTATGAGACTGTAGGGCAGAAGATGTATGAAACACACCATGGCATGAGCAAGCTCTACGAGGTGAGCTGCGAGGAGCTCGACTTCCTCAATGAGGTGGCACGTGCGCATGGTGTCACCGGCTCCCGGGTGATGGGCGGTGGGTTCGGTGGTTGCACCATCAACCTGGTGAAAGATGAGCTTTACGAATCTTTTGTCAGTGATGCCAAAGCAGAGTTCAGGTCCAAATATGGTCATGAACCAAAGGTGTATGATGTGGTGATCAGCGACGGCGCCCGTAAACTGTAAGAGCTTTCAGGTCATCAGGGTTGGGAGCCGAGATCCATTGTCTGAATGGTCCGCTCCCAACCTTTCTCTTTTTAACGTTTTACCCTATCATGATATGATACCAGCATACTACACAAACAACAGCCGCTTTCTGATTGCTGTTGACTGTATCATTTTTGGTTTCCGCAACAAAGAGCTGCATCTGTTGTTAACCCGTCGCCCTGTTGAACCGATGAAGAATGAGTGGTCACTGATGGGCGGATTCATGGATGAACAGGAGAGTCTGAATGAAGCAGCAGTGAAAATACTCTACCGTTATACCAAACAAAAGAACATCTACATGGAGCAGGTAGGTGCTTACGGTGATCTGAACAGGGATTCGGGTGACAGGGTGGTCTCAGTTGCTTTCTTCGGGCTGGTTAAAATGGAACAGTTCGATACCTCGCTGGCAAAGGAGTATGATGCCCGATGGACCAATATAAATGAACTGCCACAACTGATATTCGATCACAACAAAATGGTGCAGGATGCGCTGACACTTCTCCGTTACAAGGTATCCACAGAACCGGTGATCTTTAACTTCTTCGAGGAACGCTTCACGCTCCCTGCACTGCAGGATCTTTATGAAGCAATCTTCCAGATGCCGCTCGACAAGCGTAACTTCCGGAAAAAACTAACCACCATGAACCTGTTAGACAAGCTTGATGTGAAAGACAAAGAGACCTCAAGGCGGGGAGCATACTATTACGCTTTCAACCCAAACAAATATGTCTCTTTCTTAGAGATGGGTAAACGCTTCTCGCTCTGAGGCCTTTGAGCACTATTTTCTTAAGTAGTAGTTCACCGTTGTCACCACCCGCACATTTTTGATGTAGGGTGTGTTGGCATCCCTGTCCGTAATGGTAAATTGCCCCTGAGAAGCGTTGCGGATCTTGCCCAGCTTACTGCCCGAGTCGGTGGCAAACTTTTCGGCGGCCGCCCGGGCGTTCTTGGTGGCCTCTTCAATCATCTGCGGCTTGATGTTGTTCAGTCCGGTGAATTCATACAGGGTATTATAGCGATAATCACCGCCGGTAATGGCCACGCCCTGTTTCAGTAACTCGGTCTGCCCGGAGATCAGCTT
>DPAC01000060.1 GCA_003517675.1 Porphyromonadaceae bacterium | reverse complement strand
GTGGTGGGTACCACCTCACTGCGAACCGTGGAGAGCCTCTATTATATTGGCAGGAAGCTGCAGGACCAACCCAATCTGCAGCCCCACGAACTGACCGTGAGACAGTGGGAGCCCTATGAGGAGGAGAAAGCAATCACTCCTGCCGATGCGTTGCAAAACATCCTTCTCTACCTGGATCGGACGGGTGAGAAGCGTCTGATGGCTGACACACAGATCATCATTGTGCCGGGTTACGGCTTCCATTATCCCGATGCGCTCATGACCAACTTTCACCAGCCACAGAGCACCTTGTTGCTGCTGATTGCTGCCTTTGTGGGTGAGGATTGGAGGAAGATCTACGACTATGCTTTGCGGGAAGGGTATCGTTTCCTGAGTTATGGCGATAGCTCCCTGTTATGGAAAAAGATGAAAGAAGCCTGTAAATAGGTTAAAAATAGTGCTGAACCAAAGCGCTATTAGCCTTTTTTTTTGTATCATTGCATCAGAATTAAAATCAAATTTGAACCCTTGCTGATTCCGCTACATTGGTAAAAAAGATAGCCCGCATACTCGCAATCATCGTTGTAAGTATCATATTGGTAAATATCATACTCTACATCGCATTGAGTCTTCCTGCTCTCCAGAAGAGGGCAGCCGATATCGCCATCGACAAGCTGAAACCGATAATCGGTACGGAGGCCTCACTGGCAGGGATTCGCATCAAATTGTTTAATACCGTGGAACTTAAAGGCCTCTATCTGGAGGACCGTCAGCAGGATACGCTGCTCTATGCCGACAGAATCGATGTGCGCATTCACGCATTGGAGCTGCTGAAAAAGAGGGTCTACGTGAAGAACGCAGGACTGGTGAATCTGGTGGCACGCGTGCACCGTGCCTCACCTGATGAACCATTTAATTTTCAGTTCCTGATCGATGCTTTTGCGACCGAAAAAGATACCACACAAGTGGAAAAGAGTCAGTGGCGGATCACAGCTGAGGAGTTGTTGCTGCAGGATGCATCACTGCACTATCATGTCGACTCAGCCCCCCGCACACCGGGACAGTTCAATGTAAACCATATTGACCTGCGCCATTTCAACTTCAGAGGAAACGCCGATTTTGAAAGCATCGAAAAGATGCAGGCAGAGATCACCCTGTTGGGGTTTACCGAAGAGAATGCCGGATTAACGCTCTATAACCTCAAAACTTCTCTGGAGGGGAAAGGGACAAGAATTGTGAGTGATGGACTGCAGCTTCATATCAACAACACAGAACTTGAGGTGTCTGATGCTTTCTTTGACCGGGAGAGCAAAGCTTTTGCCGTCAAAGCGCAGAGCCGAAGAAGCGATCCGCATGATATTGCCCTTTTCACTTCGCGGCTCTCTCACCTCTACAAACCAATCTCATTCGAGATCGATGCAGAAGGAACATTCCCGCAGATTTCTCTTGGTCTCTTTACGTTCCAATACGGTGAGGATACCCGCATCGACCTTGCCGGTATGATCGATGATTTTCTCAATTTTGAGCAGAGCAACCTGGAAGTGAACATTCGTGATCTGGCTGTTTCGCAGGAAGACCTGGAGTCATTCATCCGGATTGGACCACCCGGCTATGCTTCACCACCGCAACTGGTGGCATTGGGCGATATGCGACTCCGGATGACGGCCAGTGGCAGATTAAATAGCTTCCGTTACGATGGGTCCGTGGTGACCGGGCAGGGGGATGTGACACTGAACGGCAGGGGATCAATCCGCAACCGGTTTAAGATGATGACTTTCGAGGGACCGGTAATGGCCGATCAGATTCGTTTGTCCAATATTCTGGGTGAGACAACCGGTCTGGGAGATGCCTCTCTCGAAAGCAATGTGAAATTGACAATTGAGCCGTCGCTGGTCACTGTCGACGCGGAAGGGAGCATCCTGTCAGCTTTCTACAAGGGGTACCAGTACAGAGATATCAATTTTGATGGAACCTATAGCGGCAACAATGTCACAGCTGAGATCAGAAGCGAGGGTGAACGGAATGGTCTGGATCTGATGGGCGCCATCACCTTTGGTGAGGAGATGCACTTCGATGTGGAAGGAAGCGTCAATCAGCTTGACCTGCGCCCATTTCTCATGATGGAGCACTGGAAAGACCCGAGGGTGAGCCTCACCCTCGACGGTGAGCTGACAGGACGCACCCTCGACGAGATGACCGGCAGTCTGGTAGTTGATCACATCTCGCTGGTGGACAGCAATTTTATTTACAACCCCGGCACCATCTACCTGCAGGCATTGGGCGACAGCGGTGAGGGGAAGAAGCTGCAGATTTACTCCTCTTTTCTCGAGGCAGAGATGAGCGGCGATTACTATTTCTCTACCATCGGTAAAGAGCTGATGCAGGTGTTGCACCGGCATCTGCCCTCGCTGATTGCCGCACCGGAGCAAGAAGCTGCAGGAATCAACAGATTCGAATTGAACATTCTTCTAAAGAACACCGAAGATCTCTCCTACGCTTTCGGATTGCCAGCTTACAATGTGGAAGATGCAACACTGAAAGGGGAGGTGGATTTAAGCGCCGATCTTCCACTGCGAATAGAAGGTTATCTGCCACGATTGATGATGGGCAACAGTGATATCCGGGAGACCAGGCTGGACTTGCAGACGACAGTCTCAAACGGAATCGGATTGAATGTGAACAGCTACCTGGTACAGGATAACGGTTTTATCAATGTTCATCTTGATAGCGATGCGGCAGATGACCAGCTGGATAACCATATCTTTTTAAATCTGGAACAGGGAAAGACCAGCTCAGAGGGAGAGATACATATCACCATGGATTTCATGCGTGATACAGTCAATCAACTGGCTTCCGATATTCGCATCCACCCCACCAGTTTGATTTTCAACGGGAAGCAGGTGAGTTTTAACGATGCTGCCATCTCCTATCGCAAAGAGAGGATTGGCATTCATAATTTCGGATTGAAGGAGGGGGAGATGTTGTTGCTGGGAATTGAGGGTGTGGCCTCCAAAAATGAAGCCGACTATGTTCGGGTTTACTTCAACAATACCGAACTAGCTAACATACTGTCTGCATTCAACATATCAGGTATCAGCGGCTCCATCAACGGTGATATCTATGTGCGACAGATGCTGGAGAGCCCGATGGTGCATACGGAGGATCTGCGGATTGAAGATATCACGGTTTACAACGATTCCATCGGCACTCTTACCATCGAGGGCAACTGGGACAACCTTTACTCAGGCCTTGACCTGAACGCTTACCTGGTTAACCAGGGGAAGCATCTGCTGGATATCACCGGTTACATTCCACTGGGAGAAAAGAGTCCTCTGCCGATGGATGTCAGCCTCCGCATTCAGGGTTTCGACCTGAAAGCCATTCAGCCCCTAACCACCAATATTTTCAGTGAATTATCCGGTGCAATTAACTCAGAGATTGCCATTACAGGCAAACCGTCGGCACCTGTTACCCGCGGCTGGCTTGGTATAGACAGGGGAGAGATGAAAGTGGCCTTCACCAATGTTGCCTATTCAGTTTCTGATACCATCAATATCGACCCCGATAACGTGGGACTGCATAACCTGGTGATACGTGACCAGAACGGCCGTACCGCAACGGTTAACCTCAACTTGTCGCACTCCAACTTCGGAGGGATGGCCTTTAATGCCTCTATTCGGATGAACGACTTTATGTTACTCAACAACGAGAAACGATCCGATCAGATGGTTTACGGCGACCTGCGTCTTTCAGGTGATCTCAACGTGAACGGTTCATCGGCAGGAATCTATGGGAGTGGTAATATTTCCAGTACCAGCCGTTCGACGGTGACAGTGGTATTGCCCCAGACTGCCCGTGCCACTGAGTATAGCGGCATCGTTTATATCAACACTCCGCAGGAGAATGATTCGCTTGCTTTCCTGAAAAGAAACGGTGAAGAGAAACCCAAATCCGGTCTTTCATCCGGCATCCCCATCGTGATGCGGGCAACGGTCAACCTCACCCCCATGTTGGTGGCTGCGGTGGTGCTCGACCCAACCACTGGCAACGCCCTGGAGGTGAGTGGTGAGGGTGAGGTGAACGTGGAGTTTAACTCCAAATCCACTCCCCCTGTGCGACTCTATGGTGACTATGAAATCAACAGTGGCAAGTTCCACTACAACCTGCAGAACCTCCGCACCATCGATTTCAACATCCGCAAAGGAAGCAAACTCACCATGGAGGGCAATCCGCTTAATACACAGTTTAACATCACCGCCTACCTGCCGGTAAAAGCAGACCTGGCGGTGCTCAGCCCCACATTTACCACCGAATTAGCCAATACACGTGTGCCCGTGAATGCGCTGCTCCAGATACTGGGTAACCTGGAGGCGATGGATCTGCAATATGATATCGAGCTGCCGGAGAGCTCAAACGACATTCAGCAACGTGTGAACAGCTTTATCAATACGGAAGAAACGAAAATCCTTCAGTTTGCCTACCTGGCTACTACTGGCAGCTTTATTCCCTCGGAAGGGTCACCGGATATGAACTTCGGATCATCAGTGTTCAGCAGTTTTGCCGCCAGCACGTTGTCAAGGGGACTGGATGCCCTCTTTGCCAGTGCCCTCAGCGACAACTGGAATATCAGCACCAACCTGGAATCGGTGGATGGCACGCTCGATAACGTGCGGATGGGGGTTGATGTCTCCACCCGTCTGCTCGATGACCGGCTGCGCATCACCACCAATCTCAGCTACGGCGACAACAGCTTGCTGGCCAGCCAGCAAGCTTTTATGGGTGAGTTTGAATTGGAGTATGACATCAACAACTGGTTGATGATCCGGGCATTTAATCGTGCCAATGAACGCTTCTACCGGCGTACGCCCACTACACAGGGGGTAGGTGTGGTGGTGACCAAAGAGGCACGATCGATCCGTGATCTGTTCGATTTTCGGGTGATCAGAAGGAAGGAAGAGAACGAATAGCGTTGTTTTATGAGGAAATATTTGATTGTCATACTTTCTCTTTTGTTCGTGGCTTGCGATGTGACCAAAAAAGTGCCCGACGGAAGTTACCTGCTGAACAAGGTGAAGATAGAGTCGGATGTGAACGGTATTGGTGGCTCTGCCTTGAAACCCTACCTGCGGCAGCATCCCAATTCTTCGATTCCGGTGATCGGCAAGGTCAAGTTGCACATGTACAACATCGTAGACAACGACTCCACCTGGATCAACCGTCAACTGCTCCGCTTCGGTGAGCCACCGGTGCTATTCAATGAACAGTTGACTGAGATATCAGCAGAGCAGATACGGCTTCATCTCAATAACAAGGGGTATCTCAGTGCCCAGGTAGACACCACCATAGAGAAGCTTCATAAAAAGGTCAATGTTACCTACGAGGTCACTGGCCATGAACCACACCGAATACGCTCTTTCCGTGATACCATCCGCTCGGTAGATACCACTATCCATAACATTCTTCAGAACGTACGCCGTCCGGAGATCATCAGAGAGGGTGACCTCTTCGATCTGGCTGTGTTGGATGCGGGTAGGGAGAACCTGACCACCCTCTTGCGCAACAGGGGGTATTATGACTTAGTGAAAGATGACTTTTATTTTCTTGCCGACACTACAGTGGGTGACCATCAGGTAGATGTAACGCTGGCGTTAAACAACCCTTCCGACAGTACACAGCACAAACAGTACAGCATTGGTGATGTGACGGTAATCAACGGTGTAAACGAAGAGCTTCTGCGTGATTCTACCGGCTCTCATCAGCTCGACACCACTCTCTACCGTGGATTGCGCATCATCTCGGATAAAGAGCCGTTCCTGTTACCCAGGGCCGTATATTACAACACTTTTCTCCGTCCTGGCAGGCTCTATTCCGACCGGATCTTGGAACGGACCTACTCCTCCCTCAATAGCCTGGGACCGGTGAACCAGACAGCTATTGACCTGCAACGGGCTGAACGGAACGACTCCAGCCTGATTAATTCGCGCATTACGCTCTACCCGGGTAACCTTCACTATATGCAGTTGGGGGTGGATGGTACCAACTCAGCGGGCGACCTGGGGGTGGCCAGCAACATCACTTACGAACACCGCAATTTCTTCAAGGGCGGAGAAACATTCCGGGTGCGGCTCAATGCTGCCTACGAATTTATTCGCCCCAGTGACAGCCTCGACTTGCTGGATAACAGTTACTACGAGTATGGTGCCGAAGTGTTCCTCTCCATTCCTCAGCTGTTGCTTCCCTGGATGATGAACCGCCTTCAGGATCTGCCTTCAGCTTCTACCGAGTTTGCTTTGGGCGCCAACTTCCAGAAGCGACCCGAATACTTCCGTCAGTTCTTTAACCTCTCCACCCGTTTCCAGTGGTCTTCCATGGATTGGAAACTGCTTCACGTGATGGAGCCTATGGGTGTAACCTACGTGCGGATGCCCTGGTCATCAAAACGATTCAAGGATCTCTACATGAGTGAGGAGGCCAACCCTATCCTGCGCTACAGCTACGATGAGCAGCTGATTGTGCGCACATCCTACAACCTCACCTATACCAACTACAACCGCATTAGTCGTCGTGCCATGCCCAGGATTCCGTTCCGCATCCGCAGCGGTCTGGAGGTAGCGGGGTGGCTGCCCCATCTTGTTACAGGTCTGGGAGGAGGTGAACAGAACAGCAGTGGTTTTTATGAGTTCTTCAAGATTCCCTATGCAGAGTATGTAAAGGGGGACATCGACTTCTCCCCCTTCTACCCCATCGATGACAAGCGCACGGTGGCAGCACATCTGGCGGTAGGTGTTGCCTATCCCTACGGCAATTCCACCATTCTGCCCTTTGAGAAACGTTACTTCGGTGGGGGCGCCAACAGCGTGAGGGGATGGAGCACCCGCACACTGGGACCTGGATCCTATAACAACGACTCCACCCTCTCCGACTTTGGACGAAGAGTAGGTGATGTGAAGCTGGACTTCAGTGTGGAGTACCGTCGCAAACTGAACCGTCTGATTGAGCTGGCTGGTTTCGTGGACGCAGGAAATATCTGGACCATAAGAAATTATAGCGAACAACCGGGCGGTCTGTTCGAGTGGAACAACTTCTACAAGGAGCTGGCTGTGGCTTATGGTCTGGGTGTACGGTTCGACCTCAATTTCTTGCTGATCCGCGTGGACGGCGGGATGAAAGCGCACAACCCCGCACTGCCGAAAGGCTCCCGCTGGACGATTTTCAAGCCCAACTTCAGCCGCGACTTCGCTTTCCACTTTGCCATCGGCTATCCGTTTTGATCTCCTATGTTAAAATAAAATTCTTCTCCACGATCCAGAAGGGCACCAGCAGTGAAACGAAGAAGGTCTGCCCGAAGGAGGAGAAAAAATTATAGTTGGGAAGATGATGCCAATCAGCACGAACACTCTGTCAGTCAGTTTTTTTGGAGCGTGAGCTGTTCACCCGGTGTGAATGATAACCTTAAACTGGCTGAAAAAATACAAAAAATGTGCGAAAAAACTGTTCGTTTATTTGCGAAATGCCGATCTGTTCGTATATTTGCGAACTCAAATGGTTCAATCAACTGAAATTATTGAAGTCGATATGTCAAAACAACCCTTTACTGAAGATCAGCTGCAGCTTGCCCGTATCGCCAAGGCGCTGGGGCACCCGGTGCGCATCGCCATTTTGCAGATGCTGGCCGGTCAGAGCTGCTGTTACCACGGCGATATGTCGGAGGTGATCCCGGTGGCCAAGAGTACCCTCTCGCAACACCTGAACGAGTTGAAAGAGGTGGGCCTGATACGGGGTGAATTTACCCCTCCCACGGTCAAATACTGCATCAACCAGGAGAACTGGGCGGCAGCGCGTGAATTGCTGGGCGGGTTTATTGACCGTGTGGCCAGGGTAGAGAGCTATTGCTAAACAACCCACAAATATCAAACCGTTTTTTGGAAAAACGAGGACAACAGGTTTCCGTTGTAAGTTATCACATTTTAAAAACCAATTAAATCATCGCAAGATGAAGATACTGATTTTATGCACCGGCAACAGCTGCCGCAGCCAGATGGCGCAAGCCTTTCTGCAATCGTTCGATAAACGTTTGGAAGTTCGCTCCGCAGGTATCCACCCCGCACCGGAGGTCCATCCCTTGGCGGTGAAGGTGATGAAGGAGGCAGGTCTCGATATCAGCAACCACCGCCCCACCAAGGTGGATGCGTATATCAACGAAGCGTGGGACTATGTAATCACCGTTTGTGGCGATGCCAATGAGAACTGTCCTGTTTTTACCGGGAAGGTGAAGAAACGCCTTCATATTGGTTTCGAGGACCCGGCAAAGGTGACAGGCAGTGATGCGTTCGTACTGAGCGAGTTCCGCCGCATCAGAGATGAGATCAAAGAAGGTTTCACCCAGTTTTATCAGCAGGAGATCCAATGAAAGAGAGCAGTCAAGGCATCAGTTTTTTTGAACGAACTCTCACCCTCTGGGTGGCCGCCTGCATAGTGGCGGGTATTTTGATCGGTCAATACATCCCCTCTGTTCCGGCCA
>DPAC01000174.1 GCA_003517675.1 Porphyromonadaceae bacterium | reverse complement strand
CCGACCGGGAAAAGCACCATCGCCATTCGTGCCGGCAGCGAGCCGGGTCTGAAGATCCGCACGTTGCTGATCAGCACGGGGAACTCCTCCGCCTTGGCCAGAATGTCGAGGTCATGTGCATTGGAGACCTGGGTGAGCGTGATCTCTATCTTGCTCTTGAGTGCACGCAACGCCTGTTCATAGCCATCATTGATCCAATAATCCCTGTAGGTGAAACCATTGTATTTCTCCAGTATATGGTTCACATCCGCTGCAATCTCGCCCAGCATCCCGATGATGACCGGGTAATCAGGCTGGTCGATCACCACGTTCTTGACCGGATAGGAGCGTTTCTCGCGGATGAAGAGGAGGCGCCGTAAGAACTGTGTATAGGTATCGGCATTCATGATCACCGAATCGTTCATCGCCTTGTAGGTAAGAAACACGCCAATGGGCAGCAGGATGAACGAGCTGAACCACATGCCGAACCAATGTACCCAAACGCCATCACGGGTCATCTTGTAGCCCACGTTGTCCACGATGTAGTAGATGATGAAGAGGATCACCGAGATCACAATGGGGGTCCCCAAACCGCCCTTGCGCACGATAGATCCCAGGGGCGCTCCAATAAAGAAGAAGATAAGGCAGGTGAAAGGGATGGTGAATTTACGGTGCCACTCCACCCAGTGACGGTTGATTGTTTTCTGTGTGGTGGTCTTGTTAAGTGAGCGGAACAGAAACTCGTTGCTGTTGTTCTCCGCTTTTTGAAACGCGCTTTGCAGGATGGATGACCGTTTGTTCAGATCCATCGACTGAAGCAGGGTGTCGGGTCTTGGCACCTCCACCTCCACTTTTCCGGTGCGAACGGCCATGATCAGTGAATCTTTCTGATCCGGGGGATAGCTGTTCCGGAATGAGAGATGGGAGTAGTTTTTCATCAGCTTTCTGTCCACCTGGTTTACACTGTCGAGGATCACCGACATGGAGTCGATTGAAGAGGTCAGTTGCGACAGGTTCTTAGAGACATAATTACTGGTGGAGCTCCCTTCGATTGCCTCCTCGCCCATCCGGTTGAAGTTGGCATCGTAGGCGATCATCATGGTCTTGGTGTCGAAGTTCTCCCGGGCATAGGGAACGAAGTCCGCACGATTGCGGGATGATGCCCCCTGGGTAAAATTCTGAAACTGTTGTCCGCTATACATGGTGAAGATGAGCATGGTCTTGTCTTCGGTCATGCTCATCTCTGCTGAATCGCAGATGATTACCGCCATGTTGTTGAATCCGCTGGCCACGTCATAGATCAGCACGTTGTACAGCATTCCTGTTTTCTGATCTTTCCTGCCCACGTAGAGGTTATAGCCATCGATCTCTTTATAAAAGACCCCCTCCGGCACATCCAGCTCGGGTGATGCCTGTCTGATGGAGATCAACAGTGAGTAGAACTTGGTCTGGATGGTGGGGATGGCGTTGTTCTGGAAGAAGAAAGCGCCCACGCTGATGAAGGTGATGAGGATGATGAGAGGCTTCATGGTCCTGAGCAGGGGTATGCCTGCCGATTTGATGGCGAGCAGCTCCAGGTTTTCACCCATATTCCCAAAGACCATGAGAGATGCCAAAAGGATGGCAAGAGGGAGTGCCAGGGGGATCAGGTTGAGGGCGGCATACAGGAACATCTCGCCGATAATGTTGATTTCCAGCCCCTTGCCTACCATATCCTCCACATATTTCCAGAGGAACTGCATCAGCACCAGGAAGAGGCAGATGGCGAAGGTCATCAGGAAAAGCGGGATAAAGGTTGTCAGGATATACCTGTACAACCGCTTTATGTGGATCAATCTATTCATCCGTCGTGAAGAAAAGAGAATTTGTGCGATTTGATCACAAAGATAGTAAAATCAAACGGAGAATTGTGGTTTCAGAAATGTAAAGATGATTAAAGAGATTCCGCTACTGCTACGGGGTGGATCAGACGCCGAGACGCCTTTTGAGGAGATCCACCTGCGTCTCCCAGAGAGCAATGGCATCACCCTTTTCATCCGGCTCGGCAAAGTCGGTAACCTCGAGTGTCATTTCACCCGAAAGGTCAAGCTTGTGCAGGATAAACTCGAAATAAACGTTCTGATCCTCCTCATCGAGCCAATGATAGCGGATGAGCGATTGAGGTTTACTGGAGATGATCTCTGCCTCGTTCGACGATTTGCCCCAGAGGAACGTGTATCGCGTCTCGGTTTCGTCCATCACCACTTCATCGGCGAACCATTCGGAGAGCCCGTCAATCTGACTGATCATGCGCCACAAACTGTTTTGGGTTGCGTTTCCCATCAGGAATTCGATATGAAATTTTTCTTTCGACATCTTCCTCGTTAAAATATGGGCCACAATATACAACATTTTTCCAAATCTTCCCAGAAAAGCAGATATAAAACAGCGCCAGTGGAAAGAACCCTCACCATGGGAGAGTTAAGATGTCAAGTCAAAAAAAAAGACTGCCTCTACAAACAGGAGCAGTCTTCGAATCATTCAGATGCCTGGCTCACGGCACCGGGAGATACTCCACGAAAGCCTCTATCGCCTCGTAGGAGGCCAACCCCAGCTTCCAGTAAGTATCGGCAGTGGTGCGGTTGCGTTCTTCCGACCGCTGCCAGAAGAGCCGCTCATCGTCGCCCAGGAATGGAGCGCTCTCCATCTGCGACTGGTGGCGGAGGATAGCGTTACGTTTCTGACGCAGCTCTTCGGGAGAGAGAGGAACGGCCATCTCGATGTGATCGATCTCCCACTCCATCCATGCACCGCGATACATCCAGATGCGACAATCCTTGAACCACTCCTCCTCTTTCATCAGATCGACGGCCGCAAGGATGGAATCGAGACAGACCTTGTGTGTGCCATGCGGATCGGCCAGGTCGCCCGCCACATAGATCTGATGGGGTTTAATGGTCTCAATGAAATCCTTCACAATCATCACATCTCTCTCACCGATGGGGTTTTTCTTCACCTTACCGGTCTCGTAGAAAGGCAGGTCGAGGAAATGAACGTACTCCTCAGAAAGTCCCACATACCGGTCGGCCAAGCGTGCCTCTTCGCGGCGGATCCGACTCTTGATGAAGAGGATGTCAGGCGTATCGATATCTTCATTGGTTTTCTCGTAGAGCAGGTATCTGCGAATGCGCTCACACTTCTCCAGCAGATCCCGGTTTTCGGGGGTGAACTTCTTGCTCAAGCTGTTCAGTACGGAGATGTAACGGATCACCTCCTCATCACCCACGGCAATGTTGCCGGAGGTCTGGTACGCCACGTGTACCTCGTGGCCCTGACTCACCAGTCGCTGGAAAGTACCCCCCATGGAGATCACATCATCATCGGGATGGGGGCTAAAGATGATCACCCTTTTGGGATAGGGTTTGGCCCGCTCGGGGCGGTAGGTATCATCTGCCTCGGGCTTACCGCCGGGCCATCCGGTAATGGTATGCTGCAGATCATTGAAGATCTTGATATTGACATTATAGGCTGAGCCGTAGAGGGTGATCAGTTCACTCAATCCATTGTCATTGTAGTCCTTGTTGGTCAGCTTCAGGATCGGCTTATCCACCAGACCGCAGAGCCATACGATGGCACGGCGGATCAGCTTACTGGTCCACTCGCAGTTTGTCACCAGCCAGGGGTGGCTGATGCGTGTCAGGCTGGAAGCTGCAGCCAAGTCTATATAGACTGTGGTTTCAGGATGGGTTTGCAGGATGGATCCCGGCACCATGTCGCTCACAGGCCCCTCCACGATGTCGCGGATGCTCTCCGCTTTTTGTTCATTCCAGGCTATCAGGGCAATCTTGCGGGCATTCATCATGTCATAGAGTCCAATGGTGATGGCACTCACCGGCACCTTGTCGAGTGATCCGAAGTTACGGGCAATATCCTTGCGCGAGTCACCATCGAGCACCACCAATCGAGTCTGTGAGTGGAGGCTACTTCCCGGCATGTTGAATCCCAAGTTCCCCTTGCTACCAAGTCCCAGCAGCAGATAGTCGAATCCACCTTTCTGTCTAAGGCTCTCTTCATACGCCTCGCATTTTTCGCCTATCAAATCTTTCTCTGCCGTTGCATCGGGTGAGAAGATATTGGCAGGATCCATATCAATGTGATCGAGGAATACATCTTTCAGCATCTGCAGGTTGCTGAAGGCAAAATCGAGCACCGGGTAAAATTCATAGGTATTGAAAGTCACCAGGTTACGGAAGCTGACCCCACCCTCTTTGTGTTGTTTCACCAGCTCTTCATATACAGGAACCGGCGATACACCGCCGCTGATACCCAGCACAAAAGGTTTTCCCTGTTGTTGCTTCTGCAACATCTCGCGAATGATCTCTTTGGCAATCTCCTTTGCAGCCCCATGGGCATCTTCATAGATTGCGACAGGCAGTTTTTCGTAACGTGAGAGGTTGTATTCCTCAAAATCGTTTTCCGGCTTGTAGTACTTCTTCGGCACGCGATCGAGCGTGATTTGTGAACTCAGGTCTAGTTTCATACGATTATTTTATTTGTTTACACTATAGTGTATGGAACTCGCGGTAATCATGTTCTTGTGTGTAAAACATGTTCATGCTCGTTTCATACGTAAATATATTTTTTTCTGTTGTTGAACGGTTGATATCAGTGATCACATCGGGCAGTAACACTTGTTGACCATCATACAAAAGATGGAGTAACGCGGTGGTAGCCACCCAAAAAGCATGTCATTCCAGGTCGATCACAGTGATGCCGGCGCCACCAAACTGCACATGCTCATCCGCGAAGTGACTCACACCATTTACAGTAGCCAGGTATTCACGGATGACCTGTCGCAGGGCGCCGGTTCCGGTGCCGTGCAGGATGCGTACGCGGGAGACTCCCAGCTGGATGGCATCGTCGATAAAGTAGATCACCGCCTGGAGTGCTTCGTCGCCACGCATTCCCCGCACATCGATATCCTGCTTGAATGTGAGCTTGCGCTCATGGATCAGGTCACGGGTGTTGGATGCTTTCTGCTCCCGTTTGAGCTGGTTGTTGCTCACTTTCTCCAGCTTCTCCAGGGGAAGGGACAATTTGATCATGCCGAAGGCCACAGTGGCTTTCTTGCCGCTCACCTCCATGATCTCACCCACATTGGTCTGCCCTTTTAACCGAACGGCATCCCCCACCCCGGGCAATTCCTCTTTGGCTGGTTGTTTTACTGCCGGAGCTGTGGTTTTCTGCTTCACCTTCTTAGGTGTAGTTTGCAGCGATCCGGTTGTTGTCTCTTCCTTGCCGGTCTCACCCACCCGTTCGCGAAATCCTCTCAGCTCACTGCGTATCCTGAGTGTTGCTTCCCGTTCCGCTTTCGCCTCCTTGATCTCGCGGATGGTCTGCTCGATGCGTACGTTGCTCTCCGCCAAAAGCTGTTCTGCCTGCTGCCTGGCTTCTGCCAGGATCTCCTTCTTCTGTCTGGCAATCACCTCCAGGTCGGCTTCGTACTTCATGGCCGCCTTCTCCAGTCGCTTCCGCTCACGCCGCACCTCATCCCGCTTCCGTTCCCAGTAGCGCTTGTCGCGGGCAATGTCAAGGAGGTACTTGTCCATGTTGATGTATTCACTCCCCACGATCTCCGACGCATGAGCAATCACCTCTTCGGGAAGGCCGATCTTACGGGCGATCTCCACCGCGAAAGAGCTGCCGGGGTTACCGATGGAGAGGCGGAAGAGGGGTTGCATCTCGTGGCGGTCGTAAAGCATGGCTCCATTCACCACCCCCTCATGTTCGTGGGCATAGTGTTTCAGGTTCTGGTAGTGGGTGGTGATGACACCAAAGGAGCGTTTGTTGTTGAACCGGTCGAGCAACGCCTCGGCGATAGCCGCCCCGATCTGGGGCTCGGTGCCGCTGCCGAACTCATCGATCAGCAGCAGTGTGCCGTCGCTGCAGTGCCGCTCGAAATATTTCATGTTCATCAGATGGGAGCTGTAGGTGGAGAGATCGTTCTCGATCGACTGCTCATCGCCGATATCGATAAAGATATCGTTGAAAATTCCCACGCGGGAGTTCTCCTTCAACGGAATCAGCAGCCCGCACTGCACCATATACTGCAGCAGTCCCACCGTCTTGAGGCAGACCGACTTGCCGCCGGCATTGGGTCCTGAGATCACCAGGATACGGTTCTCCCTCTCCAGGGAGATATCGAGTGGCACGGTCCTGCGGTTCTGCTTTTTGAGCGAGAGGTAGAGCAGCGGGTGCACTGCCTCCACCCAGTCGATCAGCCGTTCGTCGCTGAGCGATGGGCGGATGGCGCCGATCTGTTTGGCAAAAGCCGCTTTGGCCTGTATCAGGTCGATCTTCGCCAGGAACTCGTAAGACTGCAGCAGCTCAGGCAGCAGCGGGCGCAGCCAGGCGGTGAACTCCGCCAGGATACGGATGATCTCCCGCCGTTCCTCCCCCTCCAGTTCGCGGATGCGGTTGTTGGCCTCCACCACCTCTGCCGGCTCAATAAAGACGGTTTTGCCCGATGCCGACTCGTCGTGCACGATTCCCCTTATTTTCCGCTTGAAAGAGGGGTTAACCGGTATCACCAGCCGCCCGTCGCGCATGCTGGGTGACACATCTTTCTCCACGTAACCCTCATCCTGTGCCTTGCGCAGGATGGTGTTGAGGCTGCGGGAGATGCTGCTGGCTGCAGAGGTGAGCTCACGCCGTATCTCCGACAGCCGCGCGGAAGCATGATCCTTTACCTGGCCAAAGTCATCGAGGATGATGTCTATCATTTTCGTGATCTCGGGATGGGTTGTGATGTCACCGGCCAGCGCCATCAGTCGCGGGTAACGGGGGTCCTCCTCATCGCGCCGCAGGAAAGCGATGATGGCGTTGATGGTCTGCAGCGACCGGTGCAGCTCGAACAGGGCGCTCTGATCTATCCAGGAGCCTTCCAGGCGGATGCGGTGCAACACGGGACGCATATCGAAAAAATGGTTCGCGGGGAAGTCATCCTCCTCCGTGAGGATACGGACGAACTCCTCGGTCTGTGCCAGGAGGGCGTCGATCTCGCTGAACGAGGTGGAGAAGTGCATCTCCTCCGCCTTCTCCCTGCCCAGCGGGCTGAAGCAGCGGTCGGCGATCAATTGCCGCACCCTTGTGAACTCAATCTTCTGTTCGAAGTTATCGGGATAGATCACGTTGTACTCGTTGCTAATAATTGTATTCCAATCAATGGCAAAACAAAAATACAATATTTACCCGACTTTTCCCAAATTGCAGTTGCAGAATTGAAAAAGAGTTGCTACTTTTGCACCTCGAATTGGGGAGCAACTCCCTTTTTCACATATGTTGGCGAGATAGCTCAGTTGGTTAGAGCGCGCGATTCATAATCGCGAGGTCGGGGGATCATGCCCCCCTCTCGCTACTCCTCTCCAAAGCACCCTGTTTCACTGTATGTTTGGGTAAATCCAAAGTGCCTTTTTCCACTATCATCACCATTTGGTATCAAGTGAAAAAGGGCGAAGCCATGCGTTGGCTTCGCCCCGGAATCACCCAAGTGGTTCTTTCATTTATTTCTTCACCACGGTGAGCACCCCTTTGTCCACACCGGCAGAGAGATCGATGGTGAAGACGTAAGTCGCTCCCGTTTCGAGTGTGGTGCCGGGCACGAGTCCCAGGTTCCCGTTATCACGGCCGTTGGTACCATCACCTATGAAGACGATGTCGCTGCCGGTGGTGAGGCTCTGGCTGCTAAATTCACCTCCCCAGCCCTTCTGGTGGAAGAACTTGAAGTTGATTTCGGCGGCGTTCACCGACTCACCTGCTACAAAGGTAATCTGGTATTTCTTGTTCCCCACGGGAGCCATACAAAGCCCGTTGGGAGGTGTCCAACCCACATGATTGGCGGTATAGGAGGGTTTGCCCACCTGGTCGCCAATCACCCATAGGGCGCCGGTACCATCAGGCTGCAGCGAAGCGTAGTTGCTACCCGACATTGCCTCCACCCTCAGCCAGTTGTAAACCAGGTTAGCCGTCACGCGGTACCTCCCGCTGATGGGCAGGAAGGTTAGTTGGTCGCCCTCCGCCACGAAGTAGTCAGGGTCGACCCACCAATCGGTTAATCCTTCGATGGTGATCTCTTCGCCCTGGGTTAAATCGATGTCTATCCGGTAGTTATCCTTGTCCACCATGCTCATCTTCTGTCCGTTGAGCAGCAGTTCGAAGAAGGGACCCGTTTCGAAGCTCCTCATGTTGAAGGTCACGCTGTAGGTTCCTCCTACCGGGCTCACATAAGGGATTTCGTTTTTGCTCCCTTCGGCCACGGAAGCGGAACCCTCATCCCAGCCAAACAGCAATTCACGTCCCTTCTCATCCACCACCGGTGTTTTGATGTAGGCCGGCAGCTCAGTGGAAGGAAATGCTTCGGTTGCTGCGTACTCGTTTGGTTGGCCGGTGGGGAGCATCGGATAGGATGCATCAGCGGTCACCAGGATCAGGTAAGGATAGGGAGCCAGCGATACCGGCACCTCGAAGGTCTGGGATGCTCTCTTCATGGTGGTGTTCACGAGGATGAACTCCAGTGTAGCCGTACCGTCGGGTGTGCCTTTGATGAAGGGTACCTCGATGTTGCCGGTGTAAGTGCCGTTCTCTTTCGTGCGGATGGTGGTTCTGGAGACCTCCTCCTCCCCGTAATAGAGGATGGCCGTCAGCGTGGAGAGGGGCAGCTCATCGTGGGCTGTCACCTCGAACGGCAGGAGATCTCCGAAATGCACGTTGGCAAACTGTTCTTCGATTTGCATGGTGGGATTCCCTTCCTGCTGAGGCTCCAACACATCATTGGAACAGGAGAGCAAGAGCGCGGAAGTCACACATGCGATCATCCACTGTTTTATCTTCATTGTGTTCATGTTGTCATATTTTTATTTATTTTTTCCACCGATAAGAGATCACTGATTTGGCCGGAACCTCGTAGGCGAAGTGATTCTTCCCGTCGTCGAGGGTGATCACCCTGGCCAAGGCGGTACTGTTGAGCAGTACCACGGCATAGGTGCCGTCGCTGTTTTCAAAAGCCGCATGGTAGAAGCCGGATTCCGAGAAACCTGATGTACCGATACGCACCGCTCCCGGCTTCACCACCGACGAGAGATGTCCCACGATGAAGTAATGCGAGTTGCGGGTGATGGTGCTGTAGTTGGTACGATCGATATCAACGGCCCCGTAACAGGTCTGGCAGCCCCCCTCGCGGTTGGGCCCCCGGTCGGTGTCGAGCATCAGGTTCCAGACGATGACTCCCTTGCACCAATTATTCACCGTGCCCAGCGCCACCTCGCGCATATCATCGATCAGGCGGGTTTCTAAGTTCCGCCCATCGTTCCAGGTGCCGATGGAAGTCTCGGTGAAGAGAAGCTCTTTGTCGGGTCGCGACTGATGGATCTGATTCAGCTCCTCCCTGTTCCCGCCGTAGTTATGATAAGCAGCACCGGCAATGAAAGCAGCCGCTTCGCTATCGGCATAGATCTTCAACGGGTACTGTCCCTGATCGGCATTCTCCGGCTTGTCGCTGTCATAGTTGTAGTTGTGATCGTAGATGTAGATCTTCGTTGTCACCCCTGCAGCCGCCATTTTGGGTCCCAGCGCGTTCTTCACAAAGTCGCGCTGTTCTTGCCAGGTCATGTAGAGCGAGGCGGAGTTGCCCCTGTTCAGCGGTTCATTTTGTGGAGTCACGGCATGGATCTTGATGCCCTCGGCCTCGAAAGCGCGGATCCACTTCACGAAGTAGTCTGCATAATCACCGTAGTGAGCCGGGTTCAGCTGCCCGCTTGTCCAGGAGTTGAACGGCTGAAGGTCGGTGAGGTTGTTCACTTTCATCCAGCGAGGCGGTGTCCAGGGTGATCCCAGGATCTTCACGTTCGGGTTGATGGCCAGGATCTCCTTCAGGATGGGGATCACATAATCGTTCTCCTCCATTGTGAGGGCAAAATTCTCAATGCCGGGCAGATCGCAGCAGGTGTACTCACTCAACGAGAAGTCAGAACAGCCGATGGAGATGCGGATGTAGCTTTGCCCCATCCCCTCGGTTTCAGAGAAGGTCTCTCTGAGGAATTTTGTGCGGTTCTCCTGCGTCATCTGCATCAGGTTGAAAGCAGAGGAGCCGGTCACGGCAGCACCAAAGCCATCCATGGTCTGGTAGCGTGTAGCGGGGTTCAGCCTAAGCGTCGTGGGTGACATGTTGTCCCGTTTGCTGAAAGCGGCGAACTGCTTTTTAAACTCCTGCGAGCGGGTGTTGGTGGTTACATAGATGGTCACATCCTCCGTCTGAGGCTCTTCCGGAAGTGGCAGTTCCTCCCCGTTTCCATTCTTATCCGTGTCACTGCAGGAGGAAACTCCCAGGAGCAAGAGGATCAGCAGGGATGTCACTTTCAAATTGTATTTCAATTTCATATGATTCATTTTTCAAACTAGAGTGTAACTTTTTCGATGTGTACCGTGTTGTTGTTCAGGTTGATGGTAAAGCGGTAGTTGGCCGATTCCACCACCGGGTCATTCTCCCCGTTGGGGATATCCCAGTTGTTGTCGCCCTGAATGATCTGCTCGCCGGTGAAGGTAAAGTTTCCCGCTTGTTTCTCGTTTCCCCATCCGGTGTTCTCGAACGGTTTGAAGCCGGCATAGTGGTCGTGATCGCCCGGGGTATAGAAGGTACCCTGGAAAACGTTCTCGTCTATCCTGCGCATCAGCACATAGCTCAACACGTTGCCGAAGCCCCAGTCGGTATGGGTTCTACCTTTCCCGGGATAGACGGCAGCAATCTCTGCCGAAGTGACGTGGGTCGGGTAACCCAGTCCCCATCCGCACACCAGCAGGTAGTCGGGATAGGCCGGGTTGTCCACTCCCACGAAGATGTTCCTGCGGACAGGGTTGTAGTAGATGGCGTACTCACCCGTTTCACCCAGGAAGGTGACTTTGTTGGCAGCGGTCCGTTCAAAGAAATCCGGATTGTAGAGGTTGCGGGCATTGGCCAGGTCGCCGAACAAGGAGTAGCTCTTGCCTTTCTCCAGTGTGGTATCCAGCACACGAAACAATTCGCCACCGATGTCGCTGCTCGAAAATCTGCTCAGGGCCAGGTCATCTGGTCCGAGGGTGCTTCCGGTAGTAGATACGCTAAAGGTATAGCTATCGAACAGGAATTCTTTGGTATAGTCGGCGGAAGCAGCATAGGCGAAAGCCGACTCTCCCGATTCGCCGATCAACCCGATCTTCCCACCCACGTTGCCATAGACATCGCCTGAGTAGTCAATACTGTTGTCGGCATTGAGCTTCTCGGCAATACGGTAGCTGAAAGAGGTGTCATAGGTCAGCCCGTCTGCGTGAAACCTGTTCTTGTCGCCCGGCAGAGGTGTCAGGGTGGTCACGCTGCCACCATCGGTGACCAGGTAGAGCAGGTTGTAAACAGGCCGTTTTCCGGTAAGACCGGTGATCTGATGCGATGCCGTACCTTTGAGCACGTTCCGGGCAATCAGGTTGACCTGCACCTCGGCGTTATCGGCCTGGCCGCTCAGCAAAGGTACAAAGATCGCCTGAGCCACATCGTGCGAGGTTCCGCCAATGGGTATCACATCAGATGCGAGCGTTCTGTTGTCGGAAACAATCTCGTAGGCCAGGCCGGAGAGATTGGTTGCCGGTTCGGTGATCATGGCCGTCAGCATGATGGAGTCGCCGAAGGTAAAGGTGGCGGGTGTCACCGCTGCCGATTCAATCACCGGGGTAGACTCTTTTCTGGGACCGTACTCATCATCGTTGCACGAGATAAACAGCAGTGTGAAGAGCCCTGTCATGAGCAATATTTGATTTTTCAAATTCATAGTGATCTCCTGAATTAAGTGTGACATACTTGTTTAGTAGCCCGGGTTCTGCACCAGGTTGGGATTTTGATCCATCACTGCCTGAGGGATAGGCAACACGTAAGATAGGCTGGTATAGGGCATCACCTGAGCGGGACGTCCTTCATCCTTGTCGAATACCGCGTTCATCACCTCTTCCACCTTGTCAAGGCGCACCAGGTCGAACCAGCGCTGTCCTTCCAGTGCCAGTTCAAGGCGACGTTCCTTGAGATAGGCCTTTGTGATGGCTTCCTTACTTGATGCTGCCGATGCAGGCAGGTTGCCCAGGCCGGCACGTGCGCGGGTGCGGTTGATGATTTGTGCTGCACCGGGGTAATCACCCTTTCCGATTAGCGCTTCGGCCTTCAACAGCAGGATATCTGCATAGCGTAGCTTGATGATGCTGTTGTAGCCGCTGCGGCATTTGTACATGAAGGCATAGTTATCTGCCGGGTAGTACATGTTCCAGTCGCACTCGTAGAACACCACGGTTTGTTCATACCGCTTGTCGCCGGACTCGCTGTTGAAAGTGCGGATCAGGTCGCGCGAGGGGGTGATCCACTTCAGGAAGTCGAACCAGAAAGACCAGTCGTCGAGCTTGCGGCCGAACATCCAGGTCACCCAGTTGGTGTTTCCCGGGAAGAACTGTGCCTCGTAGATGGTCTCCCGGCTGTTCCTCAGCTTCGCCTCTAGTGCCTTATTGGCCTGCGAGGGAGGCGCATTGGGATCCGTCAGCACAACGTCGAAGAGATCGCCGTATTCGGGTTCCAGGTCGAAGCCGTCGGCAGCCAGCTCATCGGCATACTGAATCACCTTGTCGTAGTCGCGCAACGGTTTCTCGGCATACACTTTTGCCAACAGCGCCCGTGCCACCGATTTGGTGATCTGCGTCTTGTCCTGCACATTGTTGGCAGGTGCGTACTGGAGACCCTCAAGCAGGTCCTGTTCGATCTGCTGGTAGATGGTAAGCGCATCCGACTGAACAGGGAAGTAGGCAGGATAGACATCCTCGATCGTTTCCGCCGTAATATCGCCGGCGACAGTGGTTACCAGCGGCACATTGGCCCAGATCCGCACCATGTCAAAATAGATCATGGCCCGCAAGATCTTCGCCTCCGCCTTATATTGTCTTCTCTCGGCTTCTGTAAGTGTGTTATCCTTCACGCTGTCCACGTAAACGATCATCTTGTTCGCCTGGGCTATGTTCCCCATGTGCATGTTCCAGTCACGGTTCAGCGTCGTGCTGGAGCCCTCAATCGAGTTCACCTCAAAGGGAGTGGTTTCGTTGTTGGGTGCACCAGCATAGGCGTTGTCGGAGTGTGCCTCAGCCAGCAGCAACATGTCGAGGTACCAGTGTTCCTGTCCGTTTCTGAAGAGGTTCAGCAACGTTTGCCTGTGCGATACCACGGCGGCCTTGTCTTTGAAGACCACCGTCACACTGTCCTGCTGCATTCCCTCCGTCACGTCGGAATAGGTGTCCAACGGCTCATAATCGAGCGAACAGGATGCCAGTAGAGCGGCGATGAAAAGGTATAAACTATATTTTGTTTTCATTGCTATTGTGGTTTAAAATTCAAGATTCAGTCCAAACAAAAAAGTTCTGCTGTGCGGGTAGGTACCCCAATCGATACCCTGTACGGCACCACTGTCGCCCCACTGGTTCACTTCGGGGTCCATCCCCTTGTAGCGGGTCAGCGTCAGCAGGTTGCTGAGGGTGACGTAGGGCTGCAAGCGTGATATGCCTGTCCGCTCCAGGAGGGGGCCGCTGAAGTTATAGGAGAGGGTGACATCTTTTACACGCAGGTAGCTTCCGTCTTCAATGAAGTAGGTAGAGGGCTTCATATCGAATCCCGCTTTTGGGATGTCGGTCACCTGTCCCGGAGTGCGCCAGCGGCGGAGCACCTCTACCGACTGGTTTTTGAGGTCGTACATTCCCTGCACATCGGCCTTTGATGCATTGAAAACATCATTACCCACTGATCCCTGGAGGAAAACACTCAGGTTCACACCCTTGTAGGAGAGGTTATTGGTAAGGCCAAAGACGAAGTCAGGGTTCGGGTCACCGATATACGTGCGATCCGACGAAGAGATCCTGCCATCTTCGTTCAGGTCGCGATACATCAGCTCACCGGTCTCAGGATCCACCCCGTCGCTGATATATCCGTAGAATCCGCCCAGAGGACGTCCCGGCTCGTTGCGTACCACTCGTATCAAGCGGAGGGCATCGGTGGTTTCGGCGTCATAATAGATCTGCTGCAGGGCCAGCTTTTTGAGCTTGTTCCGGTTGAACGATATGTTGAAATCGGTGTCCCATCTGAACGAGCCGGTCAGGTTGCGGCTGTTGGCAGAAAATTCAAACCCTCGGTTTTCCATCTCCCCCTCGTTCCGGACGATCTGGTTTGCAGCGGCTGCCCCCGAGGGAAGCGAAACGAACATCAACATGTCGGAGGTGTACTTGTAATAGTAATCCATGGCGATGGTAAGCCGATCCCTGAACAGGGTGGCATCGAGACCGATATTGGTTTGTGAAGTGGTCTCCCAGGTGAGGTCCGGTGTGCGGAGGTTTGCCTGCGAGATAAGGGGCACCGCGTCGGTTTTGCCCTCCTCGAACCATGCCTGGCGGGTGATGTTGTAACGCTGGAGGTAGGCAAAATCGCCCACGCCCGATTGGTTACCGGTTTGTCCCCATCCGCCGCGGATCTTCATGTCGTCAAGCCATTCGAAGTCTTGCATAAAGTTCTCCGACGAGATGCGCCATGCAGCCGAAAAGGAGGGGAAGATACCCCATCGGTGATCGGGATGCAGTTTCGAGGACCCATCAGCACGCATGTTGAAAGTGAAAAGGTACTTGCTGTCGTAATTGTAAGATGCCCTGCCGAAGCCCGACAGGATTCCCCAGTGTGAAGCGTTCGAGCCGGTATTGTCCCAGGCGATTTTGTTGGCCGCGTTGAGAGTCTTGATAGAGCCATCCTTGTAGTGCGAACCGTTGATGTAACTCTGTGACCATTCTGAGTCTGTCCAGGAGGTACCCGCCATCCCCTCGACGTTGTGCTTGTCGGCGAAAGTTTTCTTGTAATTCAGCACGTTGTCGAACACCAACAGTTGGTTCATGCTGCGGGTGTCCCAGGCGGCACCCCAGTCATCCCTGTCAGTGCCATGTACAGGAGGGGTAAAACCAGTCGATTTACCGTTGCGACGGTCCAAAGTGAAGGATGTTCGGAGAGTGAGGTCGGGCATGAAGGTGATCGTGGCATTTGCCGAGGCGATCAGCCTGTTCTCGTTGTTCCTGTTGTTCTTCCCATTCTCCAGTGCTTCCACCGGGTTGGTGATATTCTGTCCGAAGAAGAGACGGTTATAGAGACCGGTGGCTTCATCCTTCACAGTAGCCGCCGTAGGCAGGTTCACCACCGAGAGCACCACCCCACCCCTGTTTGAGCCGAGGCCGGTTGTTACGCCGTTTCGGGTATTGTCGGAATAAGCCAGGTTCAGCCCCATGTGCAGCCAGTTTCTTAGCTGGCTTTCCACGTTGCTACGCAGGTTGAAACGGCGGAAGAAGGCAGCGCTGAGCACCCCTTTCTCATCGAGGTATCCGCCTGACACGAAGTAACGGATCCGTTCATTGCCGTCGGCTAACTGTAGCTGGTAGTTTTGTATGATTCCAGTACCATAGACCTCCTTGAACCAGTCGGTTCTGTCGGTGGTTCCCTCCGGTATGGCTCCTGGCCGCAGTTCATCCATCAGTTCCTTGTATTGGGCAGCATTGAGTGACTCTATTTGGTTGGCTACCCGGCTTGCGCCATACTGTATATGTGCCGTAACCTTGGCTCCTGCTGTTGCCTGCTTTGTGGTGATCAGCACCACGCCGTTGGCAGCACGCGATCCGTAGATGGCAGCCGAGGAAGCATCTTTCAGTATCTGGATATCAGCAATATCGTTTGGCGAGAGAAAGTTCATGTTGTCGACCGGCACGCCGTCCACCACGTAGAGGGGGCTGTTGCTCCCGTTGAAGGAGGTGGTACCGCGCACCCGGATCACCATGTCGCCTCCAGGTGTGCCGCTGGGCTGGTAAACGTTTACGCCGGCAGCCTTTCCCTGGATGGCCTGCGCAGCTGAGATGATGGGACGCTCATCGATGCTCTCGGTGGAGATGGAGGATACCGCTGTGGTGATATCGCGCCGCTTCACCGAGCCATAGCCGATCACCACCACCTCTTCGAGTGTTTTCAGATCTTCGACCAGTATGATGTTCAACCTGTTTCTCCCGGCGGTGTGAATCTCCTGCGATAGATAACCTATGTATGAGACCAACAGGACGGCATTCTCATCCACGGTCAGGGAGAAGTTGCCATCTAAATCGCTCACGGTACCGTTCGAGGTTCCCTTTTCAATGATATTTGCACCGATCACCGGCTGACCGAGCTCATCGATGATGGTTCCGCTGATCTGCCTTCTGCTCACTTGTTGGCCGGGTACAATCACGATGTAATTGTCCTTCACTTGCCAGGTGAATCCCGTTCCCAGCAGTATCCGGTTCAGCACCTCTTCCAATGGTTGGTTGCTGATACTGAGATCAAGATTCGGCTGATTCTTTAGTTGTGATTCATTGTAGGCGACGAACATTTTCGTCTGCCGCTCTATTTCCTGCAACGCTTCTATAACCGAGATGTCATTTTGTTGAATGGTTACAGCCACCTTATCCTGGGCGATCAGGGATGCCGGTGAGGCGATCAGACTTAGCAAAAAGATAAAAATTGCTGTTTTTGTCTTTTTTATGTTGAAAAATTTGATACCTTTAAAATTCATTTCTTGGTGTTAGGTTAGATGTTTGACTTATTGTTCAGATGAATAAATTCTAACGCTGAGCTACCGGGATAAAGGTGCCACTTTATTCCGGTTTTTTTGTGTTGCAGATCATGATGTATCCATATTATTTATTGGTTTTAAGGGTTTACTGATGTTGTGACTGTAAAGGCAAGATGTAACATTTGTCCTCTTCTATTCTGTATCTGATGTGACCCGACACCTCGGTGATGATCTCCATCACCAATTGCAGCGGGGTATCACTCTTGAAACGGAAGGTATATCTGTCCGCTTTAAGGGTGTTGGCGGTGTAGACGAAGGTGACAGGGTACTTTCGTTCAAGTTCGGCGATAATCTCTTCCAGGGTAGCCGACTTGAATATGAGTTCTCCCCTTTGCCAGGCAGTCACATCAAACAGGTCGGGACGGGTAATTGATTCTTCCCCGGTGTTCTTGTTATAGGTGAATTGTTCGCTGGGCTGAAGTATCCGTGCCGACTCCAGGTTGTTGTAACGTACCTCCACACTGCCGGAGAGCAGGGTTGTAGAGAGGAGCGGATCACCGGGGTACACCCTCATATTGAACGCTGTTCCCAGTGCTGTCACCTGGTAATCGTTTGACTTCACGATGAAAGGCATTGCCTCGTTGTGGGCCACCCTGAAGCTGGCCTCACCAATCAGATAGACACTTCTGGTTTCACCGGTGAACTGTTGTGGGTAAAGCAGGGTGGTGGTGGCATTCATCTGCACCTCCGTACCGTCGGGCAACGTCAGGTGTGTCACTCCGGCAATCGGTACATACTGCTCAATCAGATCGTCCTTCACCGGCGTTTCAGCTGTTGTGAAGTAGAGGGTTGTTACCAGCGCTACCAGCAAGATGGCAGCTGCCACCTGCCAGAAGCGGAGGATTCGGGTTTGTGAGTTACCCTGTCGTTCTCTGATTTTCAGATATACCAGTTTCAACGATCGTCGCATTTGTGGTGTCACCTCTGTGCGGCTGCCCTCTTCCAGTTGGTTCCATAAATTGTTTAATGCCAGATCCTTTTCAACGGCATGCTTCTCATCTATGATCCAACGTTGAAATGCAGCACGTGCATCCGGTGAAACATCGTTTTTTGCAAATAACTCTAAAATTCTTTTGAAGTAGTTTTCCATCTCAAATATCTCTCAAATCAGAATTCACAGCCCGGTCCTTTTATGCACCGTATAGTGAATAAACAATTGAAAATGGGGTACTACTTAAAAATTCATTAAAAAAAGAGTAATCAGCAGCAGTTTTTTGAGTTCTTTTAATGCCAGATAGATGTGTTGCTCCACGGTACGTACAGAAAGATTCATTTTTTTCGCGATCTCCTGGTTGCTGAGATGTTGAAAGCGGCTCAACTCGAACACTTCGCGCCGCTTGCCGGGCATCTGTTCCATTGCCAGCATCAGCAACAGTTGCAGCTCTTCGCGGTAGATTTCGTTTAGGGGGTCTTCAAATTCAGCCATTTCCGTGATATCCTGCAAATCCTGCTGCGTGTGGATGTATTTCGCTTCCAGGTTTTTTCGTTTTATGCGGTTAAAAACGGTGTTTTTGACCATGGTGTAGAGGTAGTTTTTCTCCAGGTTTCCTTCCCAGAGATCTGGTGTCTCCCAGAGCCTGACAAAGATATCCTGTGCCACATCCTCCGCCTCCTGCTGCGATTTCAGGAGGATGAAAGCAAATGACCTGACCTTGGGATAATACAGGTGAAATAGCTCCTCAAATCTGGCTTTTCCCGGTTCGGTTTTCATGGAAGGTGCACCATCGCCTTTTGTTGGATAATCGAAATGGCAAAGATATTGATTTTTCTGGAAACGAACGAATGATTGGAACAATGGTTGCCACCCATCTACCGGGCATGTTCCTCATGATGTTGGCCACATTCCACCAGATATGACCTGTTATAATCGGAGCAGCCATGGGTTACGAGTATGTATTCATGATAACGACCGAAAAATAATTATTTGGAAATGAGATAAAAGCGGTATCTTTGCATCAACATTTCAAAAAACAAAATTGTTTATTCAGAATGTATGGCAAAAATCAATGTTTCTGTAATCCGGCAGGGTATCAGGGGAAGGCTTAAGGTGAAGGAAGAAACCCGGAACTTTTACAACGGTATTTTTATCGACTTGGGAGAACTGACTTTATTTACCGGAAAAGTGATCAAACAGATGTTCCAATCTCCCTTTGAATTTCGGGAGTTTGTCAAACACGGGTTCATACTGGGTAACAAGTCACTGCCCCTGGTAGCGGTCACCGGATTTATCATGGGGCTGGTACTCACCATGCAGCTGAATCCCATCCTTGCCGACTTCGGCGCACAGACGCTGTTGCCGGGTGTGGTGGCTATAGCGATGTTTCGGGAGCTGGGGCCTGTCATCACGGGGTTGATCTGTGCGGGAAAAATCAGCTCAGGGATCGGTGCCGAGATTGCGGCAATGTCAGTCACCGAACAGATCGATGCGATGGAAGTGTCGGGAACCCGTCCCCTGAGCTTTGTGGTTGCCTCTCGCATCGTAGCCACCACGCTGGTTGTTCCGATACTGGTCATATTCGCCAATGCATTCAGTCTTTTAGGTTCGTTTCTGGCTGTGAACATATTTGAAGACACGTCGGCCACACTCTTTATCAATCGTTCCTTTTCAATGATGGGCTTTGCCGATTTATTGCCTTCGACGCTGAAAACGGTTTTCTTCGGCTTTTTCATCGGCCTGATTGGCACCTATAAAGGTTACACCGCCGGCAGGGGCACTGAATCAGTGGGACTTGCCTCCAACTCAGCCGTGATAGCAGCTTCCCTGACCATTTTCGTGATTGATTTGGTTTTTGTATTGATAACGAGTATACTGTAAAGCTATATGGACAAAGAAAAGGTCATTGTTGTAGAAAATTTGTATAAATCCTTTGACGAGAATCCCATCTTGCGCGGTATCAACCTGACGCTTCACAAAGGGGAGAATCTGGGCATTGTGGGGAAATCGGGAATCGGGAAATCGGTACTGATCAAGTGTATCGTAAGGCTGATAGAGCCCGATGAAGGGATCATCAACGTGTTGGGAACCAATATCCTCGACTGTGACAGCAACGAACTGAATGAAGTGAGGAAGAAAGTGGGTTACCTCTTCCAGGGAGGGGCTTTGTACGATTCAATGAGCGTACGGGAAAATCTCCTTTTCCCCATCCGGAGAACCAAATTTAAAGACAAGAAGCACGATACGGCAGATCTGATTGAACGATCGCTTAAAAGTGTGGGGCTGCTGGATGCCATCGATAAAATGCCATCGGAACTATCCGGTGGAATGAAAAAGAGGATCGCCCTGGCCAGGACATTGATTCTGCAACCGGAAATTATTCTCTACGATGAACCAACCACCGGACTGGATGCGGTGACATCGGGTGAAATCAGCGAACTGATCCTGAAAATACGCGAAGAATACAACACGGCAGCCATTATCATCACGCACGACATGAAATGTGCAAAAATAGCCACCGACAGCATCAAGATCATGGACGAAGGAAACTTTAAAGTAGAAGGCACTTACGACGAATTGAGCCATAGCGAAGAAAAAGAGATACGGGATTTTTTTATTTAGTAAAAGAGCAGGAAATATGAAAAAAACAAAGAAAACATTACAGCTGGGTATTTTTATCGCATCAGCCCTCCTGATTTTTATTGTGGCGGTATATCTGATCGGCAGCAAACAGAATCTGTTTTCCTCTACCACCGAAGTGCATGCATCATTCAAAGATATTCGCGGACTGATGCCGGGCAATATTGTCCGTTTTGCGGGAATCAATATCGGCACGGTGAGTGATATTCGTGTCGTAGCCGATACATCTGTCATCGTGAGTATGACAATACGGGATACCTATACCGATTATATCTATAAGAACTCAACCGTGCAGATTGGACAGGAGGGGCTGATGGGTGGTAAAATTGTCCTGATCTCCACCGGTGATCCTGCCACGGGAAAGGTGGAAAAAGGCGATTACCTGCCTGTCGCCGACGGCCTCGACATTCAGGCGATGATTGCGCAGGCAACCGAGATGCTGGATGAAGCAAAGGGAACCGTTGCCAATCTGCGGTCTATTACGGGCAAGCTGGATACAGGCGATGGTGATATTGCACGCCTGTTGAATGATAGTAACCTGACCATTGCTCTTGCAGAAGCCACCAACAGTCTGAATGCATCGCTCTCCGATGTGAACGGGATCACCACCAAAATAAACAATGGCCAGGGCGATTTGGGAAAGCTGGTAAATGACGATTCAATTACTGTACAACTGAATGCGATCATGGCAAACTTAGATTCCACCACAAGGAAAGCCGACTCGTTGGTGAATCAGCTTCACCAGACGGCCTATACCATTAACAATGGCGAAGGGATACTGCCGCGCCTTCTGAATGACAAGCAGATGGGGTTAACGGTAGATACCGTCATCACCAATGTGGACCAGGGTGTAATAGAGATAACAAATGCGGCTGAAACAATTGCCAACAGCTGGATATTCCGGTTGTTCTCCAAAAAAAAGGACAATAAAAGTGATCCGCAACCGGAGACATTCAAGGTGAATGAGGGAGATACCATCATCATCCGTCCC
>DPAC01000176.1 GCA_003517675.1 Porphyromonadaceae bacterium | reverse complement strand
ACCGTGTCAAAATCACTCAATTCCTCTTTTACATAGATGAAAGCGACGTCTATATATCCCTCTTTCCGGAGCAGCGCATCTTCAATCAGATGTTTGTTTAATCGATAGGCTTCTCTTACAAGCCTTTTCATCCTGTTACGATGCACTGCCGATTTAAGCCTCTTTTTAGGCATGCTGATCAGTACCGACAGCGGCATTGCGCGGGAATGAGCTGTTTCCAGAAAAACTACCCGGAAAGGGTATGCCACAAAGGAACGGCCTTGGGTAAAGAGGGTTTCTATCCTTTTTTCACCGGTGACCCGTTCTTCTTTCGTAAACTTAAAGCATACCCCTTCATTCATAGATAAAAGCATTCTTCCGAAAGCCATTACTCCGGCAAAGATAATTGTTTTTGGAGATAAAATGGGCCTTTTCAAAAAAAATAGTGCAAACAGAAAGAGTGGAAGATTATTATTTGCGTCCGAAGTCCGCGGGAATTTCGCCCCATAATTTTGTTTCCCATTTGAGAACCGGATTTGTATAGCTGTTTTCCCGAAGCCATTTTTCAGCACGGGCTATCAGCTCAAAAAGGGGTTTGTTGCGTTCCGACTCTGTTTGTTTGGTGTTGCATTTCTTTTTGGCAACCCATTTGATGGCATTTACACTGTCGGAATAGACAGGGATCTTTTTGTTACTTTTCTTCAAAAGTGCCAGCGCATGCACAATTGCCAGAAACTCACCAATGTTGTTTGTACCTCCTACCAGCGGTCCCACATGAAAGATCTGCCGATTATCCGCCACATAAACACCGCGGTATTCCAATAATCCGGGATTGCCGCTGCAGGCAGCGTCAACAGCGATACTCTCTTTTACAATTTTTCCGGTCGTTGCAGGAGCAACGGTTGTTTTTGTTTTTTTAGGGTTCAGATGTTTCCAGGGATTCTCAGAGAATGCTTTTTCAGCCTCTTCCAGCGTAGGGAAAGATTTGTACCGCGCATGCTCGAATCCCGAAACCTGAGCCTTACATTCCTCCCACGACGCGTATATGCCCGGCTTTAAGCCCTGCCAAACAACATAAAATTTCTTTTGCGCCATGACAATCACCCTTTCACATCGATTCAAATATGTAGGGTGTAGGTTCCTCTTCCGTCGCCGGGTTCAACGGTATTGTTTCAATGGAGACAATACTGTCAACGATAAACTTGGTGTTGCCACGCCAGGGTGGTGATCCAAAATATTCCTTGTAGTGAAGCTGTACCATCTTGCCACCCGCTACCATTAACTGATTCGCGAGATCCTCGTCTGCTACCGAAAAAACAAACTGATTCGATTGTAATTCGTCCGGTTCATTGGCGTAAGAACCTGATTCTATCAGCTCGCCTTCGTAAGTTTTAAAGACAACTCCTTTGTATACAAGATAGTTTAGTTCACCGGATTTTACACCCGTAGTGTATACGTAATAGTATCGCACGTAAACAAAAATACCAAGTGCCAGGATCAATATGCCGAGAAACCATCTCAGGCCCTTACGGCTCTTTTTCTTTTTTGGGGTCAGGTCATCCATTGTCATTGATGTGTTAGGTTGCAAAGATACCTCTTTTTTGGCCTATTATGGAAATTGTGGAATAAAATACCGGATAAATCTCCCAATTTAGCTATATTTGTTATCGATATTCGCTTACGCTGTGATTTGCTTCCCGATATTCGTGCTCAGCTGATAATTTGGTTGCGCCGTGATATGCATTGCAATGAAAACGATTTTTTGCGATGAGAGTGTGCAAAGTCAAAACTTATTTGAACTTTGCAGAGCGTAGCAAACAGCTCAATTTACAAAGTGAATTTGAATAACAACCGAATAAGAATATTCTATGAACAAATTTTTTACAATCTCTGCACTTTTTTTGGTGTCTCTGACCCTCTCAGCACAAAATGCGTATACATTCACGGTAATTAAAGAAAATCCGATTACCTCGGTGAAAAATCAAGCCAGTACGGGTACTTGTTGGAGTTTCTCGGGTGTAGGCTTCTTGGAATCCGAACTTATCCGTATGGGAAAAGGAGAATTTGATCTTTCTGAAATGTATATTGTGCGCAGGAACTATGAAGATAAGGCACAAAAATATGCCCGTCTGCATGGAAACCTCAATTTTGCCGCAGGGGGATCTTTTGCCGATGTGGTAGAAACCATAGAGGATTTTGGTATCGTGCCTGAAGAAGCCTACAAAGGACTTAATTATGGTTCCGAAACGCATGATCATGGTGAGATGGACAGGGTACTGAAAAGTTACATGGATGGAGTGATCAGTGCCAAAAGCCTCTCACCTGTCTGGAATAAAGCTATCTCCGGAATCCTGGACAGTTACCTGGGGGAAGTGCCTCAAACATTTACCTACGACGGAAAGGAGTACACGCCTGATACTTTTGCCGATGAGCTGGGACTGAATCAGGAGGATTATATCTCACTCACCTCATTCACCCATCACCCCTTTTATCAGCCTTTTGCCATTGAGGTCCCTGACAACTGGCGCTGGGCGCTTTCTTACAACCTGCCCATGGGTGAACTGATGGAGGTGATGGAACATGCGGTGATGGAGGGCTACACGATTGCCTGGGCTTCTGATGTGAGTGAAGCAGGTTTCTCCCGCAACGGCATTGCCATCGTACCGGATGAGGAGGCTCCCGAAAACGCCGGCAGTGACCAGGCCAAATGGCTCGATCTCAGCAGCCGCGAACGGGATGCCGAGATCAGGGCTCGCATCGGCAGGCAGGTGTTGACTGAGAAAGTGATCACACAGGAGATGCGGCAACAGTCGTTCGATAACTATGAGACCACCGACGACCATGGCATGCAGATCTACGGGATTGCCCAGGATCCAAATGGAAACAAATTTTTCATGGTGAAGAACTCATGGGGTGAGACAGGAGCCTACAAGGGGCACTGGTACGCATCGTATCCATTCGTTAGTTACAAGACCCTGAGCATCGTGCTGCATAAGGATGCACTCCCGCCGGCAATCGCCCGGAAACTGGGCTTCTGAGAAAACGGATCTACTTTCATCATCAATGCAAATAGCTGAACTCTATTCGTTGTTCCGTCGATATCCGTTGGTGACCACCGACTCCCGGATGTGTGAGAAGGGTGCCATCTTCTTTGCCCTCAAAGGGGCGCGTTTCAATGGCAATCTGTATGCCGGAAAAGCACTGGAAGCGGGTTGTGCCTATGCCGTAGTGGATGAGTGGCCGGAAGGGGTGGCTGCTGATGAGCGGATCATCCTGGTGGATGACGTGCTTCAATCGCTTCAGAAGCTGGCAACCTACCATCGCCGGAAACTGAAGATACCGGTGATCGGTATTACCGGTACCAACGGTAAGACCACCACAAAGGAGTTGATTGCCGTTGGACTTGCCCGCAAGTTCAAGGTGGCCTTCACTCAGGGAAACTTCAACAACCACATCGGTGTGCCGCTCACCCTGCTCTCCATGAACCAATCGCACGAGATTGCGGTGGTGGAGATGGGGGCCAATCACCCGGGTGATATTCGCCAGTTGTGCGAGATTGCTGAGCCCGACTACGGGCTGATCACCAATGTGGGAAAAGCGCACCTGGAGGGATTCGGCACGTTCGAGAAGCTCGTTGCCACCAAGGGAGAATTGTATGATTACATCCGTGCACACGAGGGGAAAGTGTTTGTGAACAGGGAGAGTAAGATCCTCTATGATCTCTCCGGGGGCATGGATCGGATCCTTTATGGCAGGGATGACCCCTCGCTGTTTGCTTCCGGCACCCTCAGCGATGCTACCCCTTTTATGACATTCGACTGGCGCTTTTTCGACCGCTCCTACCGGGTCCGTACCCGCCTGGTGGGTGAGTACAATTTCGACAATGCAATTGCTGCTGTAGCCGTCTGTAAGTTTTTTGGCATCGATGCCGA
>DPAC01000124.1 GCA_003517675.1 Porphyromonadaceae bacterium | reverse complement strand
GCTCCGTTGAGCCAGGTGTTCTGCCTGGGTGTGGCTGCACAACGACTGAACAGAAAGATCGTTTTCGACAGAGAGACCAAACATGTCACCAACGATGCCTTTGCCGATGCATTCCTCACAGGTGAGCCGCCCAGAAAAGGCTGGGAAGATTTTTATGAAATTTAATCAATAACATAACAATACAACAATGAAAAAAAACAGTTTATTACTTTTTGTGATGGTCGCATTACTCGCCTCCTGTTCACAAGGCCCAAAGTGGCAGGAGTTGTTTAACGGAAAGGATCTGCAGGGATGGGAAAAATTGAACGGAACTGCAGAATACATGATTGAGGACAATACGATTGTCGGTATTTCCCAATTGAATACGCCAAACACTTTTCTGGCAACTACGGAAAATTACGATGATTTTATTCTGGAGTTCGAATTTAAGGTGGACGACGGATTAAATTCGGGCGTGCAATTCCGGAGCAACAGCTTGAAAGAGTACCAGAACGGACGAGTTCACGGCTATCAGTTTGAGATCGATCCGTCTGAACGGGCATGGACCGGCGGCATTTACGATGAGGCACGTAACGGGTGGCTATACCCGCTGACATACAATCCCAACGGACAGAAGGCTTTCAAAAAGGGCGAATGGAATAGTGCCCGTGTTGAAGCGATTGGCAACCGTATCCGTACCTGGGTGAACGGTGTTCCCTGTGCCGACCTGCTGGATGATACCACACCCTCGGGGTTTATCGCTCTGCAGGTGCATTCCATCGGGAACAACGCCGCGCTTGAAGGAAAGAGGGTCGCCTGGCGCAACATCCGTATCCTTACCGAAGAGCTTGACAAGTACAGGACGCCGGAGAATCCCGAGGTGACGCAGATCAACCAGATTGCCAACACCATCTCGGAGCGGGAGGCTGCCGAAGGCTGGAAGCTGCTTTGGGATGGCAAAACCACCGAGGGGTGGCGTGGAGCCAAACTGGATGGTTTCCCCGATAAAGGATGGTCAATCGAGAACGGCATACTGAAGGTGCATAAAAGCGACGGCGGTGAGTCTACCAACGGCGGTGACATCGTCACCACACGACCTTACAAGAATTTCATGCTGAAGGTCGATTTTAAAATCACCGAGGGAGCCAACAGCGGCATCAAATATTTCGTGGATACCAGCCTGAACAAAGGCGAAGGATCGGCCATCGGGTGTGAGTATCAGATACTGGATGACAAGCGGCATCCCGATGCAAAGATGGGCGTCAACGGTAACAGAACACTCGGTTCGTTGTACGACCTGATTCCTGCTCCTGCCGACAAACCTTTCCGCAACGGCTTCTTCAACACCGCCATGGTGGTGGTGGAGGGGAACCATGTTGAGCACTGGCTCAACGGTGTGAAACTGCTGGAGTATGAACGTAACAACGAAGAGTGGAACCGCCTTGTTCAAACCAGTAAGTACAAGGATTGGCCCAATTTCGGGAATGCTGAAGAGGGGTTGATACTCCTGCAGGATCACGGCGACGAAGTGTGGTTTCAGAATATCAAAATAAAAGAGCTGTAAGCAGATAGTATGTAAAAAAACCGCCGGTAACCCCGGCGGTTAGTATTTCCGGTTCGTTGATCCATGAATGGAACTTCACCCGGCAGCTTTCAGGGGGTGCAATCCCGATTATAAAAATTCCTCTTTCAACGCTTCCACCCACTTTTCCAGCCGTTCCTGTGTCATGTCGTACTCATTGTCCTCATCGATGGGCAGCCCTACGAACATTCCGTCGATCACTGCCATGGAGTCGTCGTAGGTATAACCTTCGTCGGGTACTTGCCCCACGATGGTAGTTCTGTCAGCAATCTCATCATAGACCACTTTCATCGATTCGGCAAAGCTGGTGGAGTAGGAGGCACTGTCACCCAGTGCAAAGATGGCCACTTTCTTGCCGGAGAGATCAAGATTGGAGAAAGAGGGCAGAAAGCCCTCCCAGTCGTCCTGTAGATCGCCCATGCCTGTGGTGGAGGTGCCGACGATGTAATAGGGGTAATCCCTGATCTCCTCAAGGGTGACCTCCCGGACGTTGAAGAGATCGGCTGCTCCCTCAAAGAGATCCTGCACCTGCCTGGCGACAGATTCTGCATTCCCGCCCGAGCTGCCGTATAATATGGCTATTTTGTTCATGTTGTTGCAATGTTTTGATGTAATTGTTGCAGATGTTAAACAGCTCTTTCGCAAAATTGTTTGTTGAAAGTATGCGGGAGTGAGGCAAATCTTTTGTCAGGAATCAAAAATAAACTATTTTTGCAGTTCCGTATGGCGCGGTAGTTCAATGGATAGAATAGAAGTTTCCTAAACTTTAGATTCGGGTTCGATTCCCGGCCGTGCTACAATCATTATCGAGAATCAGTTTGCCCCTGGGTGTCGGACAAAATGTCTGACAATCAGGGGCAAACTGCTGGTTTCAGTTGAAAACGAATCGTACTTGCCAACCGACAGGCCAGCCGTTCAAGGTGAAGATGGGGCATGGTGGCTTCCTGGTCATATCAGCATGCAGTATCAAGCAGCAATGTGGGTTAAATTCTTGCAGCTGTGAAGTGAGAGCCTACTGTTGCTCCCTGATCAGGTAAACCAGTACCGGCAGGTGGTCGCTGTAGCCGTCGATGAATGTATTGTTGGAGAAAGTGCGGTGGGGATAACCCCTGTTCCGGCCCTCCTGCTGGATCAGAAAGCTCCGGTTAAAGACCTCTGCCTTCCAGTAGCGCAGCT
>DPAC01000029.1 GCA_003517675.1 Porphyromonadaceae bacterium | reverse complement strand
TCCTGGTCAGAAAGAAGTTTCTCAGTGGATTTCCGGTTGAGAATGACCTTGTCTTCGCGTCCCACCACATAAAAAGCACTGTCTATGAGTACGGCCGAATCGCGTAACAGGATGATACCCGCGTCGTTTAAAAGTTGTATCTTCTCCTCTGCTTCATATCGGTATTCGTGATTGCCGGTACAGGAAAACACGCCGAGAGGCGCCGATAAGCGAGCTAACTCTTCGTCCATCCGCTGCTCCAGTACCGGATCGATTTGAGCATCGATGATGTCACCCACGAAGAGGATCAGATCGGGCTCCTGGGCCATGATCAAGTCTACAAACCGTTTTGTATGCTCCCGGTTGATCATCCATCCCAAGTGCAGATCACCCACGACGGCAATACGTACCGAATCCATATTCCCTGCCTGCTTATGCACCGTAACGGATACCTGCCGGACCACCGGATGAAGGAACTTGTAGTGACCATGGGTCATTACGCCCACTACGATCAGGATGGGCGCCAGAAAAGTGATGGTTTTGTATTGCCGCGACCGATCTTTGAAACGCCACGATTTTCGTTGTATCTTTCTTAGGATAAGGTATGTAAGATCGATAAGCAGCCACAATCCACTTGCGTAAAGGAGAAAGAGCATCCAGCTGGTGCCCATCATCCGGATGAATTGGTTGACGGGATCGGGAATGAGCCGATAGAAAAGCAATCCGAAAGCGTATGCGAGCAGTTCCGTTCCGAAAACCACAAGCAGTATGATGCGTGCCCACTTTTTTTCATCAAAGGCATGCCAGCCTTTCAGGAAGACCAAAATGTTGAGCGTAACATGGACAATAAATGCGTTGATCAGTGCGCGCATATCAAGGAGTGTTTGGGATTGTGTGATAAAACAGAAAAATAGCCCTTTTTGTTTTTCCGGAATCATTTTTCCCGTAGGCATCCTGTTATCTATTTTTCATTTTGTTGCTGACACCCTGCTACAGATTCAGAAAGAAGGTAACCCACAGCGGTACGGAAAAATCGATGATCATTCCGTGAAACAGGGCAATCATCCCATATTCTGTGCCGGAATACCGGGTAATGACCGGCAGCGTGGTATCCATGGTGGTGGCACCTCCGGCAGAGACAGGTGCCAGTTTTCCGAAGTATTTTACCATCCAGGGTGCCAGCACCAGGACACTGAATTCACGCATAATATTTGCCAACAGCGCTACTGTTCCCAGCTCCGCTCCCCGGAACTCCGTGATCAGAATACTCGACAGCGAATAATAGGCAAAGCCGGCACCTACGCTCAAACACTCGGTCAGGCTTCTCCCGGGAATGAGCAGACTGACCAGTGCCACACCGGCAAAGGTGCCGACCGTAGTGGCCACCGGTACCAGCGTAACGCTCCAGCCAAATCGCCTGAGGGCGGCAAACAGGTTCTTGCCTGAGCCAATCTGCATGCCTACCAGAAAAAGCAGTGCATAGAGCACCCAGGTAGCGATGTCGCCGTCAAGCAACGCATCCGGCATCATTTCCAAAAGCGCCAGTACCACGCCGATGGCAAAAACGAGGAGGTATATCAGCGATTGTTTCATGCTTCCCCTTTCACAATGTAGATTTGTTTCCCTTTTGATCGTCTTCTTCCTCCGAACACCTGGAGAGATTATTGACCGGAGATGGCTGTTCTGATCGGTTTTTCTTTCCGGCAAAGAAACGGGCAAAGACCCATTTCGCGCAGATCAAACTGCCCAGTGTTCCTCCCACAGTAAGAAGCAGTGCTTCCAGTCCGATGCCGGAGAAGTTGCTGATCACCTGCTTGTTGCTGCCTACGGAAACACCCAGAAAGAACAGCAGCAGCATGATCACCACGCTCAACAGGGTACCTGTGTATTTCACGAAGCCGGTTTTCCGGAAAAGATATCCGGTCAAAATGCCGGTCGCAATGCAAAGAAGAATTGGAATCATAAAACAATTTTTCAACAAAAGTAGGAAAAAGAAATGATGCCGGGAAACTTGGTAAGAAAGTGTAAATGCTCCAATACAATGGATACTGGATCAGGCGCTCAGGAAAAGCGGGCGACTGAAACAGAAATAATTGTTCCTGCGATCTTGTTAAAAATGTGTAATCGTGAGGTGATTCAAATGACGAGACAGATTTATAGCTACTTTTGGCTCTTAAATGGACGAACGATATTTGAAACCACAATGAAACAATCGGCAATATTAATTTTATGCTTTTTATTCTCGGTAAGCTTAACAGCCCAAACAGCAAGCATAACGGTTCAAAGTGTGACAGTAAAGGGAAAGCTGGTATCGGCTGACGACCAGGATCCGCTGCCTTATGCTACGATTTCGGTCTCCCGTGAAGACGCTCCCGCAAACAATGTCAAAAAACTTGCCACCCGTGAAGACGGGGCTTTCTCTACCACGTTGGCTCCGGGGAAATACATTTTTACCTTTCATTTTGTGGGGATGAACGAACTTGCAAGGCCGGTGGAGGTTACTGCTTCCCAAAATCCGTTGGATATGGGAGCAATCCCCATGACGGAGAGTGCTACAGAACTGGACGAATTGAATGTAACTGCACAAAGGCCATTGGTGAAGGTGGAGATTGATAAGCTGACTTACAGTGCCAAGGATGATCCGGAATCATCCACCTCCAATGTGCTCGATCTGCTGCGCAAGGTGCCGCTGGTGACGGTGGACGGCGAAGATGAGATTCAGCTGAAGGGCTCTTCGAATTTCAAGATTTACCTCAACGGGAAACCTTCCAATATGATCTCCGGAAACCCTTCACAGGTGCTGAAAAGTATGCCGGCAAACAGTGTGAAAGACATTGAAGTAATCACCGATCCCGGCGCAAAATATGATGCCGAAGGAGTCGACGGCATCATTAACATCGTGACAGATAGACAGGCCGATGATGGTTATTCCGGTTCAGTCGGGGCCAATGCCGATGATTTCGGCGGTTATGGCGGCAACGCCTATCTGGCTACAAAATACGGTAAGTTTGGTTTCACCGGCAACGCCGGTTATTTCCATCATGCCAGGCCTGAATCGGAGTCCAGCTTTGCACGCAGTGAATATGCTCCCAACCCTGAAAATACCCTCACCCTTAACGGGACCAATAAGAGTGATGGAGGCGGCCTCTTTCTGAGCGGCTCCATGAGTTTCGAACCGGACACCCTCAATCTCTTTAACCTGTCGGCCTCCCGCTATGGCGGGAAGTTCAATTCGTTGAACCTGCAGGAAGCCCGCTCCGCAGGTGCCCGTCCTTACAGCTACCAAACACAAAGTGAAAGTGTCAGCCAGTACGGGGGCATGAACCTGTCGGTCGATTATCAGCGTAGCTTCAGAAAGAAGGGGGAGATGCTGACTGCCTCTTACCGGTTTGAGAACAATCCCAACGACAGTGAGTACGAAAGTGCCTATGAGGATGTGACGGGAACATTTTATTATCCCGACGGTTACCGCGTCAAAAGTGCCAACGACGCCGGCGGAAGCGAGCACACCGGACAGGTGGATTATGTGAATCCGCTGAACGGAAAACACAACGTTGAAGCGGGGTTAAAATATATTTTCAGGGATAATGCAAGTCGCGCCGACCATACCTATCTTGATGTGACAGATGATACATGGAGACCTGATCCGGAGCGAAAAAATGATCTGGATCATACCCAGAACATCATCTCCGGTTATGCCGGCTACGGATACAAAGCGGGAAAAATCGGGATGAAGCTGGGATTGCGCGGTGAGCAGACGCAACAGGAGATTCATTTCATGAGCAACGATCTCGATACCATTGTACACACCAACTTCTTCGACCTGGTACCATCGGTTACGCTCTCTTACCAGCTGGGGATGACGCAGACACTGCGCGGAGGCTACAACATGCGCATCTCCCGCCCGGGTATTTGGTATCTGAATCCTTATGTCAATGATGCGGATCCGAACAATATCAGCTATGGCAATCCCCGGCTCGATGTGGAGCAGCAGCACAACTTCAACATCAATTACGGCTCCTTCTCACAAAAGCTGAACTTCAACCTTACCCTCAACTACTCTTTCGCCAAAAATGCCGTCACCGGCTATAGTTTTGTTGAGAATGGTGTGACACACAACACCTACGACAATATCGGGCGAAACCAGACGGTAGGAACGAATCTGTATGTGAGCTGGACCCCTACCCAGATGATCCGTACCTACCTCAACGGAGGAGTCAATTATACCGATATCCGGAGCACAAAGAACAGTGAATTGAAAAACAGCGGCTTCTCCGGACGTGCATTCGGGGGGCTCACCTTCACCTTCCCCAAAGATTTCAGGGTGGGAGCTAACGGGGGACTGTTCCTGAACCGTATTCAGTTGCAAACGGAACAGTCGGCGTTCTATTTCTATTCTTTCAGTCTGCAAAAAAGCTTTTTGAATAAGAAGCTCGACCTGGCACTTAACATGCAGAACCCGTTTACAAAGTACAGGGCATTCACTTCTACCACCACGGGTGCAGGGTTTACCCAGAAAAATGAGTTTATGAACCCCATGCGCAACTTCCGGCTGAGCGTTACCTACCGGTTTGGCGACTTAAAGTCATCGATGAAAAAGGTACAGCGCACCATCACCAACGAAGATGTGATGCAGGGAGAGAGCGGCTCGCAGCAGGGAACAACCACAACTCCGACGGGAAATTGATTTTGCAATAAGCTTTTTTTCCGCTATTTTTGATCATTAATTGATCATTGGCCTGAACGTAAAAATTAGTTTTCAGGTTTTGAGCCAAAAAGTTAGTTGTTGGATATCACAAAAGATGAGGATTGATATTATTACCGTTTTGCCGGAAATAATTGAGGGCGCTCTTCACACGAGTATTCTGAAGCGTGCACAGGATAAAGGACTGGTGGAATTCGGCCTTCACAATCTGCGCGATTATTCGCTCGACAAACATAGGCGGGTGGATGATTACCCTTTTGGCGGCGAGGCAGGGATGGTGCTGCAGATTGAACCGATCGACCGCGCCATCTCGTACCTGAAGGCGCAACGCAATTATGATGAGGTGATCTTTACCACACCCGACGGTGAACAGTTCACACAGGCTACTGCCAACGAGTTCTCTCTGATGCAGAATATCATCATCCTCTGCGGACATTACAAGGGAGTCGATTACCGGGTAAGGGAGCATCTGATCACCCGGGAGATATCTATCGGTGATTTTGTACTTACCGGTGGAGAGCTGGTTGCGGCCATGATTGCCGACGCAGTCGTAAGAGTGATTCCCGGCGCCATTGGCGATGAGCAATCTGCCCTTTCCGATTCGTTTCAGGACGGATTACTGGCTCCGCCCGTGTATACCCGTCCGGCAGAGTATAATGGCTGGAAAGTGCCGGAGGTGCTTCTTTCGGG
>DPAC01000118.1 GCA_003517675.1 Porphyromonadaceae bacterium | reverse complement strand
GAAGTAAACCAATTTTGAATTGACAATAAAAAAAGCTGTTACTCAAGAAACGACCACTCCAAACTTTTCCGGAATCTCATCCATAATGCGGAATAGCTCTTCCACCGTTTCGGCTCTGAGCATGGCAATACGGGTAGATTTAAAGTCGGGGATCCCCTTGAAGATGGGGGTGGCTGCCAGATGGCGTCGGTTGTGTAGTATCCCGCGCAGCTCGTCGGTCCGTTCCACGCTCTGTTGAATCTGCTCTTTCAGGATATCAAGATACCAGTGAAATGATTTCTTAGGCAGATGCTCACCCGTATTTAGGTAATGCTTCACCTCCTCGAAGAACCAGGGTTGGCCAATGCTTCCGCGACCGATCATCACCGCATCCACGCCGGTCTCGTCGAACCGCTGACGGCAACCCTCCACGGTAGTCACATCACCGTTACCGATGATCGGTATCTTCATGCGGGGATTGTTCTTCACCGCACCGATCAGGCTCCAGTCCGCCTCCCCCTTGTACATCTGCGCACGGGTGCGCCCATGCAGCGTGAGGGCAGCGATGCCACAGTCCTGCAGCTGCTCCGCCAATTCCACGATGATCTTCGAGTTGTCGTCCCACCCCAGGCGTGTCTTCACCGTTACCGGCTTCTTTACTGCCTTGACTACCTTTTCGGTAATCTCGAGCATCACATCGGGCGTGCGCATCATCCCCGATCCGGCACCACGTCCGGCAATCTTCTTCACGGGACATCCGAAATTGATATCGATCAGATCGGGATCCGACTCCTCGCAGATCTTCGCCGCTTCCACCATCGCGTCGGGGTCGCTGCCATAGATCTGGATACCAATAGGTCGCTCCTGCTCGCTGAAGAGGATCTTCGCCTTTGTCTTCCTGATGTCACGAATCAGTGCATCGCTCGAGATGAACTCGGTATATACCATGTCGGCTCCGAACCGCTTGCAGAACAGGCGGAAACCGATATCGGTCACATCTTCCATCGGGGCCAGAAACACCGGCCTGTCGGGAAATTCCAAATGGGCAATCTTCATTCGATTCTCCTTGCTGTTAATGTTTTATCCCAGCTTTTCCTTCCACTCTTTCTCATTGAACCCCACCAGCACGAAATCATCGGTCACCACCAGGGGGCGCTTCACCACCATGCCGTTGGACGCGAGGATGTCGAGCAACTCATCGCGAGTGGCGCTCTTCACTTTCTCTTTCAGATTCTGTTGCTGATAGATTCGTCCCGACGTATTAAAAAACTTATGGATGGGCAGTCCGCTTCGGTCGATCCATTGAGACAACTCATCGCGGGTAGGGTTATCATCTACAATGTGGCGGACTGTGACATCCACTCCGTTCTCTTTCAGCCACAGGGCTGCTTTGCGGCAGGTGCCGCACTTGGGATATTGTATAAACAGTGGTTTCATTGTTGCTGTGAATTTGTACGTTACGCTCCGCCTCAAACAGGTATGAGGTGGGGAATCTGTGATTTTATCAAGCAAAGATACGCAATGCGTTGAAAAAATAAAATTGAATTGTCAACGATACACGATTTTAACTCCGGTTAGCTGCAATGTGGGTCAAAGAAAAGAATACCACTGAAATGAATCAAATAGATATTATATGATATGGATATTTTTGATCCTCTCAACCGCTTCAGCAGTCCTTTCCCGGCTGTTGAAGGCGGTCAGCCGGAAATAGCCCTCGCCGGCGGAACCAAAGCCTGCCCCCGGGGTTCCCACAACATGGCACTCCTCCAGCAGCCTGTCGAAGAACTGCCAGGAGTCGAGACCATCAGGACATTTCAACCAGATATAGGGGGAGTGCTCACCCCCGAAAACGGTATATCCCTTATCCATCAAACCATTTCTGATCACCGCGGCATTCTGCATGTAGCTCTCAATCATTCCCTGTATCTCCTGCTGTCCCTGCGGCGAATAAACCGCCTCGGCAGCACGCTGTACAATATAGGCGGTGCCGTTGAACTTGGTGGACTGGCGCCTGTTCCAGAGATGATGAAGAGACACCTCCTTTCCGTTGGCAGTGGTGGCTTTCAGTTCCTTTGGCACCACCGTGTAACTGCAGCGCAACCCCGTGAATCCGGCATTCTTGGAGAAGGAGTGGAACTCGATGGCACAACGGCTCGCACCCTCGATCTCATAGATGCTGCGGGGGATGGTCTCATCGCGGATGAACGCCTCATAAGCGGCATCGAAAAGGATCAGGCTCTTCTGCTCCAGTGCCCAGTCAACCCACTTCTTAAGCTCCTCCCTCGTCATCACCGTGCCGGTGGGGTTGTTGGGATAACAGAGATAGATGACATCCACCCGCTTAGATGGAATTTCAGGCAGAAAACCATTCTCCGCGTTGCAGGAGAGCAGCAGCAATTTATCGGATTTGCCGATGCGCATCAGCGTGGTATCGAGGTAAACCGGGTAAACCGGATCGGTGATGGCCACCACATTCCCTTCACCCAGGATATCACCGATGTTGCCGGTATCGCTCTTGGAGCCGTCACTCACAAAGATCTCATCAGGTGCGATGTCGATGCCCCGCTTTTGAAAGTCAGTTCCGGCAATCGCCTCCCGCAGGAAGAGATACCCCTGCTCAGGGCCGTAACCACGAAAGCTCTCCTTCACCCCCATCTCATCCACCGAGCGGTGAAGGGCATCGATGACGGCCGGTGAGAGCGGGAGCGTGACATCACCGATGCCGAGCCGGATGATGTCGGCCCCGGGATGGGTTGCACTGAATTGCTCCACTTTTCTGGCAATGGTGCTGAAAAGGTAGCTCTCGCCGAGCTGAAGATAGTTTTCGTTGATCTGAAACATAAGGAATTTAGGATTTGAGATTTTTGAAATATGTGATTGGAATGTGGAATTTTCGTGTCAAAGCAGTTCCCCCTTGAAAACGAATTGGGCATCGCCGGTGAGGAAGACTCTGTTCTGATCCCGCTCCCATTCCACCTGCAGATCACCCCCCCGGAGGTGCACCAATGCCCTGGGGTCTGCGCGACCGGTCAGCACGGCGGCGGCCAGCACCGCACAGGCACCGCTGCCGCAGGCGAGGGTCTCGCCGCTGCCTCTTTCCCAGACGCGCATCCGTAGCTCATCGCGGGCGATGACCTCCACAAACTCCACATTGGTTCGCTGCGGAAAGAGCGGGTGATGCTCGATTTTTGATCCGATGAGCTGCAGATCAAGCGCATCGATTCCTTCCGTGAAGATCACCGCGTGGGGATTGCCCATCGAGACAAAGGTGACCGGCCAGGTGGCTCCCTCTGCCTCCAGTGGATGCTCCACCATCTCCGGCAGAAGGGACTGCGGGGGTTGCAGCTGGCTGCCGTTACAAATCGCAGGCCCCATATCCACGCGAATCTGTGTGACCCGGTTACTGGCGGGATCAATTGTCAACCACAGCTGCTTGATGCCAGAAAGCGTCTGCAGGGCGATCTCCTTTTTATTGGTGAGTCCGCGCTCGTAGAGATACCTGCCCACGCAGCGGGCAGCATTGCCGCACATCAGCCCCTCGCTGCCGTCGGCATTGAACATCCGCATGGAGAAGTCGCCCTGTTCGGCGGGACCGATCAGCACCAGTCCGTCGCCCCCCACCCCGAAATGGCGGTCACTCAGCCGGCGGGAGAGCTCTTCAGGGTTTTCAACCTTTTCCTCGAACAGGTTGACATAAATATAATCGTTGCCCGCGGCATGCATCTTTTCAAATTTCATCTTTCTGCATAGTTTTATGAACCCATCTTCCTAAAAAAGAAAAAAAGCTGCCCGAATTCCATGGAAACCTGACAGCTTGATAAAAGGTTTTATACTTTCAGTATGGGGCTCATGATGGATATTCGCTCCTTTTCCGACAAATTTACAACTTTTTGCCGGTTTTTTCGCAAAAAATACCCGCATTAATTTACTTATAGCGCATCCATTTGAACATCTCCTTTAGCGATGGCTTCTTGCCATACATCAGGATCCCTACCCGGTAGATCTTGGCTGCCACCACCGAAATCAGGATAAAGGTGCCGTAGAGCAGCAGGAGGGAGAGGATCTTCTCCCAGAGAGGGATGCCGAAAGGGATGCGCACCATCATGACAATGGGAGAGCTGAACGGGATCAGTGACGCCCAGAAAGCGAGTGGCCCGTCGGGGTTGTTCACGCTGTAGAAGCCGGCAAAAAAGGCGAACATGATCAGCAGGGTAACCGGGGTGAGGAACTGACTGGTATCCTCCTCGCTGTCGACCGCTGAGGCGAACATGGCGAAGATGG
>DPAC01000163.1:2393-6587 GCA_003517675.1 Porphyromonadaceae bacterium | reverse complement strand
ATCTATATTGCCATAGGGACACATGATTTCGGGTCATACCTCTTATCTCATTTTCCTTGAAGTTATGTTTTTTGTTTATATAATAAGCTTCATAAACAACTGACTCCCTCATTTTGGTTAATTGGCGTAACTTAAAAAAAAAGGAGCTGTCGTTTCGGACAAGCTCCTTTTTTGGTTCACCCCGGAAGGTAGTATTATTAGGGGGTTAAGATCGTCAGGATGATCTGGAATGTCAACAGAAAAAAATCTTATTCTGCATTTTCCAGCACGTTCATCACGATCTGCTGCTTCTCACTGTCGAAATCAACCTGGATGGTTTCACCCTCTTTCATGCCGGTACGGATAATCAGTTCAGCCATCTCATCCTCGATATATTTCTGTATGGCTCGTTTGAGCGGCCGTGCACCAAACTGCACATCATATCCCTTGTTGGCAATAAACTCTTTAGCAGGTTCGGTAAGCTCCACCTTGTAACCCAGATCACCAATCCTTTGGTAAAGTCCTTGCAACTCCAGATCAATGATCTTGTAGATTGACTCGCGGCTCAGCTGGTCGAACATCACAATGTCGTCCACCCTGTTCAGAAACTCGGGCGCAAACGCTTTGTTCAATGCTTTCTGGATGACGCTGCGCGAATATTCGGTATCACTCACACTATTATTGGTGTTGAACCCGATACCACGACCGAAATCTTTTAGTTGTCGTGTGCCGATGTTCGATGTCATGATCAGGATCGTATTCTTAAAATCGATCTTCCGCCCAAGACTGTCCGTGATATGACCTTCATCCAGGATCTGCAACAGGATATTGAACACATCGGGATGTGCTTTCTCAATCTCATCGAGCAGCACCACCGAGTAGGGGCGACGGCGTACCTTCTCGGTGAGCTGTCCCCCCTCTTCATAACCGACATATCCCGGAGGGGCACCCACCAGACGGGAGACATTGAACTTCTCCATATATTCGCTCATGTCAACACGAATCAGATTCTCTGAGGAGTCGAACAGGAACTCGGCCAGCTTCTTGGCCAGATGTGTCTTCCCCACACCGGTGGGTCCCAGGAACATGAACGTGCCGATGGGCTTGTTGGGATCTTTCAATCCCACACGATTGCGTTGGATTGCTTTCACGATCTTATCCACCGCCTCATCCTGGCCAATTACCTTGCTTTTCAGTACTTCCCGCATTTCCAGCAGTCGTTGTCCTTCAGCCTGTGCAATGCGTTGCACCGGCACGCCCGAGATCATGGCCACCACTTCGGCGATCATCTTTTCGTCCACAATCTCAGGTTTCTCTTTGATCTCCTTTTGCCAGCGTTCTTCCTCGGCCTCCAGTGCCAGTAGCAGCTGCCGTTGTTTGTCGCGGTAGCTGGCTGCCAGCTCATATTTCTGCGCCTTTACGGCATCGGTTTTCTGTTTTTCCACTTCTTTCAATTCCGCTTCCAGATGTTCAATGGTTTCCGGAATCACGATATTGGAGATGTGTACCCTTGCCCCGGCTTCATCGAGCGCGTCAATGGCCTTGTCGGGGAATGTGCGGTCTGACACGTAACGGTCGGTCAGCTTCACACATGCCTGCAACGCCTCGTCGGTGTAACGTACATTGTGGTGATCCTCATAACGTTCTTTGATGTTGCGCAGGATCAGCAGTGTTTCCTCCGCTGAGGTGGGATCGACGATCACCTTTTGGAAACGGCGTTCCAGTGCCCCGTCTTTTTCGATATTTTTCCGGTACTCATCCAGTGTGGTGGCTCCGATGCACTGAATCTCACCGCGTGCCAGCGCCGGCTTCAGCATGTTGGCCGCATCGAGTGACCCGGCAGCACCACCGGCGCCCACGATGGTGTGGATCTCATCGATGAAGAGAATGATGTTGGGGTTCTTTGACAGCTCGTTCAGGATCGCCTTGATGCGTTCCTCAAACTGACCGCGATACTTGGTGCCCGCCACGATCGATGCCATGTCGAGTGCGATCACCCGCTTGTCGAACAGTGCCCGCGATACCTTTTTCTGGGTGATTCGCAGGGCCAGCCCGTCCACAATGGCCGATTTACCCACTCCGGGATCACCAATGAGCACGGGGTTGTTTTTCTTGCGGCGACTGAGAATCTGCGCGATACGCTCGATCTCTTTTTCGCGTCCCACCACCGGGTCGAGTCGGTTTTCCAGTGCGGCGCGTGTGATGTCGGTACCGAAATTATCGAGCACAGGGGTATCGGAACCGCTGCCTTTTATTTGGGAAGAAGTACCCTGATCGCTTCCGGGGTTAAACGATGATTTATCGTTCAAATCCTCATCATCGTCGGTGAAGTTTGCTCCTGCGATTGGAGAATCACTTTCACTCAATTCAGACCCGTTTTCAAGAATGCTTTTCACATAGAGAAAAGCACTGGAATAGTCGAGCTGAAACTGGGTGAGGATATCATTGATCAGCGTGTTCTTTTCCTTGAGCAGTGCCAGCAGGATATGTTCGGAGTCGGTCTCCTTGCTTTTGGTGAGCCTTGCCTCCAGTATGCTCATTTTTAATGCTTTTTCCGTATTTTTATTGATCACCACTTCACTGGTGCCATCGTAAGGCTCCTGGATGGTACGTATCTGTGAGTCAATATATTCTTTTAGCTTCTGCAGGTCGATGTCGAAATCCTGTAATACCTGTATCGCCAGTCCTTCGCCATCGCGCAGGATGCCCAGCATCAGATGTTCTGGTCCGATGTAATTGTTCTGGAGCCGTCCTGCTTCCTCGCGGCTATATGCTATGATCTCCCTGACCCGTTGAGAAAAATTGTTATCCATTGTCTTTGTTCCTTCCTTCTTTTTGCAGCTATATTCATTACAAATATAGAACTTATTTTTGAAAACCTCCTGTTGTGAAAAAATAGATTGTCTGAAATATGGACGTTTTCTGTTGTATGACAAAAACTGTGCCATAATATAAAAATGTGACATCACCATATCTCACCGTTATAATTTCTTCCTTTTCAACACGATCCATACAATCATGGGGGCACCAAAAAGCGCTGTTACGGCGTTGATTGGAAGGGTGCGATTGGAGATGGGAATCTGTGAGAGGATGTCGCACAGTAGCATCAGGATGCTGCCCAGTAGCAGGGTCGCCGGCAGGATGGTACGGTGGTTGACAGTACCGAAGAATGCCCTTGCAAAGTGAGGAATAACCACCCCTACAAAGGCAATGGGACCAGTGAATGCGGTTACCGCTCCCGTGATGAGTGAGGCGGTGGCGATGATCCAAAGACGAGTCAGCCGGATATTCAACCCGCCACTCACCGCATAATGTTCACCCAATAGCAGGCTGTTCAATGCTTTCACCAGTGTGAAACAGATCAACACCCCTATCAGAAAGAGGGAGAGCAATATCGGCATCTTCTGCCAGGTCACTCCCCCTAAGCTACCGAAGGTCCAGGTGACAAACAGCTTGAGTGAGTCGGGGTCGGCAAAGCTCTGCAGGATGGTCACCAGCGCACTGGCTACGTAACCAAAGATCATTCCCAGCACCAGGATGGTGATGGAGTCCTTGATGCGTGCTGAGACGCTGAGGATCAGCAGCATCACACCGGTGGCGCCCGCCACGGCAGCGATCACAGGAGCCATGCTTCCCAGTGCGGAAAGAAAAGGATAGACCGCTGTGCCGCTTAGCATGGTGAGCAGTGCCACACCCAGTCCCGCACCGGCACTCACCCCCAGCACATCCGGGCCGGCCAGCGGATTGCGGAAAAGTGTTTGCATCAATAGGCCGGAGAGAGAGAGGGCTGCGCCGGCTATGACCGCGGTGATCGCTTTCGGCAGACGGTAGTTACGGATGATCTCCAGGATAATCGGATCATCTGAACGACCCAGCAGCGCTTGCCAGGCCTCCTCAACAGGGATGGATGCATTGCCGGTGAAGATGTCGGTGATGAACATCGCAACAAACAGCAGCAATAAGAGCAGGAATATGGCTGGTTTGTTATTCACGGAAAGGCTCCTTCTCAAGCGGTTTGATATAGGTGAATGAATAGTCCGGCAGGGCTTCGGGATAGACCGCCTTTATCAGGTCGGAGAGCAGCAGATTGGGATGAGCAACCGCACTCTCGAAATAATCATTTCCTCCGGCCGGTGTGGTTCGGTTGTGGTTGTTGAACACCTTTCTTCTCTTCACGGCGTTCAACAGGAGATATTTGGCATCTTTCTCTGCCAG
>DPAC01000163.1:0-2140 GCA_003517675.1 Porphyromonadaceae bacterium | reverse complement strand
CCGGGTAGGTACCATGTTCCCTGGAAATTATCGCCTGACAGCACCGAGGGTCGTTGTGGATGAGCGGGAATTTTGTCGCGGACAAAATGATATCGTTGTTCAATATCGGAAAAGAGCGAGTCGGCCAGTTTCTCTTTGTTGAAAAAGGCTGCGATCATTCTGATCCACTCTGCTCTTGCCAGAGGCTCATTTTCCATCCACTCCAGTGAGTAGATGACCGGTATACCTGCTTGAGTGAGTCGCTCACTGTAACCATCTATCTGGGCGTATGCTGAGTTGATCACTGCTCCCGGGTTCACGCTCATCACCTTCTCCAGGTTGGGCTGAAAAGGGTCACCCATGTCGCGGATCTCTCCTTTTTTCATTTTCTCCAATATTTGGGGGTTGTAGATGCGGTATCCGTCTGTTACCCCTTTGATGGCATTCGTTTCACCTAGCAGTGAGAGGAACTCAAAGTAGGAGAAGCTGTTCACCACCAGCGACGTTAGCGGGATCTGCATGGTGATGCCATCTGGGGGTAGTTTATCCGGCAGTGTATGGTAGAGGTAATATACGGCGTAGGGTTCATCTCCTTTCGACCATGGGTTGAGAATGGTCACCCTGGTATGATCATTTGCCCGATCGATCTGGAACCCTTTTGCATGGCGAAGTTCCACGCGGATGTATTGGTCGTTTGGAGCAACATGTTGTTCCCCCTTTTTCCCGGAATGACAACCCCATAAAAACAAAAACAAAAAGAGAATGATTGTGAGCAGTATATGGCCTGAATTATTCATTTTTAGGAACTTGAGTCTTCTTTTTTTTTGTTTTGTTTGGTTTGTATCCCGGTATCGATACCTTCCTGGCTTTTATCCGGGTGGTGACACGGGGTTCTGCTTTTGAACCTTTCACATACTCATGGCGGTACATGTTGAAGAAGAGGATGAAGAGCGATAGCAGTAACGGGCCGAAAATAATTCCCCAAAAACCGAACATCGGTATGCCAATCAATACGCCAAAAACGGTGATCAGCGGATGGATATCCGCCAGTTTTTTCTGTAGCAGAAAACGGGCCACATTGTCCACACCGCCAATGATGAACATGCCGTAAATGGCTAGACCGACGCCGTTCACAATGTCGCCGCCAATGAGCAGGCTGATGCTGAGAGGTACCCAGACAATCATTGTCCCCACCAGGGGCAGGATAGTGGAAAAAGCAGTAAGGATCGCATAAAGTAGTGCACTTTCCACGCCGAATATAAGATAGCCCAGGTAGGCGAAAAGACCCTGGATAATTGCCATCAACGGGATGCCAATGGCATTGGCCTGGATGATGAGACGGGTCTCTTCGGCCAGAATTTGCTTGTTTTCCTCTTTGAAAGGTAGAATTTCCCGGATCGACTTCTCAAACTCATCATTGCTGTAGAGCATATAATACAATACGAACAGGATGACGATGACGTTGATCACGAAAGAGTAGATGCTGTTACCCAGAATTTGCAGTAAATCGGTGCCTAATTTGGGAAGTCCTGACAGGTTGCCGGGAGTGAAGAGGTTGAAACCCAACCGCTCCTCCATTGAGAGGATGAATGCGTTCACGTTATCGAGAATCACCTGCGGATCAATGGTAATTCCGGAAAAAGTGTCAATCACCAGGAGTGTCAATCCTGTGAGCGGAATCAATATGAAGATCAAGACCTCCAGCATAATCAGCAGCGCACTGAGTGATTTATGCAATCGATATTTCTGGGTCAGCGATCGATTCTGACCGCTGACAATCACATAGAGCGTTGCGGCCCCAAGAAAGCCACTCATGTAGGGGCGGGCGTATCTGAAGATAATCAGGCCCAGCAGAATCAGTGTTCCTATCAGGATATATTTGAAGCGCAGGATGTTACGTTCTTTTTCTCCCTGTTCATTCATAAGCAATGTTTTGGTTGGGAAGTTACTGAAAATCTTCCGGTTTGGCAAATCCTCCCTCAATCAGTGCCTCTTTGGCCCGATCGTAATCAGATTGTTTTACCTGCATCTCAATATCACCCAGGGTGTAGGCCAGCCGGTTGGATATCATGTTCTTCATGTAGAACGGTATCCCTCTCATCTCCATATAGGTCTGGACAATGGTGGCATCAGCCGGGAAATTGAATCTCTTTACAGTGAC
>DPAC01000115.1 GCA_003517675.1 Porphyromonadaceae bacterium | reverse complement strand
GGTTTTCAGAGCGGACTCATAGTATTATTTTGCTCTACCATGTATATCATGCCAAGCAACGTTATGAGATACACGACTGGGAACGGATAGAAATACGAATTGACAATGTTCATGGCGGACCTGGCTCCGGTGAGGAAATTAACTATGTGGTCATTACCCGGCACAGCCTGCACAATGCCAGGGTATATCCTGATCCGGATCTTAACTTCATGACAACATCTGCCGGCAAACATGTGATGATCTGGCAGGCGGACTGGGATTTCAGCCCGTTTAATCCTTCGCAGGGAGAGCTGCATTTTGTAGAAGAGAGCTGGTCCGATATCATGGAACTAAACAGGAATAATGCAACGGCAAAAGTTGATATCAACAACGAAGGCAAAAGCCGGTTCCATTATATTTTTGTGGATCAGTCAGATACCGGGGCAACGAATTTCTGGAATGCACAGGCCATACAAACGGACAATGCATCAAGCCTGGCTTCCGGGAAAGGTCAGTATTCAGGCGTTCCCATGTCTGAAGTAAAAAGAATTACCTATGAACTGCAGGATCTGGCTGACATCATCCCCAGCCACCTGGATCCCGCCAACTGGAAAGATGATCTTTCCGTTAATATGGTGACCCCGGTTACCGGTGAAAACGGAACCACTGAAGTCCCGTCAGGAATAACAACATTCCATTACACCGCACGGGATACCCAGGATCCCGACGAAGACCGGAAAGGTTATATCCGGAAACACTGGTTTTGGGGAGTATACATTTATGGTACGGAAGGCGATAATTTCTACTCCGAGTTGGGAACTGAACCCTGGTATCAACATCTTTATTTTGCCCATAATGGTACCCGGGGAGATGGTTCTGTTGAGGACGAACTGGAAAACAGGGGAATATTTCTGGGCAAAGGGGAATATGCGGACTGGAATACCAGCGATGGAGGCTTCGACGGGCGATGGGTTCAGTTATTCAAAGACTCAACACCCACCTACTAAAGTATGCGGGTTATACTTCGGCTAAAGCCGACTATAGTATAAGCGGCTAAAACCGGCGGTTTTTACCGCAACGTTTGGAAATAAAAAGTAATTTTGCAGCAGTTTGATTTATCAACCCAGGTTAATTTATGAGAAACAATAAAAAATTACATCACACCAGAATCATCATCTTCCTGCTTTTTTTGTTGATTACTACCATTTCTTTTTCCCAAACCAAGAATGCCGCATTCAAAACAGTACAGACCTATGAAGTTCAGGAAGCAAGGCAGGGTATTGCGGTCGATTCGGCTTATTTTTATGCAATCAACACAAAAGGAATTGGAAAATACCGTAAAAAAAACGGTGAACTTGTTGCAGAATGGAAGGACGATTCAGGACAGATTATCCATTTCGATGGTGGCGTAGTCGTGAATGGCAAACTTTACTGCGCCCATTCAAACTATCCGGAAATACCAATGACCAGTTCAATCGAGATCTTTGATACGGAAAATCTTGAACATCTCGGTTCCCACAGTTTTGGGATAAAATATGGGTCCTGTACCTGGGCCGACTATTATACCGATTATTGGTGGGTCTGCTTTGCCCATTATGACAAATTTGAACCGCTGACAAACAAAAATAACAGGTGGACCGTCTTGGTTAAGTTCGATAAAAACTGGAATGAAATGGAATCCTGGACATTTCCCGTGCCCGTTCTGCAGGAATTCAAACCAATGAGTTGCTCGGGCGGTTCCTGGGGACCTGATGGCAATCTATATGTAACCGGTCACGACAGTGCCAGGGTCTATGTCCTGCAATTACCGGAGATGGGATCCACTCTTATGTTGAACAATATTTTAAAAATAACCTCAGAAGGACAAGGCATTGCATGGGATCGCTATGAAAAAAACAATCTATACGGGATCATAAAAAAAAGGAATGTAGTAATTAAATCCAGTTTATCCGCTTTTTAACAGGCTCTTTTCACATCCTTCTTTTATACCACGCCCTGCGCCATCATGGCGTCGGCCACTTTCATGAAGCCGGCAATGTTGGCACCTTTCACGTAGTTGATATATTTCCCGTTCCGGCCGTGTGCCACACACTGTTCGTGAATGTCGCTCATGATCTGGTGCAGCCACTTGTCCACCTCCTCGTTGCTCCAGGAGATGTGCATGGCATTCTGCGTCATCTCCAGACCGGAACAGGCCACGCCGCCGGCATTCACTGCCTTACCGGGGGCAAAGAGCATCTGATGATCCAGGAAATAATCTACCGCTTCGGCGGTACATCCCATATTGGATACTTCGGCTACAAGGGATACCCCATTCTCTTTCAGCTGTCTGGCATCCTCCAGGTTCAGTTCATTCTGAATGGCACAAGGCAGCGCGATATCCACCTTGCACTCCCACGGTTTTCTGTCCGGATAGAAGTGAGCATTCGGAAACGCATCCGCATAGGGAGCCACCACATCGTTGCCACTGTTGCGCAACTCAAGCATAAAATCGATCTTCTCCGGAGTGTTGATCCCCTCCTCATCGTAGATGTAACCATCCGGGCCGGAGATCGTCACCACCTTTGCGCCCAGCTCGGTAGCCTTGGTAACGGCGCCCCAGGCCACGTTTCCAAAACCGGAGACAGCCACGGTTTTCCCTCTCAGGTCGATATGGTGCGCCTCGCACATCTTTTGCACGAAGTAGAGCGCCCCAAATCCCGTTGCTTCCGGTCGCAGGCGTGATCCGCCGAAAGACATCCCTTTTCCGGTAAAAGTGCCGGTATGTTCGCGGGCCAGTTTCTTGTACATGCCAAACATGTAACCCACTTCACGGCCCCCCACACCGATATCGCCTGCCGGCACGTCGGTATCGGGACCGATGTTACGCCAAAGCTCCATCACGAAAGCCTGACAGAAACGCATGATCTCTGCCTGAGAGCGTCCCCGGGTTGAGAAATCGGAACCGCCCTTACCGCCTCCCATGGGGAGCGTGGTCAGTGCATTCTTAAAGGTTTGCTCAAACCCCAAAAATTTAAGGGAGGAGAGTGTTACCGATGAATGGAAACGAATACCGCCCTTATATGGGCCCAGGGCTCCGTTGAACTGTACACGGTATCCCAGGTTTACCTGCACTTTCCCATTGTCATCCACCCAGGGAACACGAAAAGTAAATATACGATCGGGCTCCACCATGCGTTCGATAATGCCCGCTTTTTCAAATTCCGGATGCTGGTTATACACATCTTCAATGGAAACCAGCACTTCCCTCACTGCCTGAAGGTATTCCAATTCACCGGGGTGTTTTGCCTCAAGCTGTGTCATTATGTCATTCACTCTCATATGTTATTTGGGTTTTAAAGATATTAGTATAGCAAAGGTATAGATAATTTTGGATATCTGATATTTCAACAACACTTTTTCTCAGGTAAAATCGTTATTTCTCAAAAAAATCGCAGGCTGCCACATGTAGCTGTTTTTCTGATTTTTGACAAAATATTACCGAACAATCCATTCCGCTTCGGGTCTGAATTTTAAAGATCAGAAAAAAAACGTTTCATCACAAAATCCACTACTTGGAAGAGAAAATGAAATACAGGCGACAAACTGAAAATAATTCAATGAATTCGTATCACATAAACCACCAGAGTGTTTGCAAGAAAGTTTCACTTTTCACACAGAATTGGTTATTTTTGCAGGTGAAATGTGCGACAATTGATGAAACATTGATGCATGGCAAAGAATAAACTGGCCAAATTTGCCGATATGGCCACCTACGGCAATGTTTTTCAGTATACTTACAAGACACTGCAGGAAAGTGGCTTCCCACTGAAAGGCAAATGGAATGAACATTTTGGGAACAACAACCCCATTGTGCTGGAACTGGGATGTGGCAAAGGTGAATATACGGTGGGACTGGCACGTCGATATCCCGGGAAGAACTTTATCGGCATCGATATAAAGGGAGCAAGGATGTGGAAAGGAGCGACAGAAGCTCTGGAGGAGAAGCGCACCAATGCGGCCTTTTTGCGCACCCATATCGAACTGATTCGCCACTTCTTCGCCGAAAACGAAGTATCGGAGATCTGGATCACTTTCCCCGATCCACAGATGAAAAAGACCAACAAACGACTCACCTCCACCCGCTTTATGAAAGAGTACAGCCGAATCCTGCAAGAGAACGGAATCATCCATCTGAAAACCGATAGCCCCTTTCTCTACACCTACACCCGCGAGATGATCAGGCTGAACAACCTGGAGCTGTTGTACGAGACCGATGATCTTTATCACTCCGGAATGGAAGAGGATCTCCTCGAAATACATACCTTTTATGAACAACAGTGGCTTAGTCGTGGTTTATCCATCAAGTACCTCCGGTTCATCTGCCCCAAACGGCAGGAATGGGTAGAACCTGCGATTGAAATCGAAAGAGACAGCTATCGCAGCTTCGGCAGAAATGCGAAAATAAGCGGTAAGCGGTAAAAAAAAGTGAAACCAATAAACAATTGACAACAAGCGACAAGCTAATAGCTAAAAAAAAACAATGGCAATATATCCCCAGCTGATTTTAGACGCGCTGAAACATGTACGTTACCCTGGAACGGGACAGGATATTGTCTCTGCCGGGATGGTGGAAGATGATCTCCGCATTGAAGGAATGAAGGTGAGCTTTTCGCTCATCACCGAAAAGCCTCACGACCCCTTTATCAAGTCGGTGGTGAAGATGGCCGAACAGGCAATCCTCATGTATGGCGACAAGAATATCGAGATCAAGGGCAACATCAAGGTGAAGTCGAAGCAGCCACCCCGGACGGCGTTATCAGAACTGCTGCCCGGCGTGAAGAATATCATAGCGGTTGCCTCCGGAAAAGGAGGGGTAGGCAAAAGCACCGTCTGTACGAATCTGGCAGTGGCACTTGCACAGAAAGGATACCGGGTGGGACTGCTCGACGCCGACATCTTCGGGCCATCGGTACCGAAAATGCTGGGAGTAGAAGATGCTGCACCCATGGCGGAAAAGGTGGAGGGCCGTGACATGATCCAACCCATCGAACAGTATGGCGTGAAGATGCTCTCCATCGGCTTCTTCGTAAAGAAAGAGGATGCAGTGGTGTGGCGGGGTGCCATGGCCGGCAACGCACTCAAACAGCTGATTGGCGATGCCTCATGGGGTGAGCTCGACTATTTTCTGATCGACCTGCCGCCAGGCACCAGCGACATCCACCTCACACTGGTGCAGACACTGCCCATCACGGGTGCGGTGATCGTGAGCACGCCCCAGGAGGTGGCACTGGCCGATGCCCGCAAGGGTATCAGCATGTTTACCGGCGAGAAGGTGAATGTACCCATCCTGGGACTGGTGGAGAACATGTCCTGGTTCACACCTGCCGAGCTGCCTGAGAACCGTTACTACCTATTCGGCAAGGAGGGATGCAAACGCCTCGCTGCTGAAAAGGGATATGCTTTACTGGGACAGATCCCCATTGTTCAGAGCATCCGTGAAGCGGGTGACGATGGGCAGCCGGTGGCCCTCTACCAGGAGAGTGTAACCGGTATGGCTTTCGCCCAGCTGGCAGACAACCTGGTGGAAGCGGTTGACAAGCGCAACCGGGAGCTGCCCAAAACCGGCATCGTTGAGATCACACGTAAATGACAAAGGAACGATGAATCATCCGCTACACCAATTTCACTACTGTCCCCGCTGCGGATCGGCAGCATTCGCTGAGCACAACGAGAAATCAAAAAAGTGTGCCGAATGCGGCTTCATCTACTATTTTAACTCCTCGGCGGCAGTAGTGGCTGTGAT
>DPAC01000102.1 GCA_003517675.1 Porphyromonadaceae bacterium | reverse complement strand
GCTGAGCTCCACGACTCCGGAATTGCGCCCCGTTCAGTTGCCCGCATCATTTCGGGAATGAAATCTTTCTTTCGCTTTTTGCTGATGGACCACTACCGTGAGGATAATCCGGCGGAGTTGATGGAGACCCCCAAGATTGGATTGAAGCTTCCTGTTGTGCTCACTGTGGAAGAAATTGACAATCTTCTGGCGGTCATTGATCTCTCTACAGCTGAGGGCACCCGAAATTATGCCATTATTGAAACACTTTACAGCTGTGGACTGAGGATCTCGGAACTGACCAATCTGCGCTTCACGGATCTCTATCCCGATGAAGGCTTCATCCGGGTGGAGGGGAAAGGGAGTAAACAGCGACTTGTACCCATCTCTGAAACAGCATTGCAAAAGATTCGCAACTGGCTGCCATACCGCAACCAGATCGCGATACAAAAAGGGCATGAGGAGATTCTCTTTGTCAGCTCACGTGGAAAAGCCATTTCGAGGATCACTGTTTTTTACTATCTGAAGCAATATGCCGAGATGGCCGGATTGAAAAAAACAATCAGTCCCCATGTGTTGAGGCACTCTTTTGCGACACATCTGCTGGAGAGAGGTGCAAACATCCGTGTCATCCAGGAGATGCTGGGACATGAGAAGATCACCACCACAGAGATCTACACCCATCTGGACCGAAACTTCCTGCGACAGGAGATTATCGAACATCATCCACGGAACAAAAGATAACGTTAGTAGGTTAGGAGCTAAATGCTGAGCGCTAAAATATCCCGAAAAAATAAGCACTGCTCCAAGATTATTTCCTATATTTGCTCAAAAAAAGATAGCATCATGAAATTTGTAGTATCAAGCGCAACACTGTTGAATCATCTGCAGGCAATCAGCAGGGTTATCAATTCCAAGAATACCCTGCCTATACTGGATTGTTTTCTCCTGGACCTGAAAGGAAACATGCTCTCACTGGCGGCAGCCGACAGTGAGACACGACTGGAGACAACCTTGGAGGTGAGTAGCGCTGAAGGAGAAGGAACCCTGGCCATCAGTGCACGCAACCTGTTGGATCCTCTGCGTGAGTTGCCCGATCAGCCGTTGACCATCGATGTCAATGATGAAACGCTGGAGGTGTTCATCTATTACCACAACGGGAAATACAATTTTGTGGGTTTGAAAGGTGATGAATATCCCGATCCGAAGCCATTGAAAGATGATTTCATGACGCTTGTGCTGGAGGCTGATACCCTTTTTTCAGGAATCAACCGCACTGTTTTTGCCACAGCAGATGATGAGCTGCGTCCTGTGATGAACGGCATCTACTTCGATATCACTGCTGAGGATGTGACTTTTGTTGCATCCGACGGACACAAACTGGCGCGCCTTACTACCACCGAGGCAAAAGGTGAGGGACGTTCCTCCTTTATCCTGCCCAAGAAACCGGCTAACCTGCTTAAAGCACTTCTGCCCAGGGAGAGCGGGAAGGTGGAGATCCGCTTCGATGAGAACAATGCTTACATCTCCATGAGCGACTACAGGATGGTCTGCCGCTTCGTGGAGGGACGTTACCCCAACTACAATTCGGTCATACCGAAAAACAATTCGAACAACATCACACTGGACCGATTGGCATTGCTCAATGCACTCAAGCGGGTGGCTGTCTTCTCCAATCCGGCCATTAGCCTGGTAAAGTTACAGCTCTCCGAAGATAAGATCGTGGTCTCGGCTCAGGATATCGACTTCCTTACTGCCGCTGAGGAGATGATCCCCTGCAGTTACGAGGGAACCGTGATGAACATCGGCTTCAAGGCAGTTTTCCTGATTGACATCCTCAACAACATCCCCTCTGCCGACGTGCGGATTGAGCTTTCTGACCCCTCTCGCGCCGGTCTGATTCTTCCAGTGGAGCAAGAGGAAAATGAAGATATGTTGACATTGCTGATGCCGATGATGTTGAACGACTAAACAGGTGATCATGCAGTTAAACCTCAAGAACCCACTCGTCTTCTTCGATCTGGAAACAACCGGCATCAACATCACTCACGATCGAATCGTGGAGATCTCTTTTCTGAAAGTATATCCCAATGGAAAAGAGGAGATCAAATCGCGCCGCATCAACCCCGAAATGCCCATTCCGCCTCAGGCTACCGCCATCCACGGCATCACCAATGAGGATGTGAAAGATTGTCCCACATTCAAACAGGTGGCACGATCACTTGCTGATCAGTTGGAAGGGTGTGATCTGGCAGGTTTCAACTCCAGTCGCTTCGACGTACCGATGTTGGCTGAGGAGTTCCTCCGGGCTGGAGTCGATTTTGACATGAGCAAACGAAAATTCGTGGATGTCCAGATCATTTTTCACAAGAAAGAGCAACGAACACTTGAGGCGGCTTACGCTTTCTATTGTAATAAGCAGTTGGCAGACGCCCATTCGGCTGAAGCGGATACCCGTGCCACCTATGAGGTGCTCAAATCGCAACTGGACAGATACCCCGACCTGATAAACGATGTGGAGGCGCTATCAAAAGAGTATTCCAGTTTCAACAACAATGTTGACTTTGCCGGAAGGATTATTTACAACGATCAGGGAGTTGAAGTATTTAATTTCGGCAAGCACAAAGGAAAGCCGGTTGTGGAGGTTTTGGCTAAAGAGCCAAGCTACTACTCCTGGATGATGGATGGCGATTTCCCGCTCAACACCAAGCAGGTACTCACACAGATACGGTTAAGAGAATTTAAGGGTTAAAGGTTCTTCCATGCCGCGTTTTTTTATTACCCTCTCCTATAACGGCAGCAACTATGTGGGTTGGCAGATACAACCCAACGGTACCAGTGTGCAGCAGGTGCTACAGGAATCACTCTCAGTCATCCTGCGCAGGGAGACGGTGATTACCGGTGCCGGCAGAACCGACGCGGGTGTCCATGCCCGAAAGATGGTTGCTCATTTCGACTGGGAGAGAGATCCTTTCAGTGATACAGATCTGGTGCACAAACTGAATAACTTTCTGCCACGGGATATTGCCATTCAGGAGATCCGACCTGTAATTGCTGATGCACATGCACGGTTCAGTGCTCTTTCGCGCACCTATAGCTACCACCTTCATTCCCGCAAGGATCCCTTCTTGTATAAGCTATCCCATAGGATTTACTTTAACCCCGATCTGGAAAAGATGAACTGGCTGTGCGAGGTGTTGAAAGAATATGATGATTTCACCAGTTTCAGCAAATTGCATACCGATGTGAAGACCAATATCTGCAGAATTGAATCTGCAGAATGGAAGCGGAGCGGAGATCGCTATATCTTCACCATTACTGCCGATCGTTTTCTACGCAATATGGTGCGGGCGATCACCGGCACATTGCTGGAAGCGGGGCGAGGCCGGCTAAACGAGCAAGGCTTCCGCCGGATCATTGAGGCACGGGACCGCAACGTGGCGGGTGATTCGGTGCC
>DPAC01000103.1 GCA_003517675.1 Porphyromonadaceae bacterium | reverse complement strand
CCGGTTACCGGGATCAGGTTGACTGCCACTGCCATGTTGATGAAAGCCTGTATCGACAGCATCATGGCGGAGCCCAGCACCAGATACTTGGGGAAGAGCTTCTCCGTTTTACGGGCAATCATGCCTGCCCGGATCAGGATGATCACATAGAGCATCAGCACAAACAATCCTCCCACCAGTCCCATCTCCTCGATGATGATGGCATAGATGAAATCGGAGTAGGCTTGCGGCAGGAAGTCGCGCTCGGTACTGTTACCGGGAAAGACCCCCAGCAGCCCACCGTTGGAGATGGCAATCTTGGCATGTGCCACCTGATAGTTCTCGTCGGTGATGGTAAAATATTCCTCTTCTGAAAGTTTATTCCTCGATCCGAAGTGTTCAATACGGTTCTGCCAGGTGCCGAGGCGACTCAGTGGGCCATCGTCGGTCCAGCTCTCAGGGATCACATTGAGCAACAGGAGAAAGAGCAGGATCACCGCCACACCTGCCCCCGCCACCTTGAGCAGTCGCATCAGCTTCACGTTGCCGATGAACATCAACAGGTAACAGACAACAAAGAGCAGGATGGCAGTAGAGAGGTTATCCAGGGCAATGATGCCGGTCACCACGATCATCAGACCGATCATCCACTTGAAGAGCAGGGCATCGTTGCTGCCATTCTGTCTGCTCAGCAGAAAAGCGATGGTACCCATCAACGAAATCTTGGCAATCTCCGACGGTTGAATGGTGATTCCCATGAACGAGATCCATCGCTCTGCGCCGTTGACACTGGTACCGATAAAAGGGGTGAGGATCAGCAGCAAAATGGCGCCCAACAGTACGAAGATAAGCGAGGAGAAATAGCGGTAGGGAATGTTGTGAATCAGCAGAATCACCCCCACCCCGGCAATCAGGAACATGGCATGCCGCAGCACCGGACCCCAGATGTGCTGCTGGCGGTAAACGATGGTGCTGGTAGCACTGAAAATCTCCACCAGTGAGATCACGCAGAGGGCGATAAAGACCGACCAGATCACTTTGTCGCCCTTGAAGATCTTCCTTCCGAAATCGCCCCAGGAGAAACCCTGCTCCTGGAGATCCTCATCCAGGGTATGAAAAGGGTTGTTATTGTTGTTCATATTGATCAGTTTTCAGCTGTCAGCAGCGAGCCTTCAGCTTTATTTTCTTATTGTTGTACAAACCACGAACTATTCACTTACAAACCTACTAACATATAAACTTACCAACTTACCAACTTACCAACTTACCAACTTACCAACCTACCAACTTACTAACTTACCAACCTACTAACCTACTACCCTTGAAAACATTCACAGTTTTCTGACACATTCCCTGAACTGATCACCACGATCCTCGTAGTCTTTGAAAAGGTCAAAGCTGGCACAACAGGGAGAAAGCAGTACGGTATCACCCTTTTGGGCCAGGCGGTAAGCGGCATTCACAGCTTCTTCCATGGAAGAGGCATCACAGATAGTCTCTACTTTCCCATCGAAGAATGCGTGCAGCTTGCTGTTGTCGGCACCCAGGAAAATTAGCGCACGTACTTTGGTACGTACCAACTCCTCAATCTCGCTGTAGTCATTCCCCTTGTCTGTCCCCCCAAGGATCAGTACCGTCTTGGATCGCATGCTCTGCAGGGCATACCAGCAGGAGTTCACGTTGGTAGCCTTTGAGTCGTTGACATATTGCACACCGCGCACGGTAGCCACCTTTTCGAGGCGGTGCGGCACCCCGCGGAAATCGGCAAGTGAGCTGCGCAGCTGTTCATCGCTGATATCCATCAGCTTGGCCACGATGCCCGAAGCCAGGGAGTTATAGACATTGTGCATCCCCTCAAGGGCCAGTAGTTCGAGCTCCATATCAAATTGATGTTCTTTGGTGTGAATATACATTTTCCCGTTATCGATATAGCCGGCAGTGGCTGTTGTTTTTTTCTCCCCGAAAGGATAGCGGGTGGCTGCCGGTTTCAGTTTTTCAATTTCACGCGTGATGATGGGATCATCGATCCAGTAGATAAAGGCATCCTCCACTTTCTGGTTGCGAATGATCCGCATCTTGGCATCAACATAGTGCTGCAGCTGGTGATCGTACCGGTCCAGATGGTCGGGGGTGATGTTGAGCAGCACCGCGATATCGGCTTTGAAATCGTACACCCCCTCCAGCTGAAAGCTACTTAGCTCCAGCACATAGCAATCGTAGCTCTCTTCAGCCACCTGGCGGGCAAAGCTCTTGCCAATGTTGCCAGCCAGTCCCACATTGAGCCCTGCAGAGCGGAGGATATGCCAGATCAGGCTGCTGGTGGTGGTTTTGCCATTGCTGCCGGTGATGCAGATCATTTTCGCATTGGTGTACCTGCCGGCGAACTCGATCTCGGATATCACCCTTATTCCCCTTGCCAGCACCTTCTGCATCAGTGGTGTGCGGTAGGGTATACCGGGGCTCTTGACGATCTCATCGGCTTGCAGCACCCGCTCTTCGGTATGTCCTCCCTCTTCAAAAGCGATCTGGCGACTGCAAAGCGTCTCCCGGTGGTCAGCCCTGAGCGTTCCACTATCGGAGAGAAACACCTCCAGTCCTTTCTGTTGTGCCAGGATGGCCGTTCCCACCCCGCTTTCTCCGCCACCCAATATCACCAGTCGTTTACCTTTCATCTTGCACTTCATTTTGTTCGTTAAAACATGCTCATCATCTCATTTTCAGGGTGGCCACTGCCAGCACCGCCAGGATCATCTCAACCAGCCAGAAGCGGCTCACGATCTTAGGTTCCGCCAACGGTACAAATGGTCGCTGGAAGTAGGCATCGATGCTGCCGTCACCCGGCTTCTGAAAATGGTGGTGCAGGGGCGTCATCTTGAAGACACGTTTGCCGGCACCATATTTCTTCTTGGTATACTTGAAGTAGGAGACCTGTATGATTACCGAGAGCGCCTCCACAAAAAAGACGCCGCATAGGATGGGCAGCAGCAGCTCCTTGTGGATCAGCACAGCAAAGACGCCAATGATGCCACCCAGAGTGAGGCTGCCGGTGTCGCCCATGAATACCTGTGCCGGATAGGCGTTGTACCAAAGGAATCCGACACATGCGCCCACAAAGGCAGAGGCGAACACCATCAACTCATCGCTTCCGGGGATGTGCATGATATTGAGGTAAGAGGCAAAATCGACCCGTCCTGAAACGTAAGCCAGGATACCGAGGGCCACGCCAATGATAGCAGAGGAGCCGGAGGTGAGGCCATCGAGGCCGTCGGTCAGGTTGGCGCTGTTGGAGACGGCGGTGACAATCAGGATCACCATCAGGATGAAGACCACCCATACCGCCTTATCGGCATAATCGCCCAGCCAGCTCACCAGCCAGCGGTATTCGAAGTTGTTGTTCTTCATAAATGGAATGGTGGTGCTGGGAGCCTTTACATCTTCAGTCTGGTAGGTCACCTCTTCTATCACGTTGTTGACCCGTACCTCCATATTCGGGCGCACCACCGCGTCGGGACTGAAGTAGAGGGTGAGACCCACGATCAAACCCAAACCAATCTGCGCCACTATCTTGAACTTGCCTTTCAGACCCTCTTTATCTTTTTTAAACACCTTGATGTAATCATCGGCAAAACCCAGCAGTCCCAGCCACAGGGTGCTCACCAGCATCAGGATGATGTAGATATTTTCCAGCTTGCCGAAGAGCAGGGTAGAGACCAGGATGGAGAAGATGATAATCACGCCTCCCATGGTGGGGGTACCCCGTTTGCTGTACTGCCCTTCCAGGTCGAGGTTGCGGATAGTCTCCCCGATCTGCATCTGTTGGAGTTTGTCGATGATCTTTTTGCCCACGACGATCCCGATGAGCAGAGAGAAGATGACAGCCATTGCCGATCGGAACATCACATACTGAAACATACCCGCGCCGGGAACGTTAAGCGTGTCCAGATAATCAAAAAGATAGTAGAGCATAAGATTTTGTTTATGTTTTACGGATTGCGGTGTGAAGCAAAAATCTTCTCTACCTCCTCCCTGTCGTCGAAGTGATATTTCACCCCTTTTATCTCCTGATAATCCTCATGCCCTTTTCCGGCAATAAGGATCACATCACCCTCCCTGGCCAGGGCACAGGCTGTTCTGATTGCTTCGCGCCGGTCCACGATGGTGAGCGCAGCCTGCCGTTGTTCCCCGGTGAGGCCCTCTTTCATTTCCCGCAGGATCTCTTCCGGGTCCTCGAACCGTGGGTTATCGGAGGTGAGCAGCACGCTGTCGCTTCGCTCTGCCGCCTCACGTGCCATGATGGGACGCTTGGTGCGGTCTCGGTTGCCACCGCAGCCCACCACTGTGATGATCCGCCCCCGGTTGCCGAGTACCTCCTGGATGGCCTTCAACACGTTCGATAAGGCATCGGGTGTATGGGCATAATCAACGATGGCGGTGTATCCTTTCGGAGAGCGAAACGTCTGAAAGCGGCCCGCAACCGGCTGCAGCAAGGAGAGCTCACGAAGCACCTCCTCCTCGTTCAATCCCAGCAGGATTGCTGTTCCATAAACCGCCAGCAGGTTATAGACATTGAAGACACCCACAAACTGCACCACCAATTCCCGGCCATTGATCTCGAGATTGGTGCCATCGAAATGTTTCTCAAAGATGCGTGCTTTGAAATCGGCCATTCCTTTCACTGAGTAGCTTTTTTTCGCAGCACGACAGTTTTGCAGCATCACCATCCCATTCTTATCGTCTATGTTGGTCAGGGCAAAGGCCTCTTCGGGGAGGTTGTCGAAGAAGAGCTTCTTCACATTGCGATACTCCAGCATGTTCTTGTGGTAGTCCAGGTGATCCTGCGTGAGGTTGGTGAAGATACCGCCGGCGAAGTGAAGCGCTTCAACCCGCTTCTGATGGATGGCATGTGAGCTCACCTCCATGAACGCGTATTCGCAGCCCGCATCCACCATACGCCGCAGGAGTGCGTTCAGGGTAAGCGGGTCGGGCGTGGTGTGTGTGGTAGGATGCTTCTCCCCGTTTACATAGTTGGCTACGGTAGAGATGAGTCCGGCAGCATATCCCAGGTTACGAAAGAGCTGCCAGAGAAGGGTGGCGATGGTGGTCTTTCCGTTGGTACCGGTCACCCCAACCAACTTGAGCATTCGCGACGGGTGACCGTACCAGGTATCGGCAATATGTGCCAGTGCTACGGCACTGTTCTCCACCTGCACATAAGTCACCCGGGAGAAATACTCCTCGATCATCGG
>DPAC01000116.1 GCA_003517675.1 Porphyromonadaceae bacterium | reverse complement strand
TTAGTTATATCTTTTCTACAAATTCTTTTTTTACCACTTCCCAAGCCTTGCCATTGTCATACTCAATCCCCTGTTTTAAGATGATATAAATGTCATCTAAAAATTCATTGTCGTTCATTTTCTCTTCCATATTTGCAAGAAATTGTTTCTGTGTTGGAGCCTTATCCACAGAATATTCCATATAGACTTTATAGCACCGGATGAGTTTCTCAACATTAATACTCTGATTTATGAATGCCCAATATAGGTCAAACAAATCTCGACCTTTTCGACGTTGGTATAAAGCCCTCATTTTTGTTCCGAGCAGCTCTTCCAACTCATATCCGGTCAAATTGCATTCACCAGAAAACCATCCGTTTTCTACTTTATATGGAATCCCTTTTAACCCTAATACATTAAAATGTTCACGAGTATTGATTTCTATTTTCAATCGCATAGTAATAACAGGCTGAATTTCCGTGTCAAACCGGTAAATAATAGTGTTGTTATGAATATGTTGCTTCACAGTTCTTTTCGTTCCCAGGAAAGAAAGCCTTTCACGAATACGTTTCAATATCGGATTGATGGGCTCTGAATTTATTTGGACCAGATCAATATCTTCAGAATAACGTACTTGTGGAGATAAATATAATTTATGCAAAGCTGTTCCTCCCCGAAATGCCAGTGATTTCTTAAGGAAATCATCAGAGAATATTTCAATCAAGGTCCTGCCTATAATCAAATCTTGTTCAATTTGGGCATAACTTAGCCAAGGAGCATTCTCTTTCCATTCTTCTATATATCGTTGTGGTATCACAAATCATTCTGTATTTCTACATTTACATCCACTTTCCAGTCTCTATCAATATTTCCTTTCTTAGGAGAGGAAATAGACAATACAATATTTTGTGTTGTTTTTTCTTTCAATACACGTTGAATAGATTTTACTAAATCACCCCTGTCAAATACTTTATCAAATAAATAACCAAGACGTTGCAACGCAGAAATCTGCGGATAAGTAGATGCTGCCTTGTACATTTGAGAGGGTTTTATCTCTTCGATAAGTTCCTGCAAAATTGTTACTATTCGAGAAATACTCCCAATCTTTCCATTGAAAGACATAAAATCTAAAGCAGTTAACTCCGCAGATGAGACATTAAAATATCCAGCGGCAGATTTTTTCTTCTCAATATTATCAGGCTCCCATGTTTTGCGCGAAAAAAAATTAAGTTTTGTATCTCCTATAACCAAATCTCGTATAGGTTTTTGTACAATAACCTGATATTCCATAGGCTGTTGGTGAGCAGCACCATATAAAGCTGCGGCAGAAAATAAACCTATGTAATAATCCTGTTTCAAGTACTTCATCAGATCATCAATATACAAGTAAACTGGAAGAGTCCCTTTTTCCGTATATTCCGGCGGAAGGACTACATAAAAGTCTTTTCGGATGGTGGATATTTTGCTGTCAGCTTTTAAACGAGAAATTTTCTTGCGGGTAGCTTGTTCAGAGGAATCAAAAGTGTTTTTCAATTCATCGAACGTAAATGAAAATCTGCCTTTAGATCGTATATAAAGCAGATAATCATCAATATACTCGTACTTTTTTTTCTTCATCATTCCATAAATAATTTGCACAAAGGTACAAAATGTGTCCGGTATTGCAAATTATTTATTGGGAAATATACAGGTATTTAATTTCGTCTTTCAACCGGTTAATTTCTATTTTGGGCAAAAAAGAAGCTCATTGACAACCCTTCTTGGAATTTAGCTACCGGAGATGATAACTGTAACTGAGAATGCAGTAATTTCGGTAAATTAAAGTGCAGTGTTTTCGGTAACAAGGTATGTTTTAACTGACATTCCGGCGGTTATTGACCCCACTCTGAAAGAAAACAATATAAATTTTGCGAGCGGCGGCATTTTTATATGCTTAGATTGTGGTACAAATTTCGGGGGGTATTACAAAGTGAACTCATTGCTGCAATTCCACTTTTTCGATAAATTCTTTTCCTGCAGAATACGGAATATATTTCTTGTGCTGCAACCTCCCGATAATAATGGCGGGATGGGTGTTAAATTTTTCAGCATACTTCCGTATATCCTCTGACGTAAGAATTCTTTGCGAAACAATTTCGTTTTCTTCCTGCTCCGACAGCGTCCATGTAACAGCAAACGCATTCGCTTCCTGCTCCTTCTCATCTATTTTATCAGGATAGTCTATATTTTCCAGAAACACATCCTTCTTTCCGTGCAAAAGAATATGCCCCGCTTCATGAAAAAAGGTAAACCAAAAGGTATCATGGCGTTTATATCTTCCCGTTAATTGAATAAATGGAGTGTCATCCAACCATCGCGTAGCTCCACTAATAGGCGCTTTGGGCAAACACGGTGTATATACCACTTTCACTCCAGCCTTCAGGCACAATGACTGGAGTTTTTCCTGAAAATCCACAGGGTGCTTCGCCATTAACGATTTAATTTCAGGAAGCGTTTCTTTAAATTTTTTATCCGAATAAGGGTTTGCCACTGTTAGTTCCTGGGCCTGCAATTCCCCTTTGCGCAACCACGCGGAAATCGCGTACGGTTCGTTCGTGTGCGCCAATGAAATCCTGAAAGCAATTTTCAGGTTCCGATAGAAATAAAACTTATGCCATGCCTCCGGATTACTCATGCCGAAAAAGGATAATAAGGCTTCCGTTTTTTCCTTCATACTTCCGGAAGACTTTATCCATCCTTTTTTTATCATTTCGGTTAACGGAAATTTTCTTGCCCAATCTATAGACTCGTCAATTATTTCACGTTGACGTTCCCGCGCACGATATTCATCAAAACTACGTTGTTTGTTCATCCAAAAAAGAGCAGGAATTTTGGTCACACTTTCAAATTGCACTGCCATATCTGGAGTAATCGAACTTTCCCCTTTCAAAACAGCATTGATTGTTTTTTCCGGCTTGTCCGTACGCACAGCAAACTCTTTTGGTCCCATTTTCATCTCAGCGAGTTTCTCGGCAAGTGTCTCGCCCGGATGAAAAACCACTTGTGGAATATACCGGTTCTCTTTTTTTGCCATAATATGATGATTTACTCGTTGTGATAATCAATTATTTCAACTATTTGGATATTCCGGAGCATACTAACTCACATTACGGCACATACTGACCCCCAGGAAAACCAGGTTTAAGCAGGTATGTTTTAACTGACATTCCGGCGGTTATTGACCACCCTAAGAGAAAACAATATAAATTTTACGGGTGACGGCATTTAGCCATTTGGATGGCAATCGGATAGGCCTGATTAAGTCTATTAAGCCGGCATCAAGATATCCTCCGGCTGCAGGGGAGCGTATGGGCCGTCCTTCACCTCGAAGATCACGGTGCCGCTCTCCAGTACTTCAAGCGTATGCCATTGGCCCGCGGGGATATGAACCCCATACACCTTCTCATCCGGATGAACCAGAAACTCATCTGTAATCACCTTATCGTCATTATAAAACAGCACCCTGATGCAACCCCGCAGCACGATATACGTTTCCGCGGTATGGCGGTGGCGGTGTACCGGCAGCACCGTGCCCGGCTCCAGGGCGTTCAGCAACCGCTGCGCCTTTGCCTCCAGGCTGTCGTGCAGGTTATAATTCATGCGGAGGCGGTCGCTCTCCTGCGCCTGTTCCGTTACTTTATCCAGCAAATTTTCGTCAATCAGCATCCTCAATCAATTTTAGCGTTCATCATCCTCAATTTCGACATATACACACTCATCAACACCAGCAAAATAATCACAAATATACCCCATCCCATCACCGGATAAAGCACGATGATCAGTGCCGAGCAGAGCAGCTGCAGAGTGAAGTAGATCAGCGACACCAGCCGGTGCGGCACTCTTTTCTCGTTCGCCAGTATCTGGTAAAAATGGAGACGGTGCGCCTCCATGATATTTTGTTTCAGCCAGAGCCGATGCAGGATGGTCATCACCGCATCCACCCCGTAAACCATCAGGAAGCCGAGCCATATCAGGTTTTCCGTTTTGAGGATCAGCAACAGCAGCAGCGTCACAATCCAGAAGGCGATGGCCACGCTACCCACGTCACCGGCAAAGCATCTGGCTCTTTTCCGGAAGTTGAAGAAGAGGAACACGACGGATGCAATCATCGGGTACCAGATCAGGTCGGGATTTACAAAGTTGCCGTACGACAGGTTCACATACTGGAGCGAAGCCAGCACCGCGATGCTGTACAACCCCGTGATCCCGTTGATGCCATCCATAAA
>DPAC01000083.1 GCA_003517675.1 Porphyromonadaceae bacterium | reverse complement strand
TCACTTTTCCGATAGATTACCCAATAGAGCAACGGAATCAGGAATATGCTCACAACAGTCCCGATGGTCATTGCGCTGATCATGGCAATGGCAAGCGGTTTCTGCAGTTCCGATCCGATATCGAAAGTAAAGAGGATGGGGATCATCGAAAACAGCGATGTGAGTGCCGTCATGATAATGGCTCTCAATCTCCTTACTCCGCCGGTATGAATTGCTTCCATCAATGGCATTCCTCCCTTCCGCAACTCATTGATCAGGTCTATTTTCAGGATGGAATCGGTTAGGATTACCCCGATGGTCACCACGATTCCGATGGCGCTCATCAGGTTCAGGGTATGCCCCGTGAGCCAGAGGACGATAAGGGCAAAAGCAATATCGATGGGAATTTCAGCCAATACGATCAGCGGTTGCAGGAAGTTTTCGAACTGGGAAGTCAGGATAAAATACATCAACAAAACAGATACCAGCAAGATGATCACCAGTTCGTTCAGCATTTGCCTATTGGAAAAGAAACTGCCGGCGAAGGCCACATCCCACACATCCCCCTGCCGGATGGTCTCACGGGCTTTTTCCATCAGCACTTCCGGTTGGTGGGGTTGGTAATAGTAAAGCGGAATGAATTCCCCGTTCTTCCCTGCAATGATGGTTTTGATGTCCTCGCCGGGGGTGAGGCTGACCAGGGCTGACAGCGGCACACGGATGGCCTGCGACCCGTCGGCCGGGTACCCATATACCAGTGTCTGCTGCAGGACATCCTGAATGGATTGCTCTCTGCCTGCAATGGAGATGGGAAGATACTGCTGGAAGGAGCGCAATACGGTTACCTGGTTATCCCTGAATGCCGTTTTCAATGTTTGCGACACCTCCTGCCGGGAAACGCCATAGAGCAGGAGTTTTTCCCTGTCCGGAACAATTACATATTGTTGTTCAAAAGGGATTCCTTCTGCCTGTTCACCTGTGTATGCCGCCAAATCCGATTCAACTTTTCGGATAGCTGCCGGGGCGGGTATCTCTTCCCTGTTTTTCGGATAAAGTTGTACAATCAATTCGGCTTCACCGGTCTCGAAAATCTTCTCGAAAATATTTTCCGGAGGGGAAAAGGTGACTACGGCATCCGGATAATGGAGACGAATCCAATCTGATATATGTGTTTCGAGTGATGCGATCCCGGCGGGTTTATCGGTTTTCAGGTACAACTGGGCCTCGGTAACGGTCAGATCGTTGTCCTTGTCCAGCAGGTACTGTCGTTGCCCCACGTAGGCGGCATTCTCTACCGCCAGCTCTTTTGTTGTCTGGAGTAGTTTGGATATCCGCTGTGCATTCTCATCCACATGGATATTCTCGTTCCACTCTACGGTGACAACGCTTTCCACATAACTGATATTGGGCATGCTTGTCTTGGGCATCACGTTGAAAAGGAATGCGCAGAGGGGAACGGCAATGATTAATAACGCGATGAAGAAAGCCTTATGGTTGAATACATACCGGATGCCCTTATCATAAGAAGGAAAGATGACCCGGTCAATTTTTTTCTGGACGGCAGCAAAGAAACCTTCTGTTTTTTTGTCTGCAAATTTGCTGCCGTATGCAATTTTATAAAGCACCGGAAGCAGGATGATGCCCGTGAGGTAGGAGACAAACATGCCGTCGGTTACGGCAAAAGCTTCAGCGTAGAAGATTGCCCCGGCGATGCCGCTCATGAAGACAAGCGGTACAAATACGGAGATAGTGGTCAGCGTGGAGCTGAAGATCGGCATGATCACCTCTTTGGTGCCTTTCTCGCATGCATCGTCCAGTGTATAGCCCTGTTTCCGGTACTGGGTAATGACATCGGTGACCACGATGGAACTGTCGATCATGTTTCCCAGGGCAAGGATCAGTCCTGCCAGGGTGATGATGTTCATCGACTGGCCAAAGAGGAAGAAAAAGATAAAGGTGGTGATCAGTGCGGTGGTCATGCTGATGCCGATAATCAACGGTGATTTGCCGTCGCCGAGGAACAACAGGGCGACAAAGAAAACAAGGATAAAACCGATGATGAGGTTCTGCTGGAGGTTTGAAATGGTATAGTCGAGCAGTTCGGTCTGATTCCGGTTCACCGTGAACTTCACCTCCGGATAACTCCGTTCGAGGTCATCCAGTGTTTTGTTCAGCGATTTGCGCAGGTTCTTCATGGTTTCATCAGCCTGCTTGATCACACCCATGGTGACAGCCCTTTTCCCGTTGATGAACGACATTCCCGATTCGGGTTGCTTTACTACATCAATCCGGGCCAGGTCTTTTAGCCGAAAGAGTCGCCCTTCCTTCTCCAGGAAGATATTCCGCACATCTTCGGGCGTGCGCAGCAGGGAGGAAAACTTGATGTTGTATTCGTAATAACCGTCGCGTACAATCATGCTGCCCGGTTCAATGTTATTGGCCGAAAGCACGTTCTCTATCTCGTCCAGGGTGATCGATGCCGACCCGAGCAGGGCAGGGTCGAGGACAATCTGCAGGTGTTTGTACATCAGCCCCGTCATATCAGCCATGGCCACTTCGGGCAGTTGTTCGATGCGCCGTTTCACCACGTTGTCGGCAAACTCCGACAGGTCGAGGAATTGCTGTTCATCAGTGGTGGCGTAGGGGGTATCGTTTTTCAGGGTAAGGTTCAGGTAGAATACAGGCAGGTCGGTCGCGCTGGCCTTGATCACCCGTGGTCGCCGTGTATCACGGGGAAGGCTGTTCATGGCAGCATCAATCTTTTCGTTCACCTCAATGAACGCCAGATCGATATCGGTTCCGTAATCAAATTTCAGGCGGATGATGGCCGATCCGTCGCGTGTTTCGCTTTGGATATCCCGCAGTTTGCCCACCTGCATCAGCTGCCTGCGGATGGGGTTTACTACCGTATTCTCCAGTTCCCGGGCCGAAGTATTGTCGCCCGACACCTGCACGGTGATCTCCGGGATGGCGATATCGGGCAGCAGCGATACAGGCAGCGTGTTATAGGTGATGATCCCCAGAATCACGCAGGCCAGGAACAGCATGATTACCGACACCGGGCGTTGCAATATGGCTTTGATCATTTGGAACTGTTTTCTATTGTTACCACCGATGATTCATGTGCCAGGTTGATATTGCCACTGATAATGACCTCATCACCCTCCTTCAGTGTTTCACTTGTAATGGTGTAGGAATTGGCATTCTCCAATCCTGTTTGCACATAATTCCATATGGCTTTTCCATCCTCTAAAGTGAAGACCACCTCTTTACCCGTGCGCAGAACGACAGCGCTTTTGGGCACGACCCACTGCTTGCCCAGTGAGCGGAAGATGCTCACCCGCACATTCATACCTTCCACCATCTGCTCATGGTATCCTATTGAGGCTTTTACCTGCACCATCCCATTCTTGTCCACCCAAGGATTGATCTCCGAAACACGCCCTTCCACTTCCACTCCGGGCAGAGAAAAAGGTGTCACCTTTATTTTATCACCGGTGCGTATCATCGCCAGTTCGTTTTCCAGCACTGTGAAGGTGACTTCCAGGCTGCGGGTGTCGATGATGTGGCAGAAGATCTCGGAAGGGGAGGAGAGCGTATTGGGTTTGGCGAACAGGTTGGCAACCACGCCGCTGATGGGGGCTGTGAGTGTTGCTTTTTCCAGGTTATAGAGCGCCATATCATATTGTGTTTGCGCTGTGTTGAAACCACTTTTCACTTTGGCCAGTTCCATCACTTCCTCAGGGATGGCTTTCGGGTTATCGGGCTTGTACCCCTGACCGATCAGCACATCCTGGTACTCCAGCTTACTTCTGTCGAGGGCGTCTTTCGCCTGATTCAAAGCGTTGGTAAGAGAATAGGTATCGAGCATGGCAATACGCTGCCCCTTGTTCACCCTTGAACCGTTTTTGACATATATATCGGAGATCATTTCGGAAGTCAGAAACTTGAGTTCCGCCATATTTCCTGCCGATATCTTGCCGTTGCTGACCAGTTCGTGTTCAAAATCTGTGGCCGTCAGCTTCATGACGGTTACTTCTGCCGGCCTGTCGGGAAGAAGCTGTTGAACGGTTGTTTCATTCGTCTCTTTTTTATCCGCATTACATGCAGATAACAGGGTACAGCTTAGTATGAGGATAAAAATGCAATTGTGCTTCATTGCTTCTGAGAATTGTTAGATGGGTTTACTCGGACAAAGTAATATATTTTTTTTGTTTGTACCCATTGGATTTCAAATTTTTAGTTTATACTTATCACCTGTTTTCATTTATAAATGTATTTCTATAAATGGCTCATTCGTTTTAAAAAAACTGCACCAACGTATAAAATTGCAAGTATATGTATTTTTCTCATGATTGAATCTTTCCTGACTTGTCCCTTTTAGTGCTGTGAAAATAATTTTTGTAATATCTCTTTCATTTTAACTTTTGGTTCAGCTTTCATGATTACCACCTTGTTGGTAATTTGATTCAAGAGTTGCCTATCGACTATCTTCTTCGATTCATCTATAAATCTTTTGATAGAAACACCTGTTTGCAATTCAATATGATTTGATACAACCAAGGCCACAAAGCAAATCAGCATGTGCAGCTGCATCGGTTGTTCTTTAAAATGAAATATTTGCCTTGTCTGAAGATCGTTTTTTGAAATTCTAAAAGCCTGCTCGATTTTTTAGAGTTCGTGGTAACGTTCTATTATGGTTTTGTTGTCTGCCACAGATTCTTCCAGGTTGGTGTAGTATCCTTTGATTCCAAGGATCTTCCTGGTTTTTTCAATCAGCTTTTCGTTTAATATGATTTTTTGGTTTTTGGGTTGAATGAACTTTAGCTTTTTGTTTTTCGAAGGTTACTCAATGACCTTCCTCGCTTTTTCTATTTGATCGTTCATCTCGTGGAGCTCTTTTCGGTATCGGGCAGAGGAATAACTGCAAATTAGGGAAAAGAAGAACGGGAATTAAATGAATAACATTCTATCCGTTCTTTTTTAGTCAATTACCAATTTGGTTCCCGACAATATGAATACCAACCGTAGCAATAGCATCCGGATCCATCGTCTATACATGGGGCAGGACACGTCTTCTCCTCACTTTGAGCCAATGCTTCTACATTAGCCAAGGCCAAATCCGGTAGATTGGCATCACTTTTCATACTCTGATTCACTCCGTAGCCTGTGGCTACCAGCAGTGCAAGGGCGAACAGCCCGGATAAAACTTTTTTTTTCATTGAACAGAAATTTAAATTAATAATATGATTACTTATAGTTCCTTCCTCAGAAGGAGTTTTTTCGTTTTCAATGAGTTATTTTTGTTAGTATACAAAAGTGGCAAAATTCATTATGAAGAGCAATTTTTTTAACTCACTAATAACTCACTTTTTTTAATCTGCCTATGATCAACGCTTTGATTGGATATCAATCTATACTTTTCATAAAGCGTTTCCATTTGAAGTTATTTGTATGAGGATCTACCGATTTCCAAATCAGCCATGCTTTTCCTACAATCAGATCATCGGGAAGCAATCCCCAGTAGCGGGAGTCCTGCGAATTTTCCACTTTATCTCCTCCCATAAAATAATAACTGTGGGAGAACATATAGTTCAGTAAAGGCTTTCCGTTATCCCGCAACGTATCATTCTCAAACGAAAGGGGATAGCCTTTTTCCCACTCGATGATCTTTTTGTAGATCAATGCATTTGTCCTGTCCAAAATAATCCTGTCCCTTTTCCGGGGTATATAGAGAGGGCCGAAATTTTTGATATTCCAGTTTAATAGAGCATCCGAGGGAAAAGTATGATATACTCCTTTCGGGAATAACTCAATCGGTTTATCACTCAACGCCAG
>DPAC01000052.1 GCA_003517675.1 Porphyromonadaceae bacterium | reverse complement strand
TCGATGCCCATCACCTTGCCGAATCCTTCGCACTTGGGGCATGCTCCTACCGGACTGTTGAAATTGAACATCATCTCGGTCGGCTCCTCGAAGGTGATGCCGTCGGCTTCGAAGCGGTTGGAGAAGGTGAAGCTCTCCATCCCCTCCTCTCCCCAAAAGCGGACGATGCACTCGCCGTTGCCTTCCAGGAAGGCGGTCTCCACCGAGTCGGAGAGCCGGTTGACGGTCGCCTTGTCGGGTGAACAGGAGAGCCGGTCGATCACCAGCAGCACCTCTTCTGAGGGGGGTAGCTGCTTCTGTGCCAGCAGCTCATCGATGCGGTAAAACTGTTCCCCCACATCCACGCGACTGAACCCTTCCTTCATCAGGATGTCGAGCTGCTCACGCAGGTTGCGGCCGTTGCGCAGCTGGATGGAGGAGAGCACCGCCATCCGTGTGCCGGGGCGGTACGTTTTCATCTTCTCCACCACATCCTGCACGTAATGCCGCTTCACCTCCTCTCCCGAAACGGGAGAGATGGTTTTGCCGATGCGGGCATAGAGCAGCCGCAGATATTCATAGATCTCGGTTGAGGTGCCCACCGTGGAGCGGGGGTTGCGTGTGGTGGTCTTCTGTTCGATGGCGATGGCAGGCGGAATACCCCGGATATAATCACATTCCGGTTTGTGCATGCGCCCCAGAAATTGGCGTGCATAGGCCGAGAGGCTCTCCACATAGCGTCGCTGCCCCTCTGCATAGAGGGTGTCAAAAGCGAGGGAGGACTTGCCGGAGCCGGAGAGGCCGGTGATCACAGTGAAACTGTTGCGGGGGATGTTCACATCGATGTTCTTGAGGTTGTTGACGCGCGCACCTTTTATTTCGATATATTCTCGGTCACTCATATTTTGGTCATATAACCTGCAAAGATAATTACTTTAGCGTCTCCATAAAAGTTGCCGATGTCAAATAAGTCAAATTATTTGTTTAATTTTGTCGTTCACAGAGGATATTGCCGGTACGCAGCCTCTGGTTACAAATCCATAAAGTTATCCCGATGGCAGATTTTCTAACCGAATTACAGCATGTGTTCACGCTACCGTTCACCAATCCGGTATTGATATTTTCCATTCTTTTGCTGATTGTTCTGCTGGCTCCGATCCTGCTCAATCGCATCAATGTGCCCAGTATCATCGGATTGATCATTGCCGGCGTCATTATCGGTCCCCATGGTCTGAACTTGATAGATAACAACCACGGTGGGGTGGAGATGTTCTCTACCATCGGGTTGCTCTATATCATGTTTATTGTAGGGCTGGAGCTTGATTTGGGTGAATTTGTGAAGCACAGAAACAAGAGTCTGGCCTTTGGATTTTTCACCTTCATCATTCCGCTGTTGATAGGGTATCCGGTATGTCATTATCTGCTGGGCTACGATGCGAACGCCAGTTTTCTCACGGCAAGCATGTTCTCTACGCATACACTGGTTGCTTATCCCATAGTCAGTCGCTTGGGTGTTGCAAGAAATCAGGCGGTGGCAATCACGGTCGGCGGGACTATTCTCACCGATACGGGGGTGCTGATCATACTGGCGCTGGTACTTTCAAACAATGATGGCGGGCTCAATCTGGGTTTTCTTCTGAATCTTGTGATATCACTGATTGTTTTCTCACTGATCCTATTTCTTCTCACTCCGCGCATAGCCAGGTGGTTCTTTCAAAAAGCCGAATCTGAAAAATATTCAAACTTTGTTTTTGTATTGTTTGTTGTTTTCTCTGCGGGATTTTTGGTTGAGCTTGGAGGTATTGAGCCCATTATTGGTGCGTTTGCTGCGGGGTTGTCCCTGAACAGGCTTATTCCTCGTTCCTCGGCATTGATGAACCGTATAGAGTTTTTTGGAAATGCCTTGTTCATCCCCATCTTTCTGATATCGGTCGGCATGCTGGTGGATATTTCAGTCGTGCTCGACGGCCCACGTACCCTCATTGTGGCCATGACGCTCACCCTTGTAGCGTTAACAGGAAAATGGCTTGCAGCACTGGCTACCCAAAAAACATTCCGCTATTCGGCTACCCAGAGAACACTGATCTTTGGGCTGAGCAGTTCGCATGCTGCAGCCGCACTGGCTATTATTCTTGTTGGATACAGAGCCGGTATTCTGGATGAATATATTCTGAACGGGACCATCATCCTGATCCTGCTGACCTGCATTGTGGCTTCTGTCTTTACGCAGCGGGCTGCACGGAAGATTGCCATCAGTGAGGAAAATGCACCGTTGTCGCCTTCCTCAATGGGACATTTTGCAGAAGAGAAGATTCTGGTGCCCATCGCCAATCCCACCAATATCGGCTATCATGTGCATCTCGCTTTGTTGCTGAAGGAGAAGAAATCGGTTAACCCTGTTTCACTGCTGGGCGTCGTGCCCAACAACGAGGAAGCTGAAAAGAATATCGTCAATTTCCGGAAGAAACTGCAGGAATTTGTCTCCACTGCAATGGCGGCCGAAGTGAATGTGGACATTATCACGACCATTGATCATAATCCTGCAGATGGTATTATAAGAATAGCCCGTGAGACAATGTCCGATTTGGTCATCCTCGGCTGGCCGGGTAAAGCCGGTTTATGGGATAGATTGCTGGGGGATAAAATCGAAATGATCATTAAGTATATGGATAAAAACCTGTGGGTGTGTCATGTGGAGCAGAGCCTGATCAACCACAAGCGGATCGTGCTCATCTCACCGCCCCTGGCCGAAAAAGAGGAAGGCTTTGGAATGTGGGTAAGCAAAGTTGCCAAGCTCTCTTCGGAGCTATCCATCCCGGTGATGCATCTGGGTCATCCCGATACGCAGAAGATCATCTCGGGTCAGAAAAAAACGGGGACCTTCATTTTTAAACCCTTTCAGGATTGGGATAATCCCTTGTCCTGTGGTGATCAGATCAGAAAAGATGATTTAATCATCCTCATCTCTGCCCATAGCGGGTATATTTCTCATATCCCGATATTAGAAAGTATGCCCAGTCGGTTAGAAAATCGTTTTCCGCATTTCAGTCGCATCGTGATTTATCCGAAACAACAACTGGCCGATCAGTTGCTCGGGAGCGATAATTATATTTTCATTCCCTGAAATCTTTTCCATTCGTTACAACCTATGAAACGAGATACCCGTTTATTTTTTTTCTTTTTTGCCGTTCTTTTTTTTGCCGCTTGCGGCTCCTCCAAAACCATACTCACGCGGCAGCCCGATGCCACTCCTAAACGCGAATTTCGTGGTGCATGGATCCAGACAGTGGGCCAGTCGCGTTACCGGCAGATGAACAGTGCCGCCATGAAACATTATCTTTCCGAGATGGTGCGCAAGCTGGATGAGGCCGGCATCAATGCAGTCATCTTCCAGATACGTCCTGAAGCAGACGCCTTTTACAAATCGGATCTGGAACCGTGGAGCCGTTTCCTTACCGGTGAACAGGGCAAAGCACCCGATGATCCCTCCTTCGATCCGCTCTCTTTCCTTGTCGAAGAGTGCCACCGGAGGGGAATGGAGTTACATGCCTGGCTCAATCCCTACCGGGTGAAAACGAATCTGAACAATCCCCTTGCGGAGAATCACCTCTATTGGAGAAACCCCGAAAGGTTTATACAGTACGGCAACCAGCTCTTCTTCGACCCCGGTCTGCCGGAAAACAGGGGTTTTATCTGTGAGGTGGTGCGGGATATCGTTTCCCGGTACGATGTAGATGCGATCCACATGGATGATTATTTCTACCCGTACCCCATTGCCGGTACCCCTTTTCCCGATGATAAAAGCTTCCAAATGTATGCGGCTTCGCAGGGCTTCTCTCCATCGCAGCGGGGCGACTGGCGCCGCAACAACGTGAACCTGCTGATTCAACAGATTCAATATACCATTGCGGGCACAAAGCCGTGGGTGCGTTTCGGTATCAGTCCCTTTGGCATTTACCGCAACAAGCGGAACGATCCCGATGGAAGTGATACAAACGGACTGCAGAACTACGACGACCTCTATGCCGACATCCGCCTTTGGGTGGAGAAAGGATGGATCGATTATAACCTGCCGCAGCTTTACTGGGAAACAGGGCATCGTGCCGCCGATTATACGACGTTGTTGCACTGGTGGAATGCACACAATTATCAGCGGCATCTTTACATTGGTCAGGATCTGAAACGCAGCATCGATAAAAATGAGCTGCATGCCAAAATCAGGCTTTCGCGCGAAATGGCTTTTGTACACGGCAACTGCTACTGGTACGGGTATCAGATTCTGGATAATTTTGAAGGGGTGGCCGATGTGCTGAAAACCGATATCCACCGGGCTAAAGCATTGGTGCCGGCCTATACGCACATGCACGATGGCCGTCCCGGTGCCGTGAAGAAGCTCACCGAAGTATTTACCGAAGATATGCATTTTCTCTCTTGGGAACATGCGGGAGACACCACGAATCCCGAAGCGGCACAGAAGTATGTGGTCTATCGTTTTGGTCACAAAGAAAAAGTAGACACCAACCGGTCAGAGCATATACTGCAAGTGACGCCCTATAATTTTTTCGTGCTGCCGTACGAAGGAGGGGAGAAAAAATATACCTACGTGGTGACCGCCTTGGATGCATTTGGCAATGAATCAAAAGAGAAGAAGATAAAAATCAAGCTGTGACGTGTAAAA
>DPAC01000078.1 GCA_003517675.1 Porphyromonadaceae bacterium | reverse complement strand
GCATTGGTTGTGCTGTTGCTCTAGGTGCTCACCATGATCCGGGCAGGCATGATTGCGCGTAACACGGAGAAGCTATTCCCCAAATATCTGGTGCTGGGCGCCGCCATGATGCTGTCGATACAGGCTTTCATCAGCATGGCAGTGGCAGTCACCCTGATCCCGGTAACCGGCCAGCCGCTACCGTTGATCAGTCGCGGTGGTACTTCAACGCTGATCACCTGTGCCTATTTCGGACTGATGCTGAGTGCTGATCGTTTTGGTATTGGCAAAAAGAAAAATGAGGAGCCGGTTGAGTCAACCGTTGAGAGGGATGATGAGGGGGAGGAGACAACCGGCAGTGATGAGTTAGAGGAAGAGAAAGTGAACCAGATAGCCCAACCGGCTTGAAAATAGGAATCTCATGCAGACAAGAGAGCAAGTCAATCTGAATGATCCCAGGGTGATCGTCAGCGGTGGAGGCACCGGTGGTCACATCTTTCCCGCCATCTCAATTGCCAACGCTGTCAGGGAACGCTGGCCCGGGGCTGAGATCCTCTTTGTGGGAGCCCTCGGCAGGATGGAGATGGAACGGGTGCCCGCAGCCGGATATCGTATCATTGGCTTACCGGTGGCTGGTTTCGACCGGAAAAACCTACTGAAAAACATCTCAGTAGGTTGGCAGTTGTTTAAAAGCATGCGTCAGGCAAGGCAGATTGTGAAAGATTTCAGACCCGATGTTGCGGTTGGAGTGGGTGGCTATGCCAGTGGTCCCTTGCTGAAAGCGGCTGCTGCCGCTGGAGTGCCGACGCTCCTGCAGGAACAGAACTCTTATGCCGGTGTCACCAACAAGATGCTGGCAAAGAGGGCAGCGGTGATCTGTGTAGCGTATGATGGCATGGAGCGTTTCTTCCCGAAAGAGAAGATTGTGCTCACCGGCAATCCCTGCCGGCAGGACCTGGTGATCACGGAACAGAAACGGAGCGAAGGGTGCCTTTTTTTCGGACTCGATCCGGCAAGAAAAACCATCCTGATGGTGGGCGGAAGCCTGGGTGCCCGCACCCTGAACGAGAGCATCGTGGCAGCATTCAACAAGCTGGGTGAGAGTGACGACCTGCAGGTGATCTGGCAATGCGGGAAGTATTACTACGAAGAGATGCAGCAACTGCAGCGCAACGGTAAGATACCAGCCAATGTCCACCTGTTCGATTTCCTTTCCCGCATGGATTATGCCTATGCCGTAGCCGACCTGGTGATCTCTCGTGCGGGTGCAGGTTCCATCTCCGAGTTGTCACTCCTGCAAAAGGCAGTGATCCTGGTGCCATCCCCCAATGTGGCGGAGGATCATCAGACACACAATGCCGAAGCACTGGTGAGAAAGGATGCCGCGCTGATGGTTCCCGACAGGCTCGCCGCTGAAAGGCTGTTCGATGAAGCCATCAGGCTGGTACGTGACGAGAGCCGCCTGCAGGAGCTGAGCCGCAACATTGCTTCGCTGGCACAGCCTGACTCCGCAGGCAGAATCGTTGATGAGATCGCAAAAATGGTGAAGCGTCACTGATGATGAATGAAATGATGGAGAACCACAACATGCCCAGATTCAACTACGATCACCTCTATTTCATTGGAATCGGTGGAATTGGCATGAGCAACCTGGCCCGCTACTTCCTCGCACAGGGAAAGCAGGTAGGAGGGTATGATCGCACGGAATCGCCTCTCACGGAGCAGCTGCGCAAGGAGGGTGCCTATCTGCACTACAATGACCGGATTGATGAGATCCCGCTCTCGTTCACCGACAAAGAGCGGACACTGGTGGTCTTCACGCCTGCCGTGCCGAACAGTCACGGTGAGCTCTCCTACTTCAGAGAGAATGGTTTTCGGATGATGAAAAGAGCGGAGTTGCTGGGTGAGATCACCCGTGCCAGCGATGCCATCTGTGTGGCAGGAACACATGGCAAGACCACCGTCTCAAGCATGACCGCTCACCTGCTGCATCAGTCACATGTTGGGTGCAACGCTTTTCTGGGGGGTATCCTGAAAAACTACAACACCAACCTTCTGCTTTCGGAACGGAGCAGGATCACTGTTGCCGAGGCGGATGAGTATGACCGCTCCTTTCACTGGCTCAGACCCCATATCGCCATCATCACCTCTGCCGATCCCGATCATCTGGATATCTACGGCACACCAGAGGCTTATCGCGAGAGCTTTGAACATTTCACCTCGCTGATCCGTCCCGGCGGTCACCTCATCCTGAAAAGAGGGGTTGATGTGACCCCCCGCACAGCGGAGGGGGTATCTCACTGGAGCTACTCACAGGATCAGGGCGATTATCATGCGGAGAACATCCTTATGGGGGAGGGTGAGATCCGGTTCGACTATGTCTCTCCCCGGCAAAGGATCAACAACATTAACCTGGGGGTGCCGGTAAAAGTCAATATCGAAAACAGTGTGGCTGCCATCGCTGCGGCAGAGCTCTGCGGGGTGACAGCCGATGAGATACGAAGAGGGGTGGAGAGCTTCAAAGGTGCAAGACGTAGGTTCGACTTCCATATCAAGAGCGAACGGATTGTCTTCATCGATGACTATGCCCACCACCCCAGAGAGCTGACAGCAGCCATCGAATCGATCAAAGCGCTCTACCCCGGACGGAAATTGACGGCTGTCTTTCAGCCACATCTCTATAGTCGTACACGTGACTTTGCCGATCAGTTTGCCCGGAGCCTCTCACTCTCCGACGAGGTGATCCTGCTCGATATCTACCCGGCACGGGAGGAGCCAATGAAAGGGGTTACCTCGGAGATGTTGCTTGAAAAGATCTCCCTCACCCGAAAGCAGTTGTGCAACAAGGAACAGCTGGTGGATCATCTTCGTACCTTAGACCTTGAAGTGTTGGTCACCTTTGGTGCCGGCGACATCGACCGCCAGTTGCCGGCGATCGAAAAAATGTTGCGGGAACGTTATCTGCAGAATGATTAACGAACATTAATTTGCAGGGGCTTTGCGCATCTTGATGTATCTTTGCATGGACATCACAAACCGAATGAACGCTTGAAAAAATTTCTGCTCATACTGGTTGCACTGCTGACAATAGCCTATCTGGTCTTTTCGGCCGCCTATTTCAGGAAGCTCGCACGCAACAAGCCATGTGAGGCCTTTGAGGTGGTGATTGAAGACAGCAGCAGGATACAGTTTGTGCTTACCCGGGATATCGAGAGTCTGGTGAAACGACACAACCTCTATCCTGTTGGCAAGCCGTTTGGTGAAATCAATACACTGGCCATTCGTGACGCCATCCTCACCAACCAGTTGGTGGAGTCGGCAGAGGTTTATACCACTCCCGCCAGTGGCATCGTAGCCCTTATCCGTCAGCGGCAGCCGGTGCTTCGCGTCCTGTCGGACCGGGCTGGCAGCTTTTACGTGGATCAGGAACGACGCATCATGCCTGTCTCCGATGCTTTTACTGTCTATGTGCCGGTAGCTACGGGGGCAGTGAGCGAGGAGTTTGCCAGAGGGGCGCTGTACGATTTTGCCATGTTTCTGCAACGTAACGCCGACTGGGATGCCTGGATCGAACAGATTGATGTCAGAAGCAACGGTGATGTGGTGTTGATACCCCGTGCAGGGGATTTTCAAGTAGTGATGGGGGAGCTGGAGGATTACCCTGCCAAGCTATCCAAATTTGTTCGTTTTGTGGATGAGGGGCTCAGTGTGGTGGGATGGAACCGTTACAGTGAGATCAACCTGAAATATGAGAATCAGGTGGTCTGCACCAGAAAGTAGCATACTCACTTCTATGCCGCAGTTGCTGCCAATAAGATCCCTACCCGGCGTTTCACCCATTAAATGATGTGAATGTGCAAACAATAGCGTTTGGCAGAGTGTTTGTTAAAAAAGATATTGACAAAAGTTCATCAATCATATGACTTCATCAGGATTTACGGCTGTGATCGATCTGGGTACCTCCAGAATCAAAGGAGTAATGGGGCGAAGGAATGACAATGGTGTCATTTCGGTGATCACCAGTGGCAGCATCGACGCGGGCAACTCCATCCGCAGGGGGGTGGTTTACAACATCGAACAGGCAGGTGCCAACGTGCAGAAGCTGGTGAGGATGCTGGAGAACAGCAGCGATCGAAAAATTGGCAGGGTATATGTGTCGCTTGCCGGTCAGTCGCTCCACACCCTTGAGTACAACGAGATGAGACAGCTGCCTGCCGGTATGGTTACCGGGGAGGTGGTCTCACAATTGCGAAGCGCTGCCGAGAAGTACCAGCCCGACCTGAAACGCAACTATCAGGTGGCCGACGTGGAGTATTACATCGATGATAAGCCGGAGAGAAGCCCGGTGGGAGTCACCGGTAGTCAGATTGAGGCTGGTTTTGAGCTGATCGTGGGACGACCCAACCTGATGAACAACATTGAGAAAAGCATCACAGCCAAGACAGAGCTCGAGATTGCCGGTTATGTGGTGGGACCTACAGCCGCTGCCGCTATTGCTCTCACCGATGAAGAGAAAGAGCTGGGATGTGCTTTCATCGATTTCGGTGCTGGTACCACCACCTTGTCGGTCTATAAGGAGGGCATCCTGCGCCGTATGGTGGTGATCCCCTTTGGGGGGCGCACCATCACAAGAGATATCTGTGCACTCAACTTCACCGAAAACGATGCCGATCAACTGAAGATCAAGTTTGGCAAGGCAATGGAAACGCATGAGGGACCAATCTTCACCTCTCCATTCTCTTCCAAACCGGATGTTGATCTGGCAGAACTGAACAAGGTGATCGGGATGCGACTCGATGAGATCATCGCCAATATCCGGGAGCAGATCTCCCTCTCGGGTTATGAGGGGCAGCTGGGTGCAGGCGTGGTTATCACCGGAGGTGCATCGCTACTCAAGAATCTGGACCTTTACCTGGGACAGAAGCTGAAAATGGCGGTACGCAGGGCAACTGCTCGCAAGACGATGATCAACAACGCCCCGGAGCTGACCAGTGATCCCGCTTTCACCGTGGTGTTGGGCATGCTTCTTAGCGCTGGTGAAGATTGTGAAAAGATCATGGCGGAGCAGCCTGTTGTGTCGGGTGATGAGGAGCCATCCTCCTCCTCTGGTTGGCCCTGGCGCTCCAGGCCGGAGAGAGAAAAAAAACCGAAAAAAGAGAAAGTAAAGAAAGAAAAAAACGAGAAGACAGAAGGTGGTTTCCTCTCAAAAATGGAAGATATGTTCGGCAACATCTTTTCAGAAGATGACGAATAACCCTGTAACAATTGTGTGCAATGAATGACGAGATACTGGATTTTCAAATTGAGAGTCGTACGGATGCCATCATCAAGGTGATTGGTGTGGGCGGTGGCGGTGGTAATGCGGTGAACCACATGTTCCAGGGTGGAATACGTGATGTCTCATTCGCACTCTGCAATACCGACAACCAGGCACTGATGGAGTCACCCGTGCCGGTGAAAGTGCAGCTGGGGCAGCACACTACCGGAGGCCTGGGTGCCGGCAACAAGCC